>JANXBI010000068.1 GCA_025060675.1 Candidatus Caldatribacterium sp.
TTCCTGAAGAGGCCTATAAGACGGATGGACGGTTTCGACTGCTCACTAAGGATGACATTGGTTATGTGCAAGTGGTGAATGGGAGACAGGTGGCGGAGTTCACCTTTGACGAACTTGGGTATGGTGTGTTCTACCCGAGGACGAATGTGGAAGTGTACGGGTATGGGTTCTCGGAACTTGAGATGACGATGAAGGAAATTACGTGGCAGCTGTACGCTTCCAGCTACAATGGTAGGTACTTCAGTCAGGGGGCACTTCCAAAGGGGATTTTGAACTTTAAAGGTGGAAACTTAACGAAGGAGAAGTTGGACGATTTCCGGAGACAGTGGCAGGCACAGGTGGCGGGACTCACTGGGGCCTGGAAGATGCCCATTGTCTCGGCTCCAGACATTCAATTCATTGAGCTCCAGAAGTCGAACGCGGATATGGAGTTCAGTGCCTGGATGGATTACCTGGTGAATGTCATCTGTGCCGTGTACTGTATTGACCCTGCGGAGATCAACTTCCCGAGTCGTGGTGGTAGTGGTGATTCCCACGAGTCTGCCCTCTTTGACAACTCGTACGAGGTGAAACTCCGCCAGTCACGGGATAAGGGACTTTACCCACTCTTAGACTTCATCGCCAACTTCATCAACAAGCACATTGTAGCGAAGATTGATCCGGACTTCGTTTTCGTATTCGAAGGTTTGGACAGGAGGATGGGTCTTGAACGGTTGAAGGCCCAGGAGATTGAAGTCCGGACCTACAAGACGATCAATGAGATTCGTCGGGAAGAGGACCTTGAGCCGATTCCCGATGGGGACATGCTCCTTGACTCCACGTTTGTGAACTACCGACTCCAGATGAAGCAACTTGAGTACCAACTCAAGCTCCAGGAGATGAAGCTCCTCTCTGAAACGATTGAGCTCAAACGGAAACTCGCCGAGTTGGCCCAACTTGAAGCGAAAGTAGGAGTGGATACGGATATGGAGTTTGAGGATCTGAAGGAAGAGCGGGATGAGATCCTGAGACTCGTTGAATTGCTCGTTGGGAAACGAGGGAAGGAGGAAGACGATGACGAAGAAGACGGACTTCGAGAAGGTACTCGAGGTGACACCGAGCCTCAAGACGAGCAAGGTGGGAACGGAGGAGAAGTTGAAGACCGTTCCGGAGGGAACGGAGCTGGAGCTCGAGACGAATAAGTCCTACACCTCAGCGTGAGGTTGGTTGGTTTGAGTGGGACGGGAATTCGATCCGGCTACACCCGAAGGAACCCCCACACGGGTGAGTCGGTGGTAGTGCCCTCGTACACTTACCCCCTCAAAGTCCGCCTTCCCGATCTGGAAGGCCCCCCAAACCCATCCCACCTCTCCCACCTCCCGACCCCGGAGGATGCCCCATCCTCCGGGGCTATTGCCCGGAAGGTGAAGGAGTACCTGAGGGCTCTGGATGAGAAAGAGTACGGTACCCTCAATGTGAAAGGGGTGCTTGGACTCCTTCACCTCATCTCAAGGGAAATTGCCGCCATCCAAGGAGGACACCCTGTCCTCGTTGGCCGGCCACTGAAACGGGACAGGGATGTGTTGGGGAATAAGGTGGTGTTTGAGGTTGAACGGAAGAAGTCGATTGAGGGGGAGGAGATCCTCAAACGGTTTGGCATCATACGGAAGCTCAAACAGATCCTCCTCCCGAAACGACGAGCAGCCGTCTACCCATACCTCATCAAAAGCACCGTCTACAGTCCAGACATCGTGGTTTCTGTCCGTCCAGGAATCCTCGCCTACATCAAGTACTGGAAGGATGTGCACTTGAAGGTGGGGAGGAAGAAAGGGGTGTGCTATGTGGCGGTCTGTGTGGGAAGGTTGGAAGGGGGGAAGCCAAGGTCTCCACTCCTTCGGAAGGTTGTGGCCGAAGGAGGTAGGCTCCTCAAACTCATTTACCACTCCCCACTCATCTACTACTTCCGCTCGGTGAAACGGGTGGCAACATTCGGAACGGTCCACATTGAACGGTTTGGCCTGTTCCCAATCTTCTACCAATTCCAACACGGTGATCTCGATGGATGACCTCATCACGAACTTCAGCCGTTTCTTCTGGACGGAAATCGATGTGCAGAAGTCTTATGATGAATCTGGGGAAGGGAAGCGGTACATCTTCGGCCGTGCTTCCTCAGGACATGTGGACGATGATGGGGACATCATCCTCCAGCAGTTCCTCGACATCACTCCCTTTGTGGAGCGGGGGTTCTTCAACTACGAACACAAGGACGATCCAGAGTACATCGTCGGATTCCCGTACAAAGAGGAGTGTAAGGTGACGGAGGATGGGTTCTACGTTGCTGGGGAGCTCTTCAAGAACCACCCAGTCGCTGACAGACTCTGGGACCTCATCGTTCGTCTCAAACGGGAGAACATCCCAAGGAAACTCTACTTCTCCATTGAAGGGAAAGCCACTCGGTACGCGAGCGATCCTCCAGGGATCATCCGAGGGTTCCGCGTGTACGATGTGGCCATCACCAGGAAACCGGTGAACACGAACACCTACCTTGATGCGATCGTGAAGTCCGTCCAGGTTGACGGTTCCCCAGCCCTCTACGTCATCAACCCCTATGAGATGGTCTCAGGGACCAACCCACTCCGAAAGGAGTTCATCGTTGGGACCGCGAAGATCCTCACGTACCTTCTCAGGAACAAGGAGTCAATCCTCTCTGAACTCCGCAAGAAAGGGGAGCTCACCAGAGAGGAAGCCCTCATCTATGCCTTACTCACCACGGAGGCACTCAAACGCATTCTGGATCTCTATGAAGAGGAAGATGGAGGTGTACTGCGTTGAGTCTCAAGGAGAAGTTCCTCAAGTCCATTGAGGAGTTGAATCGGTTGCTCGGTATTAGTCAGGAAGTGGAGGAGACGAAGAAGGGAGTGGAAACACAAGTGGCAGAAGAACAGGTAAAGGAGGAAGTGCTCAGTGAAACTCAGGAAAACACCAACAATGCGGCGGAAGCCAGCCCCAGGTGTTCGTCTGGTGAAGAGGCGCCCACAGCGGACACGAAGGAAAGTGGGGACGAGACTCTATGTGAGGAAGCTGTCGTGAAAGGGGTACAACTCACCACTATCCTCGAGATGGTCACAAAAACCGCTGAGAAGACAGCCCAGATTGGGAAACAATTTGCTGAGGTGGCAAGGACTATGGAGGAGCGAGAGAAGGCCATTGTCACAAACCTTTCCAAGGCTATTACCACGTTGTGTGGGAGTGTGGATGAGTTGGCCAACATCGTTGTTGAGCTCCAGAAACGGCTGGAGCGATTGGAACGGGAGCCGGTGAAGAAGTCGGTCTCGGTGATCAACCGCTTCCCTGAGGAGGAGACCAAAAAGAGCGTGAACTTGACGGACATCAGTAACCGGCTCTTTGAACTTGTGGTCAACGGATCCATTCCTCCCGATGAACTCGCGAAGTTTGATGCGACAAAGAGCGTTGATGTGCTCAGCGAAAGGACTAAGAAACTCTTAAACCTGTAAATGGAGCTGGAGGTGTACTCATCAGATGCTTCTAAATGGGATTCATACGTTAGGTGATGGTTTCGATTTTGCGGATCAACAGATCATCTCCGAGATTCGAAAGGCTACGGAGATTGGGTACGAGATCAACCCCTTCAACCTGACCTCTGGTGTCGCTCCACTCCGTGCTGAGGTTGTGGAGCAGACACTCAAGGTCATCACCTACACGGAGGAACACTTCAGGTTCTTCCGAGAAGTCCCCAAGGGGAAGGCCCTCTCCAACGTCGTCCAGTACATTAAACTGTACGGTTACGGTCGTTCGGAGAACCTCTTCCTCCCCGCTGGTGAGAACCCACCGTATGAGGACAACGCCGACTTCGCCCGAGGGATTGCCCATGTGAAGTACCTCGGGACGCTCCGTATCGTGAACCACGTCGCCACCCTCGTTCAGACCCACATCATGAACGTCATCGCTGCAGAGAACATGGCTGGTGCTCGTCACCTCGCCAGGCAGTTGGAGCTTGCCCTCTTCTGGGGGAACTCGAAGCTCGGTCCTGGTGGTGGAGAGTGGTACGAATTCGACGGCCTCTACAACCAGGTGGAGGAGGTCTTCGATCTGGCCGGTGAACCACTCACGGAAGCAACGATCAACGACATCGTCCAGGTTGTCCTTGACAACTACGGCTTCCCCAATCGTCTCTACGTCTCCCCAGCCATCTACTCGGACCTCATCAAGCAGATCATGGGTATGCAACGTGTCCTCCTCCCGACCAAAGAGGGCGGCTACGCCATTGGTGCACCGATTGATGTCATCAGGACCCAGGGTGGTCCAATTGGCGTAGTTCCAGTCTTCTTCCTTGGGAAGGGAGATTTCCGGAACCCACTCCGTCTTGCTCCCACTGCAGCCTCCCATGTGAACGCTGCAACAGCTCCAGCCAGTGTGACGGTTTCCATCAACCCCACACCGAATGGTGCTGAGTGGCACAAGCTCCGCGTCGACAGTGCAACCATCAAGTACCGAGTCACCGCAGTGAATCGCTTCGGCGAATCAGCACCGGTTGAGTCAAGCGCAGTCGTTCTCACCTCTGCCGACTTCGGGAAGAGCATTAACCTGACCATCACCAACTCCAGCACCCTCGCCAATCCTCCTGCCTACTTCAACATCTACCGTTCAGACAACGGTGGGAAGTTCTACTGGGTGAAGGCTATTCCAACTGCCTCCGAGAGCGCTGGTGGCATCACCACTTGGAGCGACAAGAACGGACAGATGCCTGGTTACCACACCGCCTTCCTTGGTGAGTTCAACAGCAACGTCCTCGAATTCCTCGAACTCATGCCCCTTACCCAGGTACCATTGGCCCAGATCCAGCCAGCGATCCGTTGGTTGCTCCTCATGTACGCCACCTTCGTCGTATACGCTCCACGGAAGATCGTCACCATTCGCAACATCGGACGGATCGACAACAGCCAGCTTGAGTAACCATCCTGCCCCCGCCCCGTGCGGGGGCTTATGAAACCCTACGGAATCAGAAGGAGGACGTTATGTACCGGATCAAGAATCCATCGCTTGCCGGACAGCGAGTCATCTCAGCATATGGTGTGATTGAGTTCGACCTTCAAGGCATTGGAGTTGTTCCGAGCCGAGAGCTCTATGAAGCCCTCCTCTCTATCCACGGTTTCCAACCGGTTGATGAGGTTGTTGAGGAAGAAGTCCAGCAGGAACCACGAGAGGTTGGACCGGACGATGTGGATGGAGAAGAGGAGAAGAAGGTTGTAGAGACGGAACCTCTCGACGAGAAGGTCTACAGGTCGGCGAAGCGGAAGAAGGACGAACAGAAGAAAGACGAGCAGAAGGAAGAGTAGGTGAGGGGGTATGTCCCAAAGGAAACTCGTGGCCACCGATATGGGTATGGCCCAATCGCAAGCCTCCCTCAACCGTCCAGTCGCCATCACCTTCTCAGGGACGAACCTAGCCACCTACACATTCCCAACCAATACGAAGATGATGTTCACCATCACCGATATCGTCCTTTCAGGTTCGGGGACCTTCACCATCCGAGAAGGTAACGACCCAATCTTCTCGATTACGTTTTCAGGGACCTTCACCTTCTCACCGAAAATCTCCCTCAACGTCGACTTGGCCCAACCCGTCACCTTCACCTTCTCCGGGAATGGTGATCTCAAGGCCAACCTCTATGGTTACTACGTGAGGAAGTGAGAAGATGGCGGTTATTTCCCCGGCCTTTGTGAAGAACAACTACCTCTGGGGACTGGAGATCTACAACGCCTCAGGGTCACCCCTCCCCGATACGGTACTTGAGAACATCATCTTGGCTGCCCAGGACCGTGTGGAACGATCCCTGAACATCGTCATTGAACCAAGGGACATCGTCGAGTACCACGACTACTACGTTTGTGACTACGTCAACTGGGCGTACATTGACCTCTACCAACGTCCAGTGATTGCCGTCCATAAGGTGGAGATGGTCTTTGGGGATCAGTCAGCGTTGGTCATCGATCCATCCTGGGTCCGGTTGAGCAACGAGAAAGGTCAGATGCAACTTTTCCCAACTTGGGGCAGGATGGGGACCATGATCATCACTGGGGCAGGATTGTGGTTACCCATCGTCTTCCGTCAGTGGCAGTACGCTCCGAAGTTGTGGAGGATTACGTACCGGGCTGGGTTTGAGGAGGTCCCTCCATCGCTCAAAGAGCTCATCGCCAAAGAGGCCTGTATTACCCTTGCGGAGATGTTCATCGACCTTGTGGTTGGGCCAAGTGTGGGGTCGCAGTCCATTTCCGTTGATGGTGTCTCCCAGAGCACTACACTCCTTGCGGAGCATCCTCGGATCAAGCAGTACCGAGAGGATGTGAGGAACTTCTACGATCAGGTTGCCCACTCCTTCAGGGGGATCGACTTCGTTGTCGCTTAAACCGATTCGGACCGGCGGGATCGCCATTCCCTTCCAGTACCACCGCCAGCTGACCGATCACCCTGACCAGTTCATTGAGGAACGGGGAGTAACCGTCATCTGGCAGAAGTGCCTCTTCTGCCCATGCCTCAACGAGTACGGACAACCAGATCCGTACTGTTCCACCTGTCATGGACGTGGCTTCTTCCATCATGAGTCTTGGGAGATCAAAGCCCTTTTCACCGACGTCCAAGGAGTACCTCAGTACCTCCGTCCTGGGTTCTGGTTGTGGGGGACAGCGTACCTCACCACGAAGTCTACGGTGAAGCTTGCCTTCCGGGATCGGATCATCGTCCCAAAGTACGATTCCGTATACCTTGAGACCCGTCAGGTCACCTCAGGGATGGTCACTTTTCCTCTTCGCCAACCAAGGACCATTGAATTCGTCACCTACCGTGACCAACATGGACGGGTTACCATTGTCCCACCGGATGCATACCAGTACCAGAATGGTGTCCTCTCCTTTACGGACCCACCAGAAGATGGGACGGTTGTGACCGTCAGGTACCAGGCCCCTCTCATGTACATGGTGGTGAACCTCCTCCATGAGGCAAGAGGTTGGAGGGACCACCAGGGGAGAGAGGTCATGTTTCCGAACCAGTACCTTGTCCAACGAGAGGATTTGGTTACCGAGGAGAAACAGAACACATGAACCCACTCGAGGAGAACGAATCGCAATCTTCTCAACTCTCCAACCTCATCATCACAATCACATCGTGGTTACAGAGACTGACTACCTTCAAGAGCAAGGTTCTTGAAGGGGTAGTGGTCAGGAATCTCAACGACCTTCGGACGACGCTCAATAGTGATCTCAATAAGGCGGTTGAGATCTCTCGAAACCTGAACGAGTTCTTCCTCAGGAACGTGGAGTTCCTCCAGGCCGTTATGGACATCAAGGAGATTAATGATTACTTCCGTGAGCTTCTGAACATTGTAACTCTCGCGAAGGCAGGTAAGAGTGGTCTGGAGTTCCGAGATGTTCGCCTCTCCACCTTTGTTTACTACTTCGCTCTCCTTAAGGTCCATCTCGGATCCCTTGACACGGTTGATGAGTTTCAGGTTAGGAGTGAGATGGAGTCGATCCTCCGCACCCACCAACCTGTCGATGCTCGACCCATAAAGACGATCATTACTCTGGTGGATAAGGCCTCCAATACGATAACCGAAGCTTTGAATAACATCAGAAACTCAAAGATCCACAAGGTTAGTCAATCCTTGGATGAGGGGCAGTTGAGAAAGCAGTTGATGAAGTTCATTCGAGATGCGGAAATGATCGTTTCAACGATGTGTAAGACGATAGCCAAGGTCCATGAAGAGTTCAACTCTGTTGTTGGGACTATCGAGGGTAAAGACAAATTCCGCTCTGACCTGTACCGGAGGTTCGTGGAAGAGGTGGAGCAGAGGAAGCTCCTCATCTGTGATCGTCACATTGATGGTGTCCTCTACTTCTCCCCAATCCAGTACCTCATCCTCCCCGAGCATGGGTTCGGTCTGAAGCACCTACGGTGTCCGAGGTGCAAGCGGCCACTCATGGTCATTAACGCCCCGAGGAAGTACGAACTGGATACGGTGAGTACCATCCTTCAGGAGATTTTCAAGATCAACCAAGGGTTGAAGACCTCAGCCTCTAGGAGTGAGATTTGGTCGAAGATCGATGAGGAGACGAGGAGGTTCAGGACCGACTTTGTTCCCTACTACTACAACGTGATAGGGAGGAGGTACCGGAGGGGAAAGGTTCACGAGGAACTTGAGAAGCAACCACTCCGGGCTGCTCGACTCTCCGTGGTGTTACCCTTCTTCCCACGGCTCCCCTTCTATATCCGATTCAACAGCCAAGTTCCGTTCCATCGGGACTTCGTCCTGCGGGCGTTCCAAGAGGAGTTCATGAAGCTCCTTTCCAGAGAGGCACTCCAGAAGAGTGTGTTCCAACTCGGCAAGGAGCGTGTCGTAGAGAAGCAAGTCATCAACATCGCTCCCAAGGTTGTTGAGCAGGAAACGACAGGCGATGTACGACTGGGGAGGATAGCCGAGGAGGAGAGTGTGATTGGTGCGGAGGAGGTTAGGGAAGAGAAGATCAGGGTACAGTCGAGGCACCCTAAATTCTACGTCGTCACTCGTGAACCCGTCACCGTCACCTTCAAAGAGCTGCGGATGCGAGAGCGGATCTCCCCCCGTTTGTGGGTTATCAATCAGGCAAGGAGTATCCTGTCCTTACTCCGGAAGGAACTCTACCAACACGCGTTGACGGTGCTCGGAAGTAAGAGGAAGGCCGACATCTACATGAGTGGTCTCATCATGAGGGTGGTGAAAGGTGGGAGAATAGAGATCGCCATTCGTCCTGGATTACCCTTCATCTTCGAGCGGGGATTCCGTGGTGGGGCCCTCTGGAATTACCTCCGTCCTTCCACGAAGTACAGGAAGTACGTCATCGTTCCCCTTGCCGTCAAATCGGAAGGGCGGCGACTTTACCACTATAGTCCGTACAAGAAGCGGAAGTACGTGGCGTGGATGACTGGAACACTGATCGATCTAGAGAGGGAGAAGACCTTCCAACCTTTCACGGATCTCTTCAAGAAGGTTGAGGAGTTCACCACCAAAACGGAGAGTACCAAGTACATCCCACTGGTCGAGCCACGGTTCGTCAAGTTCATCACCGTCAGTAGGAAGAAGAGTCCGATTCTCCCAGGAATCCCTGCAGTCCACGGGATCGAGTACTTGGAGAAGCGGATCAGGGAGAAGATCGACGAACGGATCTACCAGAGTTTCCTAAAGGATCTTGTGGAGATGAGGCAGTACGAACTCCTCTCCATCCCCGCCTTCGAGGAGGAGATCGCCCGACCGTCCATTCAGGAACTGCTCAACCTTCCCACTGTGGAACGGGAGGAAGAGCTCACCAACCTATTGGCCAGCCCTCTGCGGGAGCGGAGGGAGGAGATCCTCATCGTTAATTTCGCCGAGCTCCAGAGGTTCTTTCAGGAGCGTCACCTCCCTGTGGAGCGGATCCGAGACCTCTTCCACAAGGGAGAGCTCACCATCACTATACCCTCTGTCGATAGGGAAGGGAACCAGGTGCAAAACGGTGTGTTCATGAAGGTCTACACCTTCAGGACCACCCCTCGGAAGCGGATCGTCAAGAAGTCCAAGGTGGAGGTTACGATTACCGAAGAACTACGGCTCAATGTGGATTTGGTGAACCAACTCATCAACCGTTATCTTGAAGCATTGACGAATCACATTGAGGAGCACCTCAAACGGTTCCGTATCAAGGTTAACCGAGGGGTGATTGAACATCTGGTTGCTGAGGTACAGAAGAAGCTGCGGGGGGGACAGAAGACTGTAACCGTAAAGTCAGATCCCTTCCCCTTCATTCCAGGGGTAGCGGATCTCATCTTTGTGTTGTCTGGGAAATCGACCGAGGGAGCAGCGGATACGTACGAGTTCAAGATAGATGTCGTCGTGAAGGACTTCAAGGAGTTGGCCAAACTCCTCTTCCCAGCGTACATCACGAAGGAGTCGCCAAAACTTCGAACCCGTATCGTTGCCCCAACCGTTAAGGAGGCGGAGTTCACCA
The DNA here is from genome assembly GCA_025060675.1 of Candidatus Caldatribacterium sp. Taxonomy (GTDB): domain Bacteria; phylum Atribacterota; class Atribacteria; order Atribacterales; family Caldatribacteriaceae; genus Caldatribacterium. Next base: position 10,017 of record JANXBI010000068.1, read on the forward strand.
AGCTCCTTGAGACGATCCTCAACATCGTCTCCCCGTCCTACCGAGCGTCGTTGGAGGGCATCCTCCGGAACATGACGAGGATGTACCTTCCAGAGTTCATCATCAGCAAGCGCGAGGTAAGGGAACTCACGAAGTTGTCGTTGAGCAGTGAGGAAATTGAGAGGATTCAGGAGGAGATCCGGAAGAGAGAGGATTGGCTCATCGAGATGAGCCAAAAGCAAGGGTATGTCACGAGGAGGGACATCGAGGAATACTACGCGTTGAAGGAGCAGCTCTACCAATCGGTGGAAGGTCTCATCCGGACGGTCCTCCAGTCTATCCTCGCAGCCATCACCGTTAAGATTGAGAAGTACGGCATTACCGGAATCATCGACAATCCGAGAGAGTACCAGTACGTGAAAGACCTGATCATGAAACTCTTCGCCGACCAATACCTCATGAAGTACCTCCCAGATTACCTGAAGGAGATCCTACAAGCCTTTCTCCGTGCACTCGAAGGAGGCCAGGGGGGTAAGTAACCTTTGGGGATCCCAACCATCGAACACTTCTTCCAGTGGTACATCACAAACTACTTCGACTTCCTCCGTAGGAACCCATACTTCGTCGACTACATCCTCAACACCGCCGACCTCCGGCTCAAGGACTGGGCAAGGAAGACGGTGCAGTACCTTCCAGTCCCGTGCTACTTCGTCTTCCCAAAACCAAACGTCAAACCTCCCTTCATCGTCATCTCCGTAGCCACGGAGATGGCCAGTGTGAACTACCTAGGAGACCGGATTGGTATGGACTATCCGATTCGGGAAAAGGAGGTGACTGGTGAGGTCATCACGTTCTACGGGAATGAGGCACAGGTCAAGAACTTCCCCCTCAAGCATCTCACCATCTTCGAGGATGGACGAGAACTCCCCGAAGATCGCTACCTTGTCGACCACTACCGAGGTCGGATCGTCCTGACTGACCAACCACAACCCAATGCCACCTACACAGCTTCCTACGTGTACTTCCAGAACTACGGTGAGGAACTCGTCTACCTCAACAGCTACGATGTGTCCTTCGATGTCCTCTCAGTGAACGTCGATGAGGTCGTCTTAATCCATCGTCTTCTCCATCATCTCTTCCTCTCTGACCGGACGTACCTTGCCGGATTGGGGATGAAGAATCAGGTGATCTCTTGTGGAGAGATCGTCCCCCAATACCTCTCCGATCAACCAGAACCTCTCTACAGCCGAACACTTCGGTTCTCTTTTGAGATGGAAACGAGTGGGATGCTCTCCCATCGGGTGATCATAAGCATCACGGTATAACGCGCATAAAGGAGGTTTCATCACAATGGCTAAAACCTTCGGTGGCGTTACGATTGACCTTCCAGGTGTATACACCTCCGCCGATGTGTCCGCCTTCACCCCTCCGGTCGCCGGTGGTGTGGTGAACATTGGTGTGGTTGGCCCTGCCAAGGGAGGAGAGGTGAACAAAGTCCTGAAGTTCCGCTCCTTCCCAGAGGCGGTTCGGACACTGAAAGGTGGAGAACTCCTTGACCTCATCCGACTCATGTACCAGGGTGGGGCAGGGGTTGTCTACGCGGTACGGATTGCCGGTTCAGGAATCACCCAGGCTTCTCGGTCCTTTGGGACCCTGGTCATCAAGGCCCGTGACTATGGTACCATAGGGAACACCGTCCAGGTTGGGGTTTCGAATGGCTCAAGCGTTGGGAAGAAGATCGTCATCGTCGACAGCTTCGCCAACGTCACTGAGGTATTCGACAACCTCGGTCCAGTCTTCGACATCCAGTACCTCGGTTCTGGGAGCTCCTGCACCCTCACCATCACCGTAACGGACGGTAATGCTACCACCCTCTCCCTTGTGGCCAAAGACAGTAACGGTGACATCATCCCAGAGGATTCCTTCTCCTTCGATCTGACAAGCGTCAACTACAACACGGTGGCCAAACTCATCGCGGCCATCTCCCAGACTGGGAAGTACCAAGCCATCCGTTCCCCGTACCTTCTTGATCCTGAACTCCCATCGAGGTACCTTGATGCGGTGAGCAACCAGGATGTGAAGACGGCCAAGTACACCACCACTGCAGTCCTTGGGTTGTGTGTGTACATCGTGAACAAGAACTCAACCGTGGTGACTGCGGAGAAGGCGTCCCCAACCGCTACCCAGCCACCAACCAACGGGAATCTCGGGTACCTTACCGGTGGTCAGGATGGTGGAACACCAACCGCAGAGAGTTTCAGCCAAGGTTTGAACCTCCTCTCCAACCAGAACGTCCAAATTGTGTGTGTGGCAAGTGGTGATTCCGCAGTCCACAGCCTCGTCCTCACCCACGTGAACACCTGTAGCTCCATCACTGGGAAGCGGGAACGCATCGCCTTCATCGGTCTTGATAACCCATTCGCCACAAAGGCCAGCTACATCGCCGCAGCCCTTCCATTCAGCAACTCGTACCGAATGGTGATGTGCGCTCCTGGGTTCTACGAGAACATCGGTGGGACTCTGGTTGCCAGACCCTCGTACTACACCGCAGCGCTCCTTGCCGGTATGAAGGCTGGACTTGCCCTCCAACAGAACATCACCTACAAGACTGTTGGTGTTGAAGGGCTCACCGTTTCCTTCACCCTGAGTGACATCGTCGACCTTGTCTCCTCGGGAATCACCGTCGTTGAAGAGGATGAGACAGGAACATACCGAGTGGTCCGTGGGATCACCACCTACCGAGCGGATGAGAACCTGGCCAAGAAGGAGATTTCCGCCGTTATGGTCATCGACGACATCTCAAGGACACTCAGACGAGCCCTCGAGAACCGGTACCTTGGTCAGGCCCTTACCCCATCAATCCAAAACGACATTGCCGCCACAGTCGGTGCTGTCCTCGACAACTACGCTCGCACTGGAGCCCTTGTCGGTAACCCGCCGTACCGGAACATCCAAGTGACGGTGAGCAACGAGGAGATCCGCATCACCTATGAAGCCTCACCAGCAACCGTCGCCAACTACATCTTCGTCTCCCAGATCTTTGTTCCCGCCTACGGGTGGTAAGTGACCGCGCCCCCTCTCCGTGAGGGGGCAAAACCCACAATTCCGTCTTCATAAGGAGGTTACCTTCTATGGCCGATCGGAGCCTGTACGAGCAGCTCAGCGAATCCCAAATGTACTACGACTACTTCGGTGTTGGACAAGGTGCGAACGAGTTACCAGAAGGTGGTCTACACCGAACCATCAGCGCCCACGAAATCCTCATCGCCATTGCGAATCCCAAGGGTGGAGAAGGAACCGAGTTCATCGTCGGACGAGCCCAACGCCTCTCCGCCCGGAGAGACTTTGGGACTGAGGCGGTGTACGAGATCGGTTCGATGAAGCCACAGGAGTTCGTACCACTGCGGTACGAGGGAACCATCGACCTTGAGCGGTACCTTGTCCGTATCCACGACCTCAAAGGTGTCCTCAGTAGAATCGGTATCCCATTCAGTCTCTCCCACGAAGGGAAGCTCCTCAAGCATTCCACCTTTGGTTTCGATATCATCGTCCGTGACAAGTACACTGGGAAGATCGTCCGGAAGTACCGGAACTGTGTGGTTCGAAACTGCGATGAGGACATTCGGGCTGGAGCCATCGTCGGTGAGACCATGTCCCTCTTCTACTCCGAATGTCAAGACCACGCTGACATCATCCAGAGTCCAACCCAAGGGACGGCAACAGCCACCTCTGGGATTGGGGCAGGAGTGACCGCTGGAGGAACACGGTAATCCCTTGTCACTAACGGTGCTCCCTCACAACAACAATACACAAGATCGGTTGCCCCATCCCTCGCGGATGGGGCACTTGTCTTGGGAGAGGTGAGATCATGGATCAGAAGAAGGCCCTGGAGCGGGCTGGTAAGGAACTCCTCAACGGACACCAACAAACCCACGAGTTCACCATTGAGTACCAAGGGGAGAAACTCCGTTTCGTCGTCCGGAAGGATACCATTGGAGACTCCATCGACATCCTCACCAAGGTCCGGAAGGAGATCCTCAAGCGGGGACTGAAACCTGGGGAGATGCAGGACATTGAAGACCTCATCTACGAGGTCGTCTACCTGGACACCATTCTCGTTGAACGACCAGAGTTCATGAAGGACATCTGGTCGGTCACCGATTGGGAGCTCATCCACCGAGTGTTCACTGAGGTCCTCGGTTGGATCAACTCCTTTCGCCGGACTCGTTAAGTACGTCGAAAGGATTGTTGAGCTCCCCGAGTTCAAAATCCTCTGGTGGGTCATGGATCACTTCCGAGTCCTCCCAACCGATCCAAGGTTCAGGAACCTCACCCAAGAACAGATCCTTCTCCTCGTTGCCATGTACAACGAAGACCAAAGGGAGAAGGCGAGAGCCCTCAAGAAGGCCCAAAACCATCAAGGTGGCACAGATGGGGAGATTGTGGAATCGTACTATGATCCCGATTTCGATCGGTACATGGAGGAGGTCCTCGGAGCGACTGAATCGACAGGGAGTGACAGTGAGTGGCTTTCCCTCTAGATGACCTCGGTTACCTCCATAAGACCTTAAAGGATACTGAGCAGGTCATCAGACAGCTCAACACCGCCCTCAACAGCCTCCTTGAGGAGATCCGTTCTGGACGTATCATCCCCAACATCCCAAGACCCCAAGTCACCAGAGAAGGGACGCCAGTTGCCGCCGGTCTCACCCAAACGTACGAACAGTACCTCCAAACCATCCGTCAGTACCAGGTACGGTTCGGTCTTGGGAAGACGAGAACATCACTGTTCCTCGGTTTCCCCATTGAGGCTTTGGGGGAGATGAGTTCATACGTTCGGGAGCGGATTGGGGAACTCGCCCTTGGCTTCATGCAGCTGCAGCCTGAGTACCGTGCCTTCGTCACCCAAGTTCGTGACCTCCGTACGCTCTTCACGGAATTCGCTCAGGAGATTGAGGATGCTGCCCAACGGTTTGGTACCACCAGTCCATTCTACCGGTACTTCCTCCCCGTCTCTGAGGTCATCCGAACCCAGTACCGGCCACCAGAGGTCAGAAGGTACTACACGATCCCGAACCTTGCCACAAGTGTGGCAAGTGAAATCGTCGCCCCTATCCTTGACCTCATCCAAGGACCTGGATTCAGGGCTCCACGGATTGAGAATGAGAACCTCGCTACCGCTTTAGGGATCTATGGGGCCACCAGAATCTCCGGTACGACGAACCTTGAGGAGACCATCCTCAAGACGATGATCGGGGTGTACCGGACGTACCATGACCTCATCAGGGTTAACGCTCAGCTCCAGTCGAGTCTCCTCACCGAGGAGGAAAGGGAAAAGCTCCTGAGGAAACGAGAGAGCCTTATCCGTCATCTTTCCTTCTATGGGTTTGAAATCAGGGGGAACTTAGAGGAAGGTCTACGGGCTTGGATCACCGATACTGCAAAACTCTTCGAACAACTCTGGGAGATTGGATCACTCCTCCAGGGAGTTCGGGGAGAGACGGTGGAGCGGACCGAGGAGACGTACCTTGCTGCCATCCGTACCCTCCTTCTTGAGAACCTCTTTCGACCACGGGAGGAAGCTCTCCAGAACATTAGGACAACCATTGAGCAAGCCGTCCCACCTGAGAATGAGGAACAGAGGGAAATCCTTACTAGTCAGGCTGAGCGACTCTACCGACGCCTCATCGCCCTCCTCCATGGACGACTCCAAAAGGCACCAGTACTCTCTGAAGAAGTCTTCAGCAATATCGAGCAGCTCCTGAGTAACCTCCCACAAGGGGATGATTTCTCCGCTTTTACCCAGGCCTTGAGACAATTCGGAATTAACCTTGATGAGGTCGTGGAGGAGGTCGTTCAAGGGGAGTTCATCCCTAAGATTGCAGAAACCATTCGAAATCAACCAGGATGGGAGCGAGACATCAACCGACAGATTGCCATACTCCGAAGAGAGCAACCTCTCTTAGGAGAGGAGATGCTCCGCGAGGAAGCGATCCGTTCACTAGCCCAAGAGGAGTACGTCCAGCTCACCGGAGCAGGTGGACCATACAGCAAGGATAAAGAAAGAAGGGTCTCAGAGCTCCGAGCCCAAGCGGCTCGGGCAGCCTTCTCAGCTTTGGGAGAAATTGCCGAGCGTCGGAACCTCACCACTTTCCTTGAGGAACTCGCAGAAGAGATCCGAGGGGTAGAGGGTCGAGTCCAATCTTTCGGCAAACAACTCGAGAATCTCCGTGGCCAACTCGATGCGTTGACCGAACAAGCCGCCAGCCTCCAAGAGGGAAGTGGAGAACGTACCCGCCTTGACCTTGAGGCTGCACGACTTGAGGCCATCATTGCCCAAGTGGAGACCCAATACAGAGAAGTGCTCTCAAGACTCAACTTCCTCCAACTCCAGAGGGCCTTCGGATTCCTCCTCTCCCAACGTTTGGGAGAGCGGGAACGGGAACGCTTGTTCCAGACCCAAACACTGACTGAGGAGGAAGCCGCCGCTTACCAACAGCGGGTGCAAGAGATCGTCGCTCGGGGACAAGCACGGGAGCAAGTCGTCCGCGGTATCCTTGCGGACATCCAGAGGATGTACCAGCCGATCCTTGAACGGGCAGAGGCTGAGCAACGGGCTGGGAACATCGAAGTCACTCAACCGTACACCCAGGCTTATGCCTACGTGACCTTCGCAAACCTCTTCCGTGAAATCATGGGAGAGCTCCAGGAGAACATGGGACGGGTGAACGAACTCCTTGGAGCAGATGTCCTCTCCCTTGACCGTGAAACCGCCATCCTCCGTCTCATCGTTGCCATCCTCAGACAGATCGAGAACCGACTCGCCATCCAAGTTGCCGCCTCAGAGAAAACGGCAACCACCGAGAGTGAGGTCTTGGGGAGTGGGGAAAAGGTTGCCAGACACGTCATGGAGACGGTCCTCACCACAACCCCCTTCCGGAGACAGTACTTCCATTTCCTCTTGAGTTCTCTCCATGCGAACAACCCACTCCGTCGCTTCTTTGAATCCATGACCTCCCCACGGGAGTTCATCTCTGAGATTGGGGTACGGAGGCTGTTGGGTGGTTTCATCAACGATGTCATTAGCACCGTCCAAAGTTACGGCCGTCTTGGGGTTGGGACAACCATAGGTGAGGCAATCCGAGATCGTTTCGAGGTCCTCTTCCCATTCGAGACCCTCTTTGGAGGACGGTTCGGCATCTACACCATGCCAGGTATGGGAAGGGTGTTTGCCCGAACCTTCCGTGAGGACCTTGGAGACCTCCTCAGGCAGTACGGAGTCACCCTTGAAGGGCTCCTTGGTCCCACCGACGTCATGACGAGGATTGCTGGGTTTGGGCAATTCGATTTTCGATCCTTCATCGAGAATGTCACCATCCCCGTGTGGCGACTCGCCCGCGGTACCGGATTCCTGGGCCGAGAAAGTGATGTTGCAACGGTTCTAGCTGGTCTCACCAGGTTCATGTACAGTCCGACCATGTGGAACCGGGTCTTCCGCATCATGGCCTCGGTCATGTCCAGTGTGAACCTCAAGCGTATCATCGGTACCGATGAGCTCCTCCAATCCTTCAACATCTTCGCCGATACCCTCAAAAGTGGTGCGGCAGGTGGTATCTCCCCTGAGGCACTGAGCGCCTTTGCGAGGTACGTACTCGCCAGTGGTACCTTTGAGGTTGGTCCAGGGATGCGTGGTATCTACGCCGTTCAAACGGCCATGTCCATCTCCCAACAGCTCCAGTCGGTGGGACGCCTCATCCACCCAATGACGGCCCTGGTCTTCCAAACCCTTGGGAGGGAGTTCACGCTTGAGGAGCTCATTGCCTTCCAGCAACGCATCGACCGAGAGGGGATCTTCGCCACATTCGAGGTTGGTGGTCGAAGGGTTACCTACGCCGAGGCAATGGTGCAAACCCTCGATACCCTCGTCCAGAATACGGATGCCCAGGTCTTGATCCTCTCGCGAATGTTCAACCTCTCCGTAGACCGTTCAAAGGAGTTCCTCAACCTCCTGAGACGGTACACTACGGCTCCAGAAGAGGAGCGGTACGTCATCGAGCAGAAGCTGGCCACAATGACGACCGAACTCCAAGGGTCGTACGGTGAGAGGTTCGCAAAGGCCTTAGCGGAACGGCAAGAGGCTTTGATGAACATCACCGATGAGGTCATCATCCCCATCATGAACCTCCTCCGTGGGTTCCCACAGGTGATTGCGGGAATCGGTGACATCCTCGCCCTCAAACCCATTGCTGGCATCCAGAACATCTTCGGTGGATTGGGGAAGATGGGATGGGGAGGTATAGCGTTCTTCGGCACGTACCTCATGAGTCGGATCATTGGGGAAGGGTTTGGGAACCTACTTGGTGACCTCCTGGGGAACTTCACCCGGAACTTCTTCCAAGGGTTGCGAGGGGAAGGACTGGGGCTTGGTGGTATAGTTGGTCGGGGGATGCGATCGATTCTGGCCCGACTCCAAGTTCCCTTCTTCCAGAGGGGGACACAAACGGTCACTGAGGGAGCGATAGCTGGAGCCCTTCGATCCCCATGGAGCTTGACCGCCTTCACCTCCACCCTTTTCTCACCACTTGGGGTCATCATGATGGGAGCTGTGGCGGCAAGCATCATCTACGCCTACACCCGAAGGGTTATTGACCGGGTTGAGGAGCAGTTTGAACGGACGAAGGGATGGAAAAGGGAACTCGAGATCCTCTCCCGAGAGCTCGAAGAAGCCACCACTCCAGAAGCGAAGAAAGCCATCCAGGAGAAAATGACAGAAACAGTTGCCAAGATTGTTACAGAAAGAGAGAAGCTCATGGCCGAACTCCAAAAACCATTCCGATGGTGGTACAACCTCTTCCCATCCTACCGAAGGGCGGTCCAGGGGACAGCGTTCGAGATCCTCGTCAGCATGGGGAGGTACGCAGAGGTCCTCCGTGAGCAAGGGTTAGACGAACAACAAGCCCTCCGAGCAGCCGAAGAGAAGGCTACGCAAGAGTGGAAGACTCGTCTTGAGCAGAAACGAGCTGCAACCCGATCGGAAATAGAGAGCGCTGAGCTCGGCATCAGGATAGCGTCAGAATTAGGACTCTCTGAAATAGTGCAAGAAGGGTACAAAGAGCTCGTGAGACGGAAACAGGAGATCGCGGCAGTCGATTTCGCATTTGTACTTCAACAGGCCGGAGTCCCAATGGGGAAAGCTGAAGAGGCAGCAAAACGCATAGCAATCCTGAGTGATGCCCAAATCGCCGCACTTCGGAAACTCGCTGAGGATAGATTAGCAAGGTGGCAACTTCGAATTGCGGCTAAGCAACACATTACGTCAATCACTAGAGGTCTCAACCTTCCCGAAGAATTCATCCAGAACTTAATTGAACAGTACTACCAGTACCTCTTAGAGATTCTCACACTGAGTACACAGGCGCAGTCCCAGCCGTCGAGTACAAAGACCCCCGTCCCATCTCCTCCCCCGTCGACAACCCCACAACCGACCACTCCACCTTCGCCACCACCGACACCTTCACAACCAACCCCTTCCCAAGAACCTCAGGAAGGATTGCTACAGCGCTTCATCAACTTCATACGGGGTCTCTGGACCAACGAACGACCCGATGTCGAGCGTTACTCCACCCTCAGCCAGTATGGGACCAACATCGAACGTGTTGAGAACCAAATCTCGGTCAACATCAACGTATCGCCGGATACCATTACGGCGAAGATGATCGAGGAGATCATCAAGGGAGCGCAACGGGTGGCCATTGGTATGTCCACCTCAGGACGTGGACGAGCACTCATTGGAAGCTTTTCCCCGATAGGTTGAAACGATGTTTGCTAGATACCGTTATTCGACACCCATTGGTATTGCCTACTTCATCCCCATACAGACCACTGGTCGAGAGGATAACACCATCTTTGCAACGACAAACGTCTCCTTCCCCATTGACCAGGTGAACATCCACGACATTGATGCCAGTGTTGTGCAGATGACCGTCAAGAAACACGTCAATGGGTTCGGAGTGAACCAATTCCAAATCACCTTGGTGGATAAGCAAGACCGGAAAGGTCGGACATGGCTTGACCGCATCTACCCCCACGATCTTGTGGTCATCCGGATGGGTCGTCCTGGGGAGAGTGGGCTCAAGACGATGATGGTTGGAATCGTGAAATCAGTCACGAAAACCACCAGCCTCTCTGGTAGCCCAGAATCTCCTCAGGTGGAGCGACAGGTTGTGGTGACTGGGACTGAGATCACCTCCATCTCGAGTACCCATTACCTCTTCGGTGAAACCTCTCTGACTCCGGCAATCAGAGAACTCATCAACCAATTCACCGGTGAGTTCCATAGGAAGATCAAAACACTCTACACGGTCATCCACGAGGATCTCGTTGAGAATTCCTTTGGAGAAGTACACGAACTCATCGGGAAGTACGTAAACAGCATCCTCCTCAACGATTTCCGGATGGTCCGTGTCCCATTCACAGGGAAGACACTCGCCGACTACATCCGCTTCACCGGGAACTCCTTCCGTATCCGACCAGACCAAAAACTCATCATCTACGGCCTGTACTACTCACAGTTCTCCGGTTCTGGAGCCCAGTTCATCGACCAAGCCCTCCAGAAACCCTTCAACGAGATCATCACACGGTACTCGTCAGACGACACTTCCCTTACCCTCCTTGACGTACCAACATGCCACATGATCCTACGTCCAAGTCCATTCGTGTACGACGTGAACTTACCTTCCCTTACCTCAGGGCATGAACTCAGGAACGTTGGGATGGTGGATCGGACAAAGGTCACCGTACACACCATCTCTGACCTTGACGTTATTGCCGAGAACATCACGCGGGGGAGTGAATTCTCCCACAACTTCTTCATCGTTGGTCCGAATGTCCCCGAGGCCTTAGGGGTTCTGATCGAGTTCAACCTCGTACCGGTGACAGATTTTGAGCACATCAAAAAGTATGGGTTCAATCCGATCCTCATGAAGTTCGATTATTTGGTCACGAAGGAGACCATTGAGGCCCTCAACAAAGTCCCAGAGAACAAGGAAGAGGTCGTCATCCGCACCGATAGGATACTGGCAACAGACCTCGCCAATGTCCTCAAACAGTGGTACATCCGAAGTTGTGAGTTCCTCTCTGGAACCCTTCAAATCCGTGGGAATGCGAACATCAACGAGGGTGATGCGATCCTATACGCTCCCCAGGACTTCGGCAATGGGGAACGGAAGTTCCTCTTCTACGTGGACGGAGTCTCCCATCTCTTCGTCAACTTCGAAACCTACGTCACCTACCTCGAACTGAGTCGAGGGGTGGAGGTCTCTTGAGGAGGGGAAACCCCTATGGTCTTCTACGATGATGGGATGCCTGGGAGCCGAGTCTTCTATGCCCCCTCACGGGTAGGTGGACTCCGTCTGGCAAGGGTAGTGAACGTCTACCCATTGGATTTCTGCGTCGACATCGTCTACGTGGACTACTTCTCCACAACCACCTCAGGGATGGACAAAGGTGATGAAGGGGCTTTCCGGATCCGTGTCCCCGTCCTCACCGATATGGCTGGGGCAGTCCCTGAGGAGAACTGGTTCTCTGAAGAGAACAACTTCGGTGCCTTCGTCCGCACACCGCTTTTCGGATACGGGAGAGCCGTCCTCCCCAGAGTCGGTGATTACGTCCTGGTAGGGTTCATCAACGAAAACTACAACGCTCCAGTGGTAATTGGTTGCCTCCATCCCCGTATCCGTTGGATGAACCTCAATGGGGCCACTGAAGACCCAACGGACACCAAGGGACCAACGGAACGAGGTGTTGTTGCCGAAGAGGATCGGTACATCACCGTCTACCCATCAGGATTCTGGTTCAAGGTGAACAAGGATGGGGAGGTGGAGATTTCCTTTCCCCTTGGGAAAGAGGCCAATGAGGCTGCTGGGTTCTTCATCAAGGTGGGAAGGGACGATCCCGTTGGCCAGGCGAAGGGGCTCACGGACATGGTGGTACGACTCAAGGAGCGGGCGGAGGAACTCAAAGAGGCCACCCGTATCCTTGATCTCCCAGAAGTCCGATCCATCATCTCCCAAATCCAAACGGGAACCCTCTCCTTCCAGAGGGGTCTTGAGGTTATCCGCCAACTCAAGGAAGTGCAGAAGATCCTCAGCGGTGACCCTACTGGGGAAGAGGACTATGTGGATAGTGGGTGTTGTTGTGGAGCGGAGGGAACAGATAACCCACCGGCTAACTGCTGTTGTGGGGCTCGGTGGGCAACCTGTTCACAGTGTCAGAGTACCGTCTCTGGTTGTCCGTACGTTGAGACGTGGACGTGTAGGCAGTGTGGGACAACAGTTAGGAATCCGAGGATGAGTTCGTAACCTGTGGGAAACCTATGCGTCGACTCAAGATTGACCTTGAAGACCTCATCACCTTAGCGCTGGAACTCGGTCCAGAACGGGCGAAAGCAGAAGTTACCACCATCCAAACCGAAGTGGAACGGATGTGCACCATCTTCGACCACCTCAAAGAGAACCTCTCCGTGAGTAGCTTCCATACCGTTCTCGACCAGTTTGACAGGATAGTACAGGCTGTGGAGTCCACTACTTGGAATGGGAAATTTACTGCGACCCTGGCGACTTTGAGGAACCTTGTGGCCATCACCCAGAATGGGAGGGTGAACCTGGCCAACCTCCTCACATCTTTCACCTCCTTCCTCCCCTCAGGAGTTTTCGGGATCCTGAAAGAAACCCTTAGGTCGTTTCTCGCCTTCATGGGACTGGTCCAGTCACTCCGTGGTGTGAACCCGTCAGCCCTTGGGAGGCAAATGGTTTGGTCCATTTTTGGTTCGGCAATCAACCGTCTCCTCCCGGTTCCACTACAGAACATCCAAGCTGTGGATGTTGCCACCGTAGACCTCGAGGGGAACCTTGGAGCCTTCGGTCAAGGTATCCTCACTGGTGTCATCCAGAGGACGTTTGGTGCACAACCCGCTACGGCCTCTGTCCAGCTCATGGATTCACTCCCTGGTGGCTTCGAGCTACCAGACGGTATTGCCCTCTCTGAGAAACACATCCGTTGCCGGAAACCCAAACCTCCCTAATTCACAACCAAGTATCCTCTTCTTGGTCAGTCACCACCACAGTTGAGTAGGTCCACCCACACCGTTGGTACCTACACTTGGAAACACCCTCTCATGGCCCCAACTCACAGTGAGGTTACAACACCTTGCTGCCACAAGGAGGCACGGTGGATGCCTGATGGAACGAACCACATCCTCTACTTCTTCCCCAACTGGGAGGACCGTATCCACCAGGAGTTCGACTTCCTAAGTGACCTTGAACCACAACCGATAAGGGATGGCTACAACAAGAGCCTGTACGCCCATGAGGTCTTCGACGATCCACCATACGATGGCGTCCTCGTCAGTTTGGCAACCTTTGAACACAAAATCCGTGTCCACTACGACGGTGGGACACCAACCATTCGTGGCTTCAGGAGCATCAAGAAGTACCTCCGTATCGATAGGGCAACGCGACCACTCCCTGTCATGGGAGACTGTGGGGCCTTCACTTATGTGAACTGTGAAGAACCACCAGAGTACGCTGCACCACAACGGATTGCCAATCTCTACCACGCCCTCGACTTTGATTTCGGTATTTCTCCAGACCACATAATCGTCGACTCGATCGTGGTCCGTCAGGGACAGACCGTTCGAAAGCACAAGTTAACGCTTGAGGAGAAGGAGAAAAGGCGCCAAATCAGCCTTGAGAATGCCGATAAGTTCCTCAAGTACGTGAAAACCAACAACCTCTCCTTCACTCCTATTGGTGCTGTACAAGGACATGACGTCGCTACCTTTGTCGATTCTGCCCTCCAGCTGGTTGGCATGGGATACGAGTACATCGCCCTTGGAGGCCTTGTACGACGGAAGACGCAGGAGGTTGCCGTCCTCACCGAGACCGTTACCAAAGCCGTACGCCAACGTTCCACCACTGTGAAGATTCATCTCCTTGGTGTCCTTCGACTCGAACTCCTCCCACTTTTCAAAGCACTCAACATCACAAGCTTTGACAGTACTTCCTTCTTGAGGAGAGCATGGTTGAGTCCACAGACCAACTACCTTGGTGTTGATGGGAAGTGGTACGCCGCTATCCGAATCCCTCCCTCTTACGATCCAAGGGTACAACAGATGGCAAGTCGAAAAGGGATCGACATAGCAAGTCTCAAACAGTTGGAACGAAGAGCCATGTTAGCCATGGAGGCATACGAGCGTGGGAACCTCCCTCTTGAGAGTACACTTGAGGCGGTGATGGAGTACGACCAACTCCTAGAACGGAGGGATGAGAAACCTGGAGAGCTCCTTGAGGCTTACCGTCGTACGTTAGAGAGCCGCATCTGGCGGTACTGTCCCTGTCCCATGTGTCGTGTAGCGGGAATCCATGTGGTGATCTTCAGAGGTAACAACCGGAACAAACGACGCGGTTTCCACAACGTCAACCTCTTCTATCGGACATTCCTGAATGGAGGTTTCGATGGTACGTCGTCTCCTCATTATGAGCTGCTCCTCGAGGAAGCATAAGGTTGTAGGCACAGTGAGAGCTTGGGACCTTTACGATGGGGTGGCCTTTCGCTTGGTGAAGAAGCTCCAACGAGAAGGGAAGTTTCCTGAAGATGTTGATATCCTCATCCTCTCAGCACGATATGGACTCATCTCCCCAACCGAGGAGATCGAGTTCTACGATCAACAAATGACTCATACCACCGCCTGTGAGCAAGTACAACACAACGTTCTCACACTCCAACACATCCTCAGTGTGAGGAACTATAGGGAGGTGTTCATGGTCGCTGGGAGTACGTACCTTGAAGCTCTACGGCCCTTTGCAGCTTGGGTACCGGTCGGTGTCAAAGTCACTGTAGCAAGTGGAGGTATTGGGGAGAAACTCCAAAAGATGAAACGTTGGTTGGAGGTGGGTACTCAGTGAACACCGAGAAAGGTCTGTTGTTTTTGACTGGGATCTTCTGCTCACTCATTGTGCTCTCGAACATCATCGCTTCGAAGCTAGTGAACATTGGTCCACTGATCGTACCAATCGCCGTTTTCTTCTACCCCTTCACCTTCGCCGCAACGGATATTGTCAGTGAGGTCTACGGTAAAGGGTTATCAAAAACCGTGGTTTGGGTGGGTTTTGTGGCCAACACCATCCTGCTTTTAGTCTCCTGGTTCGTAGTGACGTACCCACCAGCCCCAATCTTCAGCAAGAACGAAGCCTTCGTACACGTATTCGGTGGTGTACCACGGTTGATCCTCGCGAGTGCGTTGGCCTACCTCTGCTCCCAGTTCCACGATGTGTGGGCTTTTCACTTCTGGAAAAGGGCCACATCAGGACTGTACCTGGCCATTCGAAGCGTCTGTTCCACTGCCGTGTCCCAACTCCTCGATACGCTGATCTTCATCTCCGTAGCCTTCATCGGCACCGTCCCCTTTGAAGTACTCCGCACCATGATCCTGTCCCAGTACACCGTTAAGTTCATCCTCACCTTCGTCGCTCTCCCCATCGTCTATCTTGGGGTGAAGATCATCACCGGAACCTGGGAAGTTCGTGAGATCAGAGAGTGACCTTCACCCACCCCTTCATGGGGTGGGTTTCCCAGGAAGAGGTCGCAAGTGAGGGAGAGACATGTCAACCCAACACGACTTCATCACCTACCTCAAGCCGTACGCACAGGTTGCTGAGGCGAAGTACGGGATCGATTGGCGGATCATCGTAACCCAGGCAGCCCTTGAGACGGGATGGGGTTCGACCATGAGTCGGAACCCCTTCAACCTCTGGGGGATGCGTTTCACTGGTCCGGCAGGAGTCGACCCAGAGGGGTACGCCCTCTTCTCAGACCAGTGGGAGGCTGTTGAATCCTACATCTACAACGTCAAGAAGCACCACATCACCGCCTGGCAGGTGCGGAATAACCCTGAGGCATTCTTCAGAGAAATCCAAAGTACCACTCCCCCAAACACCGGGGCTTGGGCAGAGGACCCACTCTACACCGAGAAACTCCTCCAGATCTTCAACCAATACTTCCGTGATGAACCAACAGCTGTTGACTCCACGAAACCACCACAGGACACCATCGATACCTTCTCCACGTACTTCCCAGACACCGCGCAACGAATCCAACGGTTCGCGAAAGACAAGAAAGGAGCTTCCATCCAACAGCGACCATACTACGTGAAACTCCAACACGTGGATCGGGACGATGAGCCACAGAACGCCCTCACCATCAAAATCACCCCTGACTCCCAACTCCTCGTCGTTCGGGAGAAACTCCTCAAGGAACCACAGGGGGAGCAGAGCCAAGTAGCGGGTTTCAAGGTGAGTGAGGCCATCTCCCTACAGCTCCAAACCGATGGTCTCCTCCTCGACTACCACAGCAACGGTGGAGATCCCAAAGCCCAAAAGGTCACCAACCAAGTCCAACTCAAGGCCGACTACCTCGGTCTTGTCCGAGTCAAGGAAGGACAGAAGAAGCGATCCGAAAGCCTCATCTTAGGTGACGACCTTGTTCAGGTGGAAGTGAACAACGATGAGGTGAAAAACCGCATCGAACTCCAACCACGGAAGATCCTCCTCAAGATCGTCGAACAAGAACAAACTGATTACATCCGTGTCGAAACCGATACCTTCCAAGCGAAGAACAAGAGTGGCTCACAGATCTTCATGAAGGATGACCTCATCGTTGGGGAGAACGCCACTAGAACCCAAGTCTACCTCCGTGGTGACCTTGGACGCATACGGAACAAGACGGGAAGCTATGTACAGGTGGCTAGAGATACCGTTGAGGCGAAGAACGCGTCCGGGAGTTATGTACGGATAGTTGGAGATACCGTCGAGGCGAGAAATGCATCAGGGAGTCACGTCCACATCACCGGTGACT
>JANXBI010000072.1 GCA_025060675.1 Candidatus Caldatribacterium sp.
TCGACCCGGAGAACACTTTCACCGTTCCCAGAGAACACACTGTCTATGGTATTGTGGACATGATGGCCCACGTGTTTGAGCAGTACTTCCACAAAACCCCTGAAACCCCGCTTCAGGACCGTCTCGCTGAGGGCATCATGAGGACCATCATTGAGTACACTCCGAGAGTTCTCGCGAACCCCCAAGATTACGATGCTCGGGCAACCATCATGTGGTGTGGGACAATTGCCCTTAACCATCTTCTTGAGGCAGGGGTGGTAGGAGATTGGGCCACGCATCGGATGGAACTTGAGTTAAGTGGTGTTTACGATATCCCTCATGGAGCAGGGTTGGCTATTCTTTTCCCTCAGTGGATGGAGTACGTACTACCTCTTATCCCTCATAAATTCGCCCAGTTCGCTGAGAGGGTGTGGGGAATTCCTCGAAATGGCCGAAGCGACAGAGAACTTGGTAAAGCCGGTATCACCAGGACACGGGAATGGTTCCGCGAAATAGGTGCTCCGGTGACGCTTCGGGAAGTAGGCATTGGCGAAGAGCGACTCGAGGAGATGGCCGAACGGGTAGCACAGAGGGGACCTATTGGTACAGTGAAGGTTCTCACAAAGGAGGATATCCTCGCTATTTACCGGTACTCTCTGCAATAGCTCAGGATCCTCAAGGGATCCTGAGCTATTGCCCCCTTATGTATCCTCGTTTTTGGCATTCCTCTTTAAAGCGATGGTATTGTTCTTCGTAACGGGTCGCAAGATTCTTTTCAGGGTCCTCTTGTGCTACGATGTGCACCATACTCTGTATGGCTTGCGATATGTCCCCAAAGAGAGGACAAGCAGCCATAATGCAAGCACCCATAGCAGCATCAGGGAACTTAGGAAGGTAGAGAGGGAGATTAGCAATGTTTGCACGAATCCTCCTCCAGATGGCACTCTTTGAGCCGCTTCCTGAAACAAAAACCCGTTGTATCTTCGTCGCGCCTAAGGTTTCGAGGAGCTCGAAACCGTAGCGCTCCACGTATCCTACACCTTCGAGGCAAGCAGCGTAGAATTCAAGATCGGTTTTCCGTTCCCCAACGACGAAGAATTCTGCATGAGGATGGGCAAAGGGAAAGCGCTCTCCCTTGCGGATGAGGGGATACACAAGGAGAGGAGATGGAAGGGGTAACTGAGCAACTTTCTCATCCCAACTTGCCAAGTTCTCTTTTGGAAAGAAATGACTTAAACATTCTCCACCAGTATTTGATGCCCCTCCTGGGAGCCAAAAACCCTTGGGATGAAGATGGCAGTATACTCTTCCTCGAGGATCCTTAATGTGGCGCTCAGAGATGCTTCGCACGACGAGCGTTGTTCCAAGAGTTGAGGAAGCATCCCCCGGTCTTTCTGCTCCCGAAGCGTAGAAAGCTGCTGTACCATCGGTTGCTCCTGCGGTGACAAGGAGTTTCGGAGAGAGGTGCCACTCTCTTGCAAGTGAAGACCTTAGCGTTCCTACAATTTCACCGCTTTTTACGACGACCCGGGGGAGCTTTTCAGAGGGAATTCCCAACTTCTCGATGAAAGATGGCCACCGGTTTTCCATGAGGTCATACCCCATTTTCAGAGTGTTCGAAATATCCGACACTCCCCAATGGCCGGTGAGGTGTCCAAGAAGGTAATCGGTGGGGTGGAGGAACAACGCAGTTTTATCAAATACCTCGGGGAGATTTTGCCGAATCCAGAGGACTTTGCAAAGAGCAAAGGACGGGTCAAAGCAGTACCCTAAACGTTTAGTAAAATCATGAGCTACTTCGTTCACAAAGCTTGCTTCCTCTTGCGCTCGAGAGTCGTTGTACATAAGAGCGTTCATAAGGGGTGTCCCTAAAGTATCGACGGGTATAATCGTTCCCGAGGTGGAAGTGACCGAAAGAGCTCTAAGGGATTCTCGGGAGTACCCCAAAGAATCAAGGAGCGTAAGGGCCTTTGTTATGCATCGTTTTGTTTTTTCCCACCACTCCATGGGATCTTGTTCAAAGCGCCGTTCTTCTTGAAGGGAGAATTCTATAGGTTCTTTTTCCTCGGCTACTACCTCTCCCTTCAGCGTGGCAATCATTGCACGAACTCCTTGAGTTCCAAGATCAATCCCAAGAACAAGGGTTTCCACAATATCCACTCCCTTGAACAGTCTTCTTTTATTGTATCAGGTTCTGCGAAAAAGCAGTGGCGAAGCTGTAGAGATCACTTATGGGATGTGGTGACAAGACTTTCTTTGCTGCTCGGTGTGTTGGTTCTTGCGTGATGTTTTTGTCTTCGGGGGAATCGAAAGACGTCTCCTGAAGGAACGCTAGGAGACGTCTTTCGATTCCTAGGGGTGTGGTTTTTTTTCCAGGAAAGTTTGACTTTCCCCGCGATGTGAGGTATAATCCTTCAAAAACAAAAACTTCTTCAGGGCAGGGTGAGGGAGAACACCCAATTCCCGACCGGCGGTGAAAGCCCGCGAGCCCTCTCTTCAAGAGGGTTGACTCGGTGGAATTCCGGGGCCGACGGTACAGTCCGGATGGGAGAAGAAGTTATATGGTGCGCCCTCAAGCCCTGAAGGCTCTCTGCTTTCAGGGTTTTCTTTTGCCCTGGAAAAGAAAAGGAGGCCCTTTCCATGCGGAAGTATTTCATCTACGTTGGTACCTTTGCTGCTCTGTCGCTTGTGCTTGACCTTTTCATTCATTTTCCCTTGATCCCTGCTGCTTCCTTCCTCCTGTATCGGCCAGGGGACATTCCCCTGCTTATGGTAAGCTTTAAGTTCGGACCAGCGGTAGCGCTCGGGGCTACGGCTCTTGTAGCGGTGCTTTTTGCGCTCATCACTGGACAGGGTGGTCCTTGGGGAATGTTTATGTACTTCCTTGCTTGCGGAACTTTTGTTGGTATTGCAGGGTGGACATATCAGCGAAACCGAACTCGTCAAGGGGCTTTCGTTGGGCTTGTCTTGGGACTTTTCATCATGACCGGGGTTATGATTCTTGCGAATCTCGTTGTGACTCCGCTTTACCTTGGGGTTCCTCGAAACGTTGTCCTTGGCATGATTCTTCCTGTTATTGCGCCCTTTAATCTCCTGAAGGGGGCACTGAACGCGGCGGTGACGCTTCTCATTTACAAGAAAGTGAGTGCTTTCTTAGAGGGAACAGTGACTGTGAGGACAGCTCCCCGAGAGCTCAAGTGAGAGGAGGAGGATTTTGTACCGAAGCCCATAGCCTGAGAAGCCTCCAAGGTTGTACTTGCCTACCACCCGATGACAGGGGATAAAAAGGGGTAAGGGATTTCTCCCAAGTGCCCTTCCCACAGCACGCGATGCGTGGGGAAGGGCAATTTTTTTAGCGATATCCTTGTAGGTGAGTGTTGTCCCATAGGGAATCCGGGCCACGGCATCGAAGGTTCTCCTTGTGAACAGAGGAAAGCGTTCCAAAGCAAGAGGATACGAGAGGGTGACACGCATTCCTTCAAAGTACGCCTGTATGGTTTCTACAATCGCAGGAAAGGGAGGGAGAGCTTCTTGAAAGCTATCTTTTTTCACTCCCCATCGGTCGAGTTGGGCAAGGAGATTTTCTTCAGTTTTTTGGGGAAGAATGAAGAGTTCGATTTTCTCACGCCATCCAAGAAGACTCAAGCCCAACCTTGTGGAGATGAAGCACACAGAGAGTACCATGTTTACTTCTCCTCTTTTCTGCGTATAATAAAAGTAGCCCAAGAGAAGGTCAATACTGGGAGGCTGATGACGGGAACGAGTAGTTCTCGGGTGTCCTCCTCAGAGAGCCGGGGAGAGGTGGAAGCCTGGTGGGGGAACGAGAGCGAATGGGTCCCTGAGGAGTAGGCCGAAAAAGAGTAGGCTGTGCCGTCTCCCTCGATAAGGGAAAGAGTGGGGCGTGAAGGCCCAAGAAGGGTGGCACCGCGAGCAAACCCCTCGTCCCTGCGGCGAGGGGTTTCTTTTGTAAAAAACGGAGGGGGGTTTGTATGAAGAGAATATGTCTTGTGTGTGTTTTGATTGGAATTGTGCTTTTGGGTTTTGCCCTTGGGGTAGAAGGGCAAGAGAAGATTCGCATTGGGATTATGCAGATCATCGATCATCCAGCCCTCAACGCTGTACGTCAAGGGTTCATCGATGCTATGAAAGAAGTTTACGGGTATGTGGAGGGAGAAAACATTGTATATGACGTCCAGTCTGCTCAAGGAGATATTGCAACGGCAAACACAATTGCTCGGAAGTTCGTTACCGAGAAAGTCGACCTTATCCTCTCTATCGCCACTCCCACCTCTCAAGCTGCGGTTAATGCCACTAAAGATATCCCCATTGTGTTCTCTGCGGTTACCGATCCATTGAGTGCAGGTCTTGTGAAAAGCCTTGAGCGTCCCGGTGGGAATGTGACCGGGATCTCTGACATGACGCCAGTAGCTCGCCAAATCGCGCTTATCAAATTTCTCTTTCCCGAGGCGAAACGCATTGGGACACTCTACAACGCTGGAGAAGTTAACTCTGTGGTTACCAATGAGCTCGCCAAAAAGGCTTGTTCGGAGCTCGGTCTTGAACTTGTTGAGGCAACGGTAGCAAGCACAGCTGATGTAGCCATAGCTGCCCAATCCTTGGTGGGTAAAGTTGACGCTATTTACGTTTCTACGGACAATACTGTGGTGAGCGCTCTTGATGCTGTTGGAAGTGTGTGTCTTGCGAACAAGATTCCTCTTGTTCTTGCTGATCCGACAACGGTTGGTAAAGGGGCACTTTGCGCGCTTGGATTCGATTACTATCTCCATGGCAGACAAACCGCTGACATTGTAGCGAGGATTCTCAAAGGTGAGAAACCTGGAGATATTCCGGTAGAATTCGCAAAGAAACTCTCTCTTCTTGTCAATCCTAAGACGGTTGAGGCTCTCGGGCTTTCTCAAACAGATCTTAACGCAAAGTTTCACGAGTTTGTGGAAGTCATGAAAAAAGAAGGTGTCGAGGTCACCCTGGGCACATTGGAGTAAAGCTGGAAATACAAAGCGCAGGAACTATGGTACAGTTCCTGCGCTTAGAGAGGAGGTATTTTGATTCAGGAATTTTTCCTCTACAGTGTTCAGGAGGGTTTGCTCTTTGGAATTCTAGCTCTTGGGGTCTTTATCACATTTCGTTGCCTGAATTTCCCTGACCTCACAGTCGATGGAAGCTATCCTTTGGGGGCGGCAGTTTTTGCCCTTATGATGTATCGAGGGTATGGACCGTGGGTTGGGATTTGCGCTGCCCTTGGTGCAGGGGCGGTAGCGGGACTTTTCACCGGTTTCCTGCATACTTTCTCTCGAATTCCTGCACTCCTTTCTGGTATCTTAACCATGATTTGTCTTTATTCCGTCAATCTTCGGATTATGGGGAGACCAAACCTCTCCCTTTCTGAGCATCTTGGACATCGTACTCTTTTTGTTATCCTCCGGGATATTTTTCCTTCCATTCCTGAGGTATATGTCCGCTTTCTGTTTCTCTGTGTCCTTGTCTTTCTCCTCAAACTTCTCCTTGACGTATTTCTGCAAACTGAGATCGGTCTTTCTATTCGGGCTACAGGGGATAACGAGATCCTTGTGGCGACTCAAGGCATCGATCCGGATAATATGAAACTCGTGGGTATAAGCCTTTCTAACGCTCTTGTTGCTTTTGCGGGGGCTATGTTTGCCCAGTACCAAGGTTTTGTGGATGTTAACATGGGTATTGGGATGGTGATTTCTGGCCTTGCCTCGGTTATTGTTGGCGAGGTGTTGCTTCGAGGGAAAACAATCTTTATTACGACGCTTCAGGTAATTATCGGTTCGGTAGCATACCGTTTGGCAACTGCTATTGCTCTGAATTGGGGGTACAACATCGGATTTAAACCCTATGATTTGAAGCTTTTGACTGGACTCTTGGTGATTCTGATTCTTTCTTTTCCTGTCCTTAGAGAGAAATTGGGAAAAGCGTGATTATGCTTCGACTCGATAAGGTCAACAAGTACTTTTTCCGAAATACCCAGGATGAACGTTGGGCCATCCGCAACTTGAACCTTGAGGTGGCGGAGGGCGAGTTTGTAACCGTTGTAGGAAGTAATGGTGCGGGAAAGACAACGCTTCTTAACCTTATTGGTGGCACGTGTTTTCCAGACAGTGGTCGTATCTTTATCGATGGTCATGACGTAACGATGGTTCCTGCCTATGAGCGGGCGAAATACCTTGGGCGGGTTTTTCAGAACACCTTCCAGGGCACAGCTCCTAATCTCACCATAGAGGAAAACCTTGCCATAGCTTACCTGAAAGGGAAGAGAAAGGGTATTCGTATAGCCATTAGTGAGAAAATGCGAGAGTACTTCCGAGAACGTCTTGCTGAGATTGGTCTGGGTCTTGAGAATCGCCTGAAGGACCGGGTTGGATTGCTATCAGGTGGCCAAAGACAAGCCCTGGCTCTTCTTATGGCTACTTTTGGGAATCCGAAGATACTCCTCCTTGACGAGCACACGGCGAATCTTGATCCTAAGACAGGCGAAAAGATAATGGAGTTGACCACGCGTCTCATTGAGGGGAACAAGCTCACCGCCATTATGGTGACGCATAATCTCCGAGATGCTCTCCAGTATGGAGACCGAACGCTTATGATGGACGAGGGAGAGATTATTCTTGATGTGTCTGGGAAGGAACGCGAACGAATGACCTTGCAAGAGCTTCTTGACCGCTTCAGCGAGCGGAGGCACAAAAGGTTCGTGGACGACAGAGCTTTGCTCTCGTCATAAAAGAAAGGAGGAAAAGTATGGATGAAAACCGTATCCTCTTGAGTGAACGAGAGATGCCTACTGTCTGGTACAACATTCTTCCGGATCTTCCTCGCCCTCTTGACCCTCCATTGCATCCTCTCACGAGAGAACCGGTGAAACCAGAGGACCTTGCTTCAGTGTTTCCTCCAAGCCTCATTGAACAAGAGGTGAGTACGAAGCGCTTTATTGACATTCCTGGCGAGGTTATCGACGTATACCGTTTGTGGCGGCCAACACCCCTTATTCGAGCTCGACGTCTTGAGAGAGCTCTGGGAACACCAGCACGTATCTACTATAAATACGAGGGTGTGAGTCCCGCGGGAAGTCACAAACCGAATACTGCTGTTGCTCAAGCTTATTACAACAAGAAGGACGGAACGAAGCGCTTAACTACAGAAACCGGTGCAGGACAATGGGGTTCAGCTTTAGCTATGGCGTGCCGATTTTTTGGTCTTGCGTGTACAGTATACATGGTGCGAATAAGCTATGAACAGAAACCATACCGCCGAGTGCTTATGGAAACGTGGGGTGCAGAGGTATACCCGAGTCCAAGTACCCGCACAAAGGCTGGGCGAGAGATTCTCGCAAAGGATCCCGCATCTCTTGGGAGTCTTGGTATTGCTATTAGTGAGGCTATCGAGGATGCGGTGACCACTCCAGACTCCAAATACAGCCTAGGGAGTGTCCTTAATCACGTCCTCTTACATCAAACTATTATTGGGGAGGAAGCTAAGCTCCAGCTTGAGAAGATTGGAGAGTATCCGGACATTATTGTGGGGTGTGTTGGTGGGGGGAGTAATTTCGGGGGAATTCTCCTGCCCTTTATGCGAGATAAGCTCGAGGGTAAAAGGGACTTCCGGGGTATTGCGGTAGAGCCTGTAGCGTGTTCTTCGCTCCTCAGAGGGAGATATGAGTATGATTACGGAGACGTGGCAAAAAATACACCACTTCTTAAAATGCACACTTTAGGGCATGAGTTTATTCCCCCAGCGATTCATGCTGGGGGTCTACGGTACCATGGGATGGCACCAATTATCAGCCTTCTTTATGATGCTGGACTTATCGAGGCGCAAGCATATCACCAGAATGCGGTCTTTGAAGCAGCGGTCCTTTTTGCTCGCACTGAGGGCTTTGTGGTTGCCCCAGAGACGGCCCATGCAGTTAAGGCAGTTGTTGAAGAGGCGAAAAAGTGTGCAACAACGGGGGAAGAAAAGGTTATTCTCTTCAATTGCAGTGGTCACGGATTCTTGGATCTTGCTGCTTACGACCAATACCTCTCTGGAAAACTCCCTGATGTGAATCACGAAAGCCGGAGATAAACGAAAACCAAAGACAATCCCCAATTCATGGGATTGTCTTTGGTTTTCTCTTGTTCTTCCCCCCTTCCTTCTGTATAATTTCGGAAAAAACCCGAAGGGGGACTGTTCTGTGGTCAGGATTATGGATACCACCCTTCGCGATGCTCACCAGTCGCTCATCGCCACCCGTCTTCGAACGGAAGATATGTTGCCTATCTTAGAAAAAATGGATAAAGTGGGTTTCTACTCGTTGGAGTGTTGGGGAGGAGCGACTTTTGACGCAGCTATGCGATACCTTTGCGAAGATCCTTGGGAACGGTTACGTAAAATTCGCGAACGGGTGCAAAGGACACCTTTGCAAATGCTGCTTAGGGGTCAGAACCTCCTTGGATATCGCCACTATAGCGATGATATTGTTAAGCGGTTTATACCTCTTTGCGTCAAAAACGGTATCGATATTATTCGGATATTTGATGCGCTCAATGATATCCGTAATATGGAGCTTGCCATCAAGGTTGCTAAAGATGCGGGGGCCATCGTTCAAGGCGCTATATGTTACACCATAAGTCCGGTGCACACCATCGAGTCTTTTGTGGAGCTTGCTCTGAAGCTTGAAGAGTTAGGATGTGATGTGATTTGCATTAAAGATATGTCTGGAATTATTTCCCCCCAAGCGGCGTACGACCTTGTACTAGCTCTCA
Organism: Candidatus Caldatribacterium sp.; assembly: GCA_025060675.1. GTDB lineage: Bacteria > Atribacterota > Atribacteria > Atribacterales > Caldatribacteriaceae > Caldatribacterium. The sequence continues at coordinate 8,763 of JANXBI010000072.1, forward strand.
AGAAAAACCTCCGTGTTCCGGTACACTTACACACCCATTCTACAAGTGGTATGGGTATGGTGAGCTACTACGCTGCCTGTCAGGCAGGCGTTGATATTATCGATTGTGCCTTTTCTCCTTTTGCGGGGGGCACGTCGCAACCTCCTCTTGAACCGATGGTTGCTTGTCTTAAAGGCACACCATATGATCCTGGCTTCAATCTTGAAGAACTTATAGAGATCGGGTACTACTGGTTGCGAGTTCGCGAGAAGTATCAAGCTCTCATTAGTCCTGTAGCTGAACGACCTGATGTTAGCGTACTTGTTCATCAAATACCAGGTGGAATGATCACAAACCTCTATGCGCAACTGAAAGAACAGAAAGCGGTCGATCGATACCATGAGGTGCTTCAAGAGGTTCCTCGAGTCCGTGAGGACCTTGGGTATCCGCCTCTTGTGACTCCAACAAGTCAGATTGTAGGCACTCAGGCAGTGTTGAACGTTCTCATGGGCGAGAGGTATAAAAAGGTTACTGAAGAGGTGAAGAAGTACTGTTTGGGGTATTACGGTAAACCCCCTGCTCCTATTAAAGAGGAAGTTCTCCGTAAGATTATCGGTGATGAGAAACCAATCGATGTGCGCCCCGCAGACCTTCTTGAGCCGGAATGGGATAAAGTTGTGCGGGAGATGCAAGAGCTTGGTCTCCCTACTGACAGAGAAGAGGATATCCTCACTTACGCTATGTATCCGCAGATTGCCACAAAATTCTTCCGTTGTGAGCTTGTTCCTGAGGAACTCCCTAAGACCGAAAAGGCCAAAGAAGAAGCTGTTACTCCAGGAAGTATTCCTAACGAATTTGTTGTCGTTGTGGATGGTGAAGAATTTCGAGTTAAGGTGCAGCCCATTTTTGGAGCAGCAGGAACTGAAGAGAAAGGAAAAACTGTGGAAAAGGAAAAGCCGAAAGAGATTCCTCGAGGTGCTGTTGTATCGCCTATGCAGGGTATGATTGTGGCTCTTAAGAAGAAGGTTGGCGATCCTGTCCAGAAAGGTGAAACGGTGGCTGTTCTTGAGGCCATGAAAATGCAAACTGAAATCCATTCTGATTTTACAGGAGTCGTAAAGGAGATATACGTGTACGAGACTGAGATTGTGGATTTTGGCGATATTATCATGGTTATCGGTGATTCCCATGTTTCGTAAGGTTCTTGTCGCTAATCGTTCTGAGATAGCCATACGGGTCATGCGAGCTCTGCGAGAACTTGGCATAAAATCCGTAGCAATCTACTCTGACGCTGATCGACATGCTATTCATACCTACTACGCCGATGAGGCTTATCCTCTTGGCGGGAATCATCCGAAAGATACTTATCTCAACATCAAGAAAATCATCCAGATTGCCAAACAAGCTGGAGTAGATGCCGTTCACCCTGGATATGGGTTCCTTGCCGAAAATCCCTCTTTCGCCTACGCGTGCGAAAAGGAAGGTATCGTTTTTATTGGGCCTTCGAGTCGAGTTATTGAGCTTATGGGAAACAAAATCGTAGCAAGGAAAGTTATGAAAGAAGCTGGTGTTCCTGTTGTTCCGGGAAGCGATGGAGAAATTCGCTCTCTCGAGGAAGCACTTGAGGTCGCAAAAGAGATTGGTTATCCGGTTATCATTAAAGCTGCAGCTGGTGGTGGGGGTATCGGTATGCGTATCGTACGCACCCCTGAGGAACTTGAAGAAGCGATGGAACAAGCTAAGGCTACAGCCCTTTCTGCTTTTGGCGATGCCAGCATCTTCATAGAGAAGTACGTTTCCAATCCCAGGCACATCGAGTTTCAGATTCTTGCCGACCGGTATGGTAATGTTATCCACTTGGGTGAGCGGGAATGTACTATCCAACGACGTCATCAGAAACTCCTTGAAGAGGCTCCTTCTCCGATTATGACCGAGGAACTTCGCCAAAAAATTGGTGCTATCGCTGTACAGGCTGCGAAGGCGGTGAACTATGTCAATGCTGGAACGGTGGAGTTTATCTACAGCGATGGTCACTTTTACTTCATCGAAATGAATACCCGTATCCAAGTGGAACATCCCATTACCGAAATGGTAACGGGTATTGATATCGTGAAAGAGCAAATCCGCATAGCTGCGGGAGAACCGTTATCCATTCGACAGGAAGACGTCGTCATTCGGGGACATGCTATTGAGTGTCGTATTAATGCTGAGGATCCTCTGAATAATTTTGCTCCCTCACCAGGGAAGCTCCTTGGTTACCGTTCTCCTGGAGGCATTGGTGTTCGGGTCGACTCAGGGGTGTTTACTTCCTACACGATTCCACCTTTCTACGATCCTATGATTTCAAAGCTTGTTGTTTGGGGACGTACTCGTGAGGAAGCTATAAAGCGTATGGAGCGAGCGCTCTATGAGTACATTATTGTAGGGCCTAAGACGAACATTCCCTTCCACAAGGCTGTTCTTGCTAATGAGCGTTTCCGCCGCGGTGAGTTGACGACGCATTTCTTGAGCGAAGAGAGCTCGCTCTTTTCCGAAATGGAACGCATCATAGCAGAGGAAAAACCTTTGCAGGAAAAGCTTCAGAAAATTTTTCGAATCGATGCAAAAAGTGCAGCCGCAGTAGCGGCTGTAGAAAATTTCTTGCACTATGTTTACCGTGGGCAAGGGGAGAAGTGACGTGTTACAATATCCATGTTGCTAGGTAACCACTATTGGGTCCGATCAGGGGGTGAACTTATGTATCTTCTTGGAACTGATATTGGGACTAATGGCACGAAAACGGTTATGGTGGACGAGAAGGGGAATTTCGTTGCTGATGCCTTTGTGGAATACGACGTTATTACGCCAAGACCGTCTTGGGCAGAGCAGTGGCCCGATGTTTGGGTCGACGCAGTAGTGAAAACTGTTGCCCATTGTGTGGAAAAGGCAAAAGTTCATCCCAAAGACATTGCTGGCCTTGCCATAAGTGGTCTTTACGGAGGCTCTGGTATCCCTGTGGATAGGGACATGAAGCCTCTCCGTCCTTGTCTCATCTGGATGGATCGCAGAGCTCGAAAAGAAACGCAATGGGTGAAAGATAACGTGCCCCTTGAAAAGATTTTCGGTATTACTGGGAACTATGTTGATTCGTATTATGGGTTCACGAAGATGATGTGGATCCGGAACAATGAGCCTGAGGTGTGGGAAAAAATTTACCAATTTGTTACCCCGAAGGATTATGTCGTATATTGCCTCACAGGAGAGCTCGCTACGGACTATTCTTCTGCGGGGAATATTGGTGGTGTCTTCGATATTCGAAAGCGGACTTGGTCAGATGAAATGTGTGAAATTCTTGGTATCCCAAAAAGGATGCTTCCTGAAAGAATTTATAAGTCTTCCGATGTTGTGGGAAAACTGAGGAGAGAGTTTGCTGAAAAGATGGGTCTTTTGAGCGGCATGCCTATTGTGGCCGGAGGAATTGACGCGCCAGTGGCGCAACTTGCTGCCGGAGTGCTTGGTCCTGGGGAGCACGTAGCTATGGCTGGCACTTCTATGTGCTGGGGTACGGTGCACGATGGAACATATCTTACACCATTCTTGGTAAGCTTTCCTTATGTGGTCTATGACGACAAGCTTATTTATACCTTTGGTGGCAGTGCCACCTCTGGAGCTTTGGCTCGCTGGTTCAGAGACCAGTTTGGACGTCTTGAGAAAGAGGCAGAGAAAGACTTTGGAGTCTCTGCATATACTCTCCTTGAGCTCCAAGCTCGGGATATCCCGCCGGGGAGCGATGGTATTATTGTTCTTCCGTACTTTATGGGTGAACGTTCCCCGATTTGGGACCCTGATGCTCGAGGAACGATTCTTGGGCTTTCTCTTTACCATACCCGGGCTCACGTTTACAAGGCCATGCTTGAAGCTGCAGCCTATGCACTTCGGCACAACATGGAAGAGGCCTTGAAAACTGGGATGAAGCTCAATCCTGAATGTTGGATTGTCGGTGGTGTTGCTCGTTCATCTTTCTGGGTGCAGATTTTTGCCGACGTTACAGGGTTTGACATGAAACGTCTCTCAAAGGATGTTGAAGCACCCTTTGGCGATGCTTTTCTCGCTGGTTTAGGTACAGGGGTCATCGACAGACCTGAGCGGATTAAAGAGTGGGTAAGTTTTCGTCCAGTTATCAAGACCGATCCAGAGAAGAAGGCGATTTATGATCGATACTACGCTCTTTTCAGGGAACTATACGAGAGCACAAAGGGTGTGATGAAGAAGCTTGCTGACATAGTGTAGGGGGATTACCCGTGAACCTTGACGCCCTCTTTACACTAAACTGTGGAATGTACGTTGTTGCAACTCGTTACGGAGAGGAAATTAACGGATGCATCATTAACGCTCTGGTTCAGGTAACTGCTTTCCCTCCTCAAATTATAGCCAGTGTTAACAAGGAAAGTTATACTCTTTCACTAATCGAGCAAAGTGGATATTTCAGTGTTTCTGTCCTTGATCAGAACACTCCGCTTCAGACTATCGGCCTCTTTGGGTTTCGGAGTGGTAGGAACACGAAGAAGTTTGACCAGGTGAAATACTTTTTGGGGAGGACAGGTGTCCCTATTCTTTCAGAGCACACCGTGGCTTATGTGGAGGTAAAGCTGGTCCGAAGTATGGATGCAGGTACCCATGTGGTTCTCCTTGGAGAGGTAGTAGAAACGGAATTTATTAACGTGCAGGCTACTCCGATGACGTACAGCTACTATCGAGACGTAAAGGGCGGAAAAGTCCCTCGGACGGCAGCAACGTATAAGGAGGAGAAAGGAGAGATCGAGAAGAGAGAGCGATATCGTTGCAAAGTTTGTGGATACATCTATGATTCTCGATTTGGGGATCCAGACTCGGGTGTTCCTGCAGGCACTAAATTTGCCGATCTTCCTGGGAGTTGGGTTTGCCCAATCTGTGGGGTTGGAAAGGATCAGTTTGAGCGGGTGTGAGGAAATTCGTCTCTCCCCCTTGCAAAGGAAAAGAAAACCGAGTAAAATACCACTTGCCCTGTTGGGCATGCACCTTGACAAGTGAATACCGTCTGGGGAAGCATCCTGCCGATACAGGTTTGCGGTCAAGTTAGAAAGGGCACACGGTGGATG
>JANXBI010000074.1 GCA_025060675.1 Candidatus Caldatribacterium sp.
TCGACCCGGAGAACACTTTCACCGTTCCCAGAGAACACACTGTCTATGGTATTGTGGACATGATGGCCCACGTGTTTGAGCAGTACTTCCACAAAACCCCTGAAACCCCGCTTCAGGACCGTCTCGCTGAGGGCATCATGAAGACCATCATTGAGTACACTCCGAGAGTTCTCGCAAACCCCCAAGATTACGATGCCCGGGCAACCATCATGTGGTGTGGGACTCTCGCCCTCAACCACCTCCTTGAAGCGGGAGTAGAAGGTGACTGGGCAAGCCACGACATAGAACATGAGCTAAGTGCCTTTTACGATATTCCCCATGGAGCAGGACTGGCTATCGTCTTCCCCCAGTGGATGGCGTATGTCCTTGACGAAATTCCAGGGAAATTCGCCCAGTTCGCTGAGAGGGTGTGGGGAATTCCTCGAAATGGCCGAAGCGACAGAGAGCTTGGTAAAGCCGGTATCACCAGGACACGGGAATGGTTCCACGAAATCGGTGCTCCAGTGACGCTTCAGGAAGTAGGCATCGGAGAAGAACTCCTCGAAACTATGGCAGAAAAAGCCACCAAACGGGGTCCTTTAGGCACGGTGAAAAAACTCACCAAGGACGATGTGCTCAATATCCTCAAGATGTGCCTGGACACCGCCTGATTGCACGCCCCTTTGGGAACTCCACACTGCAGTACTGCTTCAAGAACCCAAAGCGGCACTGCGGTGTGGAGTAAGCCACCCCAAACTAAAAATACGTCCGCGAAGTATTTCCCGCTGTAGCAGCTTCACAAAAGCCCCGTTTCTCGTCCCCTGAGAGAACGTTCCTAAAGAAATTTGTTTTTGGGAATACCAACGAAGAAATACTTGTTATTCCATCAAATAAGTAGGAAAGGAGGTGCCCAAGATGGTGGCCAAAAAATACCTTCTCTTCCTGGCCGTGTCTTTCGTACTCTCTGCAACACTTGCAAGCAACGCCCTTGCGGCCTGTGTTGCCGCAAGAGAGACAAAACCTAATATCATCGAGGTTGCCAAAACAGCCACAAACTTCACAACCCTCCTGAAAGCCCTGGAGACTGCAGGTCTTGTCAATGTTCTAAAGAGCGAAGGACCATTCACCGTCTTTGCTCCTATCGACGAAGCTTTTGCGAAAATCCCCGAGGAAGAACTTAAGGCGCTCCTTGAAGATAAAGAAAAACTCAAGGCGGTTCTTACCTACCATGTGGTTGCCGGTAAAGTGCTTCTGAAAGACATGAAGGATGGTCTCCAGCTGAAAACCCTTCAGGGGAACCCCGTCATTTTCTACGTGAGAGGCGATACCATCAGGGTGAACGAAGCGAAGATCATCGCCACAGACATTGAAGCCAAAAACGGGGTTATCCACATCATCGACACAGTTATCGTTCCTGGTGCGTGTCCTCCCTCACCATGAAGCTCTACGTGCCCGAGAACCCAAAAGAAATCTGGGTTCTCGGGTTACGCTATTATTTAATTTCCTCCCGAGCGCCAAGCAAGCGAAATGCCCCTGGTTGACCCTTAGCCCTGAGTCTTTTATACTCTCTGCAAAAAGGGGTGGGATTGATGCGGCGATGGGTGTTGGGTGGAGTTTCTCTCTCCCTTGTCTGTGTGCTCCTTTTTTCAGCCATTACCTGGGCAGCGCCGAAACGCATCGCTATCCTGACGCCATACCTTGCCTCGGTGACAACCAATGAAATGATTCAGGCAATTGTGGCATTTGCCCAAGAAAAAGGATGGGAAACACTCGTCATTGATACCAAGGGAGATTTTGGTGCCTTAGCAAATCGTTGGGAAGACGTCATCACCCAAGGGGTCGATGCCATTGTCATGGGCATGGGCGATCCCAACCAGTTCAGGAAGCAAATCGAGATGGCGAACGCAGCGGGAATTCCTGTTTTCGGTGGAGACGCAGGGTACATTGAGGGCATGGTCTGCAATGTGACCTCAAACAACTACGTCCTCTCGGCGCAAATTACCTCATACCTTATCGACAAACTCCAGGGGAAGGGGAAAATCGCCAAACTCTACCACTCGGCGCATCCTGGGGTACAGAAACGCGAGGTTATCTTTGATGCCATCGTCAAAAACACCCCTGGTATTGAAGTCGTAGCCGAACACTGGGTCCAGGTTCCAGGACCCATCGAAGATGCCCGTCAAGCGGTGCAGAATATTCTCCTTGCCCACCCTGATCTCAACGCCATTTGGGCTGCCTGGGATGAACCAGCAATTGGAGCCGCTCTGGCTATAAGGGAAGCGGGGAAGGAAGGACAAATCATCGTCACCGGCATTGACGGGAACCGGCAGGCTTTGGAAATGATTCGTGATGGCTCGCCAATTATTGCCACCGTGAAGCAAGACTTCGTGGAAATCGCCCGAATCCTCGTTGAGCAGATTGAAAAGGTCTTCAAGGGAGAGGAAGTACAAGAACGAGTACTCTACGCCCCAAGTCCTCTCGTCACCAGAGAAAACGTAGAGGAGTTCTTGAAGTAATGGATATCCTTGAGGTCCGCAACATCAGCAAGAGCTTCCCAGGAGTTCAAGCCTTACGCAACGTCTCCTTCAGTCTGAAGCGGGGTGAAATCGTCGGGCTTGTAGGAGAAAATGGAGCAGGGAAATCCACTCTCATTAAGATTCTTGCTGGTATCTACCGTCCGGATTGCGGGGATATCCTCCTTGAGGGTGTCCCCCTCCGTCTGCACCACCCTGAGGAAGCTAAAGCTCGTGGCCTTGCCTTCGTACATCAGCAACTCCACCTTGTACCCTCTTTTGATGCTGTCGACAACGTCTTCCTCGGGCAATGGTCTCGCAGCCGAAAAAGCATGGAGAGGAGAGTTGTTGAACTCTGCAACGACTTTGGATTCTGTCTCAAAACCACTGTCCCTGTCCGGAACCTCTCGACCTCAGAACAGTGGATGGTGCAAATCCTCCGGGCTTTCCTCGAAAAGCCTCGTGTCCTCATCCTCGATGAACCCACTGCAGCGTTCTCCCAAGAAGAAGCCGCAACAGTCCTCCAGGTCGTCAGGCAAATTGCCTCGCAGGGGGTTGCGGTGCTTTACGTATCGCACCGCTTGAGCGAAGTCTTTGCCCTTTGTTCGCGACTCATCGTCCTTCGAAATGGCGAAAAAATCTGGGAAGGACCGACCTCCGCAATAACCCCAGGTGACCTCATCGCCAAAATGGCTGGAGAGGACCGGAAAGAGCGACCACAATCTGTACCACCAGAACCACTCGGTGATACGCTCCTCACGGTTCGTGAGCTCTCCGATGGGAAGAAGTTGCAAAAAGTATCGTTTTCCCTCTCCCGAGGTGAGGTCCTCTGCGTGTATGGGCTCCAGGGGTCAGGAAAGACTGAACTCCTTGAAACCATCTTCGGTGTGCGAAGAAAGACACAAGGAGAAATATTCCTGCGGGGAAAACGGTTCTCCCCTACCTCTCCCAAGGAAGCTCTTCGGGAGGGTGTGGCACTTGTCCCTGACCGTCGAGGAAAGAAAGGCCTTGTGCTGCAACATGCGCTTTTTGAGAACATCGCTCTCCCTCATCTTGAGACATACCGAGGCTTTTGGGGATACTTCCAGAGGAAAACTTTCGTGCCCCAAGCAAAAGAGGCCCTTTCTTTCTTCCGCACCCAGTACCGGGATCTCTCACAGCCCGTCTGTTTCCTCAGTGGTGGTAACCAGCAAAAGGTCGTACTTGCCAAGTGGTTCCTCAAGCAATTTGACCTTTTGCTCCTTGACGAGCCCACAACTGGTGTCGATGTGCGGTCCCGGAGAGAACTCTATAGCTTCATCTGGAAGCTTGCCCAAGAGGGGAAAGGCATCGTTTTCACCTCTGGGGACCTTGAGGAAATCTCTGAAGTAGCACCGCACAGAGTTATGGTGCTCCGAGAGGGAGCAGTCCAAGGAATAATTCCCTGTGCGGAAGCCACTCAGAGGGCTCTTCTTGCGCTCTGCTATGGGGAGAGATGATATGCAAAGGTTCTTGAGAAAGTATGGAACGCTCCTTGCCCTCCTTGGCCTTATTGTGCTTTTCAGTCTCCTCAGGGGGAACGTCTTCTGCACGCTCCGAAACTTCATCAACATCACCCAACAGATTGCCATCCTCATGATGGTTGCCATCAGTGCAACGTATATTTTGGCCATCGCGGAGTTTGATCTCTCACTCTCTGCACTCGTATCCTTCGTGGGTGTTCTGGCCACCGGGCTTATGGTTAAGGGTATGCATCCTATCCCTGCGGTTTTTCTGGCGCTTTCTGCAACGCTCCTTTTTGGATTCCTCAACGGCACCCTTGTCGCCTTCCTCCGCCTCCCGTCCTTCGTGACCACTCTAGCCATGGGAACCCTGGTGAGCGGTGTCACCTTCTGGTACAGTGGTGGAACCATCATCTTCTCCGGTATTCCCAAAAGTTTCACCATCCTCGGACAAGGAAGTCTGGGGAAACTCCCCTTCTCGAGCCTCCTCATGTTCTTTCTCCTTGCCCTTTCCGCGTATCTTCTCACCTACACGACCTTGGGAAAAGCAATATATGCGGTTGGGGGCAATGAAACCGCTGCGTGGTACTCAGGCATTCGTGTTGCTCGCGTAAAGATTTTCGCCTTCCTCCTTTCGGCTCTTCACAGTGGTCTGGCTGGAATTGTGCTTGCTTCTCGACTTGGCTCTGCCCATCCTACTGGGGGTGGAGGATACCTTATGCCCTCATACGCGGCTGCCTTCTTGGGAACCACCCTCTTCCGGGAAGGAGAAGCCAACATCTGGGGAACGTTTGTGGGAGCCCTCATCATGGGTGTCCTCGCAAACGGTTTGACGATTCTCAACGTTCCGTACTTTCTCCAAGACATCCTCACTGGCATCATCCTCATTGGAGCCCTTGTGCTCCGAGCTTCTCGAAAACGAGAGGAGTAACCTATGGCTGTCCTCACTTACGATATCGGCACAAGCGCTATCAAGGTGGCTCTCTTCAGTCCAGACGGGGCAATGCTCGCCACCGCCTCCTGTCCACTGACCACAAGAATTTCCGGAAGGAAAGTGACCCAAAACCCTAAAGACTGGTGGGAAGGATTCCTCAAGTGCGCTCGGCAGTGCTTGGAAGCGCAGCAATTCGAGGAGCTCACCATCATCGGGACAGGGCAGATGGAGGATTTCCTCCTTCTCGACGCTTTGGGAAATCCTATTGGGGAAGCATCCCTCTACAGTAGCGCCGATGCCGATGAGCACCTCCTCCCCGAAGAGCTCCGAAGGCGCGTTGAAGCAAAAGTCCCCAATAAGCTCGATAGCTTCACGCCTTTTGTCAAGGCCTTTGCGGCATATCGTCTCTCAGGTCTTGAGAACGTCCAATACCTCATCTTTGGAGCTAAGGACTATGTGAACTTCTGCCTCACGGGGGTATCGGCAACCGACCCTACCAACGCAGCAACAACGGGTTTTCTTGATGCACACACCATGTCCTGGGTGGAAGAAGGAGAACCCTTTCTTCCCCTTCTCCCGAAGCTTATCCCACCGACTGAGGTCATCGGTACAGTTCGGGAAGAAATCCTCACCCTCCTTGGGCTTGAGGGACAGCAGGTCCTCGTCCTCAACGGGATTGGTGACCTGGGAGCGGTAACGCTTGGAGCAGGAATTACCTCCCCTGGTGAAGGGTATGTCTACCTTGGCACCACTGGTTGGGCAGCTCTCCTTGCCCGAGAGAGAGCGGAAAACAACCAGCTCTTTTCGCTTGCCTTCGTGCAACCTAACGAATGGGTTATTGTTGCACCACTTTTAAACCTTGGAAGCGCCTACCAATGGTCCCTGCGAGTCTTCCTCGGAAAGGACAGCTACGCAGAGAGCGAACGAGCGCTCATCGAGTATCTGACAACCCCCGTCCAAGCTTGGCCATACCTTTGTGGTGAGCGGACGCCTTACCGCAATGAAAAGGTGCGTGCTGTCATCACCCGCTTGGAAAGCACGACGTGTAAAGAGGAGATACACGCGGCTTTTGTCCGAAGCCTCCTTTTTGCCTTACGACACGCCTTTGAGAGTTTGCCCAAGAAAGCGCCATCTCTTCGAGTCATTGGAGGACTGACTCGGAGCACCATGTTCTTGCAGTGCCTTGCGGACGTCCTTGGCGTGCCTTGCCATGTAGTGGGTGGGGAAACCTTCGCTCCGCAGAGGGGACTGTATGCATTGTTCCTTCTCCACCGGGGGATAACACCACCTCCAGTGCCTGTGGAGAGAACGTATTTCCCAAGAGAACATCCCCTCCTTGAGTGTCTTTACAGGGAGTACCGGGACTTCGCCGAGAAACTCCTCCAAGGCGTGGAATGCTTTCCCGGATACCTCCCATAAACTTGGCTTCTTCTTTGCTCAACCCCTTGACAGGTGTTCTCAAGTCTCGTACACTGGTCTTAACCGGTTTAGTAAACCGGTTCAGAGTGTCATGGTGACCATTACGGAAATCGCCCGTTTAGCTGGAGTTTCCAAAGCGACGGTTTCAAACGTCCTGAACGGTCGGACAAATCAGGTGAGTCCTGAGACCCGGGTACGGATTGAGCAGATCATCAAGGAGTGTGGATACGTTCCCAAAAGAGCTGCCCGGAGTCTTAAGTCAAACAAGACAAGGACCATTGCCCTCCTTTTCCCCCACCTCCCTGCCAACCTCATCGCTAACACGTTCTTCTTCCCAGGGTTTTTAAGTGGTGTTGCTCGAGCCTGTGAGGAGTCAAGCTACCAGCTCCTCATCACGACAAGCGCCAAATCCTGCGATACAGAATTCCATTACGAGGCGTTGGTGCGAAGCCGCAGTGTCGATGGCTTTATCGTGAGCGAAATTTTCTACAATGACCCAAGGTTTTCGGTTCTGCGAAGGTTCAACGTACCTTTCGTGAGCATTGGAAAGCCCGAGGGTGATGATGTTGCTTGGATCAGCTGGGTTGACCACAACCAGGAGGAAATCGCCTACCAGGCAACTCGTAAACTCATCGACCTTGGGCACCGGGACATCCTCTTCCTTGGACTTTCCCGAGAACGAGTCTACACCCTGCAGCGTCTCCGAGGGTATGAGAAAGCGCTCTGGGAGGCGGGCCTCCCCCTTCGGGAAGAACTCCTCATCACCGAGGAAATGCGAAAGGAGGGAGTTAAGGGGAAACTGGAAAGCCTCTGGAAGAAGGGGGTGCGCTTTTCGGCTATTTTCGTCATTGCCGAATCGCTTGCCTTAAGCGCTCTTAAGGCCTTGCAGGAAATGGGCTTCCGAATTCCCCAAGACGTAGCCATCCTCGGTAACATTGAAACTGACAACTACCGCTTCTACACTCCTCAGCTTTCGGGTATCCGAGTACGCACGGAGGACCTGGGATATGAGACAGCTAAACTCCTTGTGGACCTTATTGAGGGGAAAGTGACAACTCAGGTGGGGAAATACCTCCAAGCTGACTTTGTGGAAGGACATTCCCTTGGACCACACTGAGAAAGGAGGTGGCCGGAAGAGCATCCTAAACGTTACTTCTGAGAAAAACTCAAAGACACTGGAGGAAAGGAGGACTGTGCTGTGCGGCGTGTCGTATGCTCTGTGTTTTTGGGGGTGGCGTTCCTTTTCTTCTGTGTGGCAGGGGTATATGCCCAGAAGGTGACGGTTACCATTCAGGACTACTTCGACCCTGCAGGAGGGATGGCAAAGTTTGTTGACCGCTGGGCCGCAGAGTACATGAAAGCCAACCCTGACGTAGAGGTGAAGCACGTTTACATCCCCTTTGCCCAGCTTCTCCCCACCATTCTCCAGCAAGCGCTCACCGGAACTCTCCCTGAGGTCGTCATGGCCGACAACCCCTGGGTGCCGAACCTCATTAAGGCGGGAGTCTACCTCGACATCACCGAGAAGGTCAAAGAGTGGGGATGGGAAAACTGGGAAGACTTCTTCAAGGGTCACCGGGACCTTACAAGCGCCGATGGAAAGATTTACGCCCTGCAGGTGACCACGAACAACCTTGCGCTCTTTTACCGGAAGAGCATCCTCGAAAAAGCAGGCATCGCTGAGCCACCAAAGACCTGGGCGGAACTCAAGGAGATAAGCGCTAAAATCAAAGAAGCCACCGGCGCGTACGGCTTTGGCTTTTGCGCCACAGCGTCTGAAGAGGGTACCTGGCAGTTTGAACCGTTCCTTTGGAGCAACGGTGGAAGTCTTTTCGAACTCGATGCCCCTGAAGCTATTGCCGCTTTGAGCTTCCTTGTCGAGATGGTGGAGAAAGGGTACACACCACGGGATGTCGTCAACGTCTCTGGACAAGGCGACGTTACCCAGTGGTTCATCAATGGCGAGGTGGCCATGATGGAAAATGGCAACTGGGAATTTGGTTGGCACCTCACCCCAGATGTACTGGAGAAGCTCGGCGATGTCGGCGTGGCTAAGCTTCCTGTACCAAATGAGGGCATGCGTCCCATTGTCCCCTTCGGTGGAGAGTGTTACGGCATCGGTGCGAACACAAAAGATCCGAAAAAGCTCCAAGTCGCTTGGGACTTTTTAAGCTACATTGCCTCAAGTGACGGTATGCTTGCAGCAAATCTCGAGCACGGTGGATTACCAACTCGTGCCTCGGTAGCCGAAAAAATCGGAGCCCAAAAGCCCATCCTTGCCCCATTCCTTGAGCAAGCCAAATACGCCCTTCCACGACCCTTGGTTGGTGGCGGTGAAAAGTATCCTGATGTGTCCTCCACCGTTTGGACAGCGATACAACGCGCTCTCACCGGTATGAAGACACCTGAGGAAGCTCTCAAGGAAGCGGCGGCAACCATTCGAGGTCTCTTCTCGCCTGAAGAATTTGAAGCCTACAAGAAACAGGCCCGAGAGCTCCTCTCCGCCGCCGCAGGAAAGTGAAGGAAGGGGGGATATCCCCCCTTCCCTAAGAAAGGTGAACACTATGAAGGCGATGCGAGTTGCATACCTTTTCCTCCTCCCTGCTTTCCTCTACGTCCTCGTCTTTGGGCTTTATCCCCTCCTTTACAACGTTTCTCTGAGTCTTCGAGATGTGACCTTCATCAGTTACGTGCAAGGAACTGCACGTTTTGTGGGATTGGGGAATTATGAAGAGCTTCTGCGGGATGCCATTTTCCGTCGGACCTTTTCGAATACCTTGCTTTTCACCGGTCTCTCCCTTTTTTTCCAATTCACCATTGGATTCCTCCTGGCGCTCCTTTTCTCCCGCTCTTTTCCCCTCAAGGGACTGCTGCAGAGCCTCCTCATGGTTCCTTGGGTCTTGCCTATCATCGTGAGCGGTTCTTTCTTCAGGTGGTTCTTCAGCGACAATGGCATGCTCAACGGTTTTCTCACCGCTTTTGGGATAGCCACGCGACCCATCCCCTGGATTACCAGCAGTCACCTTCCCATTCTCTCGGTAACCATGGCAAACATCTGGCTCGGCATCCCTTTTAACTTCGTCCTCCTCTACACCGGGCTTCAGGGTATTCCTGAAGAGCTTCTCGAAAGCGCAGCAATTGATGGTGCCACAGGTTGGCAAAAAGTGGTCTATATCATTACGCCACTTCTTAGGCCAGTCATTCTCGCTACGCTCACCCTGGGGTGCATCTTCACGGTGAAGGTTTTCGACCTTGTGTGGATTATCACCCAGGGAGGTCCAGGCGATGTTTCGCATCTTTTCAGCACCTTATCGTATTCCCTTGCCTTCAACAAGCTCCACTTTGGCAAAGCTTCGGCAGTTCTTGTAGTCATGCTCCTTGTGGTCGCAGTACTCACCGTCTTTTTGAATCTCTTCCAGAAGGAGGCATAGCATGAAACGAAAAACACGCTGGGCACGTTGGAAATGGACTGTGTACGCTGCTATACCCACGATAATCATCATTCTCCCCCTGTATTTCATCGCCATCGGAGGATTCCAAAGCGTCTCCGAAATCTTCCATAAACCACCCCATCTCTTTCCTCCCAACCCGACTCTTGTGTACTACAAAGATGCGCTTTTGACGCTTTCCTCATACCTGAAAAACAGCTTCATTATTGCCCTTGGAGTTCTTAGCGTCACCCTCGCTGTAGCCTTACCTTCAGCTTTTGCCCTGGCGAAATTCCAGTTTGTGCTGAGACGGCCTGCTGCCCTTCTTCTGGCTTTCACCCAGGTTCTCCCGGCTACGGCCATCATCATCCCCCTTTTCCTTATCTTCAGCCGTATTGGCCTCATCAACGATTACCTTGGTGTCATCTTGGGGATTTCGGTTTTCACCATTCCCTTTGCCACCATCGTCCTCAGTGCGTACATCCAAGCCATTCCCTCCGGGCTTATGGAAGCGGCTCTCATTGATGGAGCTGGCTTCTTTCGAATTTTCGTAAGCATCATTATCCCCCTTGCCAGCCCTGCTATCGCTACAGCGAGCATCCTCACCCTTATCATGGCGTGGGGCGATTTCATCTTTGCCCTCTCATTCTTGAAAGAGCGCGCTCTCCAGCCAATGAGCATAGGTCTGTACCACTTCATCGGGCAGTACGGTATACAGTGGAACAAGCTCATGGCTGGAAGTATGATTTTTGCCATTCCTCCGCTCCTTGTAGCCCTCTTCGCAGGGAAAGCCATTGTGGCTGGACTCACCGCCGGAGCATTTAAAGAATGACTGGGAGGTGAAACAATGCTCTTTACGCGAGATGGGAAAAAACTCGTCATTCAAGGTGGAGGGGAACTCATCTGGATTGAGCCCTTCGGACAGGATTGTCTCCGTTTCCGCTCTTCTCGCCGCGGGCGCATCGAGCCTCTTGACTGGACCCTTCTCCCCCAAGACGACGTAGAACCAGAAATCACCATCACTCCTGAAGGGGCAAGCATCCGCAACGGGAAAATCGTCGCCGAGGTCGATGCACGAGGAACGGTCAGGTACCGGAAGGACACAGGTGCGGTGCTTCTTGAAGAACTCTGGATTGACGGACGGGTGCGAAACGCCGACCTCCTAAAGGCTCGAAACTACAGAGCAAAAAGTTCTGACCTCTTTGAAATCTCCCTCTACTTCAAGGCATATCCTGGAGAACGCTTCTTCGGCATGGGGCAGTACGCTAACGATTGCCTTGACCTCAAAGGGTGTGTCCTTGAGCTTGCCCAACGGAATACCCAAATCAGCATTCCTTTCCTCCTCTCTTCTCGAGGGTATGGCTTTGTCTGGAACAATCCCTCTGTAGGAAGGGCAGAGCTTGCAAAAAACCATACCATGTGGTGCTCTTACGGTTGCCGGCAAATTGACTACCTTGTCATCGCTGGGGACACACCCAAGGACATTCTCCGCCGCTACGCAGAGATTACGGGGAAACCACCTATGATCCCTGAGTGGGCTTTGGGATTCTGGCAATGTAAGCTCCGTTACCGGACACAGGATGAGGTCCTCCAGGTTGCTCGAGAGTACAAAAGGCGAGGCCTTCCTCTCTCAGTGATAGTCATTGACTTTTTCCATTGGCCCAAGCAGGGTGACTGGAAGTTCGATTCAAAGTTCTTCCCCGACCCGGGGAAAATGGTGCGAGAACTCGAAGAGCTTGGCGTAAAGGTAATGGTCTCCATCTGGCCCACCGTGGACATTGAGAGTGAGAACTACGAGGAGATGGTCCGAAGAGGACTACTCCTCCGAACCGAGCGAGGCATTCCTATTCTTTTCACCTTCCGGGGCATCACGACCCTCTTTGACGCCACCAATCCCGAAGCTCGAAGGTTCATCTGGGAGAAGGTCCGGGAAAACTACTACCGCTACGGCATCAAGATGTTCTGGCTTGACGAAGCAGAACCAGAGTTTGGCATGCCTGGTCTTGGGTACGATAATGTTCTCCCCTACGATTACGACAACCTCCGGTACTTCTTAGGAAATGGTCTTGAAGTGAGCAATATCTATCCCTTCTTCTATGCACAAGCGTTCTTTGAGGGCATGGTCAGCGAAGGAGAAAAAGACGTTGTGAACCTCATCCGTTGTGCTTGGCTTGGGAGTCAGCGCTTTGGGGTAGTTGTGTGGTCCGGTGACATTCCTTCAACCTTTGAATCCCTCAGAAAGCAGGTGAAGGCCGGGCTCAACATGAGTGTGTGCGGTATCCCCTGGTGGACCACAGACATCGGGGGATTTTACGGAGGGGACCCGGAAAGCCCAAGCTTCCGAGAACTCATTATCCGTTGGTTCCAGTTTGGGGCGTTTTGCCCAATCTTCCGTCTACACGGTTTTCGCCTCCCATATCCCAAAGACCCGAACCGTTGCCCTGCAGAGGAACTCACCGGAGGACCAAATGAGGTATGGTCTTTTGGGGACAAGGCGTATGAAATCATCAAAGGACTCCTCTTCCTTCGGGAACGTCTAAAACCTTACATCCTTGAGGGGATGCGCAAGGCCCACGAAGAGGGTATACCTCTTATGCGGCCACTGTTCCTCGAATTTCCGGAAGACCCGGAGTGCTACACCGTCGAGGATGAGTACTTCTTCGGAGCAGATCTCCTCGTTGCCCCAGTAGTTGAGGAGGGTGCTCGCACCAGAGCGGTATACCTCCCGAAAGGAGCTCGTTTTACCGACCCCTACACCGGCACGGTCTACGAAGGTGGTCAGTGGGTGGATGTCGAAGCTCCCATAGAACGCATCCCCCTCTTCCTCCGTGATGGAGCAAGACTCCCCATCCTCGAATAATCCACTCCCCCCTTTCCTTGGAACCCTTTTTCTGGTATACAGAGAGGAAAGGGGGGTTATTGTGGAATCATTCCTTTGCGCTTTCCCAGAGCACATATGCGAGGGGTACGAGAGAGGAAAAGAGGCCGTCTCAAAGCCGTATGCCGGCTCCCTAAAAGTGCTCCTTTTCTGTGGCATCGGGGGATCAGGTATTAGTGGGAGAATTCTTGAACGCCTCCTCATGTCCTCTCTCCCCATTCCTTTCCTTGTCATCTCCTCCCCACCCCTTCCCCCTTGGGTTGGGGAAGAAACGCTCTGCATGGTCGCAACGTACTCAGGGAACACTGAGGAAACCCTTGCCCTTGCCCGGGAGGCACGAAAGCGCAAGGCGCGCCTGCTTCTCCTCTCCCAGGGAGGAGCTCTGGCAAGGGAAAGAGAAGAGGAAGACCTCTTTGTCTGCCTTCCGGGAGGTTTGCAACCCCGCTTTGCCTTAGGATACATGCTCGGTGGGCTCCTTGGGGCTCTGGAGATGCTTTTCCCCTCCCTCTCCTTTCGTCAAGACCTTAAGGAAACACAAAAATACCTCAAAGCAACGCTCCCGACATACGCTACCTCTGAGAGTCTTCCCTGTCGCCTGGCGCAGGAAATTGCCTCTGCTATCCCTGTCTTCATAGGCATCGAGCACTACACGGACTTCGCTGCCTGGCGCTGCAAAACTCAATGCAACGAAAACGCCAAACACGTGGCATTTGCCAGCACGCTGCCTGAAGCCATGCACAACGAAATCGTTGGATTCTTCCATCCGGACAGCCTTCCTCTTGTCTTCTGTGCCCTTTATGACCCAGAGGAACCCCTCTTTTGCACCACGATGGCTCGAGCGTACCTCAGGCATGTGGCCAAAAGGAAGATGAAGACTTTCGAAGTGTGGGCAGAGGGAAAGTCGCCACTGTGCCGTGCTTTATCCCTTGTTGCTTTTGGCGACTGGCTCAGTCTGCATCTTGCCAGAATCCATGCGGAGGACCCTGGACGTATCCCGGCCATCACACATCTTAAGAGGTTTTTCAAAAAACTCGAATGTGGCTTTGAAGGAGGGGAAAAGATATGAAAGGGAGGCTGTTTGTCTTCTTCGTCGCCTTATGCCTTGGTATCCTACTCTGCGAATCAGGTGAAGCCGCATCCTTTTCCTGGACCCTCCAAGAGATGACTGGTATCTTTGGGGACATTGTTCTTGAAGGTCCTGCACCAGAGTTTTCCCTGTACCTCCCGGTCCCCCCTGGTATGCGGCTTCAAGAAAGCGTTCTCATCCTTGAGTACGTCGCTTCTCCAGCTCTGACCCGCGGCGCCACGCTTTCAGTGTTCGCCGAGGACGTCCTCCTTGCCTCTTTCCCAGTTGCACCGGGCGCAAACCGTATCCGGGTTTCTCTTGCCCCTCTTGAAGGGCAAGTACTTCTCAAGGATACCCTTCGGATCGCCTTCCGGGGTGACTTCCAGCAGAGCGAAAACCTCTGCGAAGACCTCCTCTCTCGGGACCTCTTTGTCCGTATCCGTTCCACAAGCCGCTTTCTCACAGACCTTAGCGAAACTCCCTGGACTGTTCGCGACTTCCTCCGCTTCCCTGCGTCACGTTTTCGAATCTTCCTTCCCGAGGACCTCTCCTCGCGAGAACTCCTTGCCGCCTACTTGAAAATCTCTGCGTTCCTCCGTCGCATTCGAAGGGATGTCATCACCGAAACCCTCCCCCCAAGACTCCCCGAACGAAAAGACGCGAAAGAACTCTGCATCGTCCTCCGGGAGAAAGCCCTTCGGGATGTAGAACTCTTTGGATCCACGCTTTACCTGACCCCTCAAGGCGTGGAAAGCGTCCTTGCAGCACTCCCACTGTTCGTTGACCGCTCCTTCACTACCCAAAGTACGCCCATTGTTTTCACAAAAAAGCGAACCCTTCAAAACTTTGGAATGCGGAGCACAACCCTCCGAGGTATTGGAGAACTCAGGCAAACGGTGTACTTTCCTCTTGCAGACCTTGGAGGCGTCCCCGCAGCGCTCTACCTCAACCTCTTTTCTACAAGCACACCCCTCCCAGAGACCCCAAGAGGTGAGGCATTCCTTAAGGTCTTCCTCAATGGTAACCTTGTCTTCACCCGAAAAATCACCAAAAGAGCCCAGAGAGGCATCCAGAAAGACACTATCTTTCTTCCTCCAAGGCTCCTTGGACGGGAGAACACCCTTGACATTGTCTTTTCGTACTTCCCCGAGGTTGGCGAGTGCCGGCGAGGGACCATGCCCTTTGAAGCAACCATCTTCGAACAATCGTATTTTTCCGTCGTCCTCCGGAGAACCCAAGACACCGTGACCTTTGCTGAGGCCCCAACGATTTTCGCTGGAAAGGCCTGGATTATTCTTCCCGAAAGACCTGCTCTTGAAGAAGTCGAAGTCATGGCACGGCTCTATAGCGCCCTCCGGGAAATCGACACAACCCCCTTAGCTCTTGAAGTAGTGCACGATTTCCCTCAAGTGCGGCGCACATTCCCGTCTCTCTTTTTCTTTGCCCTTCCCAAGGTGGTACCACGCTGGGACTTTCGTTTCCTCTTTACCCCACCCCAGGTACTTCGAGAGTACTTCCTCGTTTTCGACAGAGATGGAACGTACCTCTCAACCATCCCTGCTTCTCTCAAGAACGGAACCCTTGCTCTTGCGCCCCTTCCTCAACTGACCACCTTTTCTCTCTCCTTAGACACCCCAGCAGGAGCCCTCATTGCGCAGCAACTCCTCGGAAAACCAGCGCTTGTCTTCATCCCTCTTGGACGGAAGGATGTAGCTTGCAGCGCCTTCCTCACCCATTTCAAGGGTGCTGAAACGCTCCGCAACATGACCGGAAACGTTGCGCTCTTCACCCCCAGGGGATGGGGAGAAACACGTGTTGCCGTAAGAACGGAACCTCCTTTGGAGGAAGCTTTTGTTCGTTGGCGACTCCTCCTCTTTGCCAGTGCCGCTGGTGCGCTCTTTGTGTGGTGTCTCGTGTTGTACCGAAAGCTTGTCCGTGCGCGACCGCTATGACCCGAAAGCTCCTTGGTGAAATCCTCGTTGCCCAGGGAATCCTCAAAAAGGAACAGCTCGAAGAAGCCCTGCGTATACAAAGAGAGAGTGGGGCACTCCTTGGGGAAATCCTTATCTCCCGAGGATTCGTGCACCCGGTGGCCCTCTACGAAGCCCTAGCCGAGCAAGGCAACCGACTGTACGCCGGGAAACACCTTGGGGAACTTTTGGCAAGCATCGATAGCGATATTGTTTCCCGGTGTGACCCGACAGAACTCCTCCGTCTGGCCTTTTTCCCTCGCCGCATAACCAATGGCACTCTGGAAATCCTTACCCCCTTTCCCGAGAATAAGGCCCAGGATGCCTGGCTTGAACGAATGTTTCCTGGAATCTCGGTGACCAAAATGTTCATCACTCCCTATGAACTTGACTGGCTCCTCCATTTCTTCTTCAAAGAGCGATTCCTTGCCGAGGCTACCACTGGGCTCTTCTTCCGTTCTCCTGAGGAATCCGCTGCCTCCGTTCTTGTTCCTTGGCAGTGGGCCGTCCTCTGTGTGGTGCTCTTTGCTCTCCTTGCGGGACTTTTCTTTGCCCCTCAAGCTACGTTGCGCACAATCTTCGCAATCATGAACGTTGCTTTTCTCGCCCAGGTCCTCTTTAAGACCATCGCAGGCATAGGAGGAACAGTACCAGTCGAATCAGTCAGCGTCACTGAGGATGACCTTGCCTCCCTCGACAACCATGCGCTCCCCACATACACCGTTCTCCTTCCTCTCCACCGGGAACCGAAAGAAGTCATAGAGCAACTTGTGGCTTCGATTCGTTCCCTTGACTACCCCCAGGAGAAGCTCGATGTTCTCTTCCTCCTCGAAGAAGACGATACGGAGACTATTCGCGCCTGCAAAGAGGCGCATCCCCCATACAACGTCCGCTTCATCCTTATCCCCCGAGGGGAGCCGAAAACCAAGCCCCGTGCCTGCAACTTTGGTCTTGCCTTCGCCAAGGGCGAGTTCCTCACCATTTACGATGCTGAGGATATTCCCGAGAAAGACCAGCTCAAGAAGGCTGTGATCGCCTTTTCAAAACTCCCCAAAGAGTACATCTGCCTCCAGGCCGCTCTGAATTTCTACAATCCCACGCAGAACATCCTCACTCGTCTTTTCACCCTCGAGTACTCTTTCTGGTTTGACTATCTTCTCCCTGGCCTTTTCCGTCTTCGCCTTCCTATCCCCCTTGGGGGAACATCAAACCACTTCAAGACTGAAGCGCTCCGGGCTATGGGTGGATGGGACCCCTTTAACGTCACCGAAGACGCCGACCTCGGCATGCGGGCCCACTACCGTGGCCTTCGAGTGGGAATCCTCGCTTCCACAACCTACGAGGAAGCCAACAGCCGTCTCCGTAACTGGATTCGTCAACGCTCCCGTTGGCTCAAAGGATACCTTATGACTTTCCTTGTCCATACTCGCCGACCCCTTCGTGTCCTTCGAGTTTCAGGTATTCGAGGACTTCTAACCCTTTGGCTTTTCATCGGCGGGACCCCTCTGGGGTATGCCGCCTCCCTCATCCTCTGGGGGGTATTCTTCAGCTGGCTTTTGACTCGAAGTGCAGCCTTTGATTTGCTCTTCTCTCGAGCATTCCTCTGCATCGGTGCGGTGAATCTCTTCGTGGGCAACCTCCTCGGAGTGTACTTCTCCATGTTCGCTGTGTTCCGACGAAATCTCGACCCACTTCTGCCCTTTGCGTTCCTTAACCCCTTTTACTGGATGCTTGCCGGTGTCGCTGCTTGGAAGGGCATCGGACAGCTCCTGTCTCAACCGTTCTTCTGGGAAAAAACCGTACACGGACTCCACAAGAGGAAAGAACAATGAAGTATAACCCTAAGACCTTGTACGGTGCAATCGGTATAGCAATTTCCTTAGGTCTTTTGAATACCTGGAGATACTGTCCTCATCCAGAGGTTCGTTTCTTCCTTCTCCGAGCTCTCTCCGTCCGGTACCTTCCGGATCCGGCAGAAGGAATCCTCCTCACCCACCCTCCTCTTCCCTTGCTTTTTGCCCTCTCCTTTCGTGAACACTTTCCCCTCATCACGGGATGGACTGCCACCTTTTTCTTGTTCCTTGTGGGAATGCGGCAAGGAAACGCTCTTCCCCTACTCTGTGTCCTCTCTTCTCCAGCATTCCTTCTTGGAGCTCTGAGCCGACCAGCTTTGGTCCTCTTTTCCCTTTTTGCTGCCTTTGGATTTTCTGCAATCCTTGTAGGTGCCCAAGAGAAGGGTTACGAAAAACTCCCCCTCGGAAATCTTGTCTTTGGCTTTGGTGCCTGTGTCCACCCCCTGGGATTCTGGCTCCTACCGCTTTTCGTGCTCTGTGAGGTGCTTGCCTTTCCCATGTCCCTTCCTCGACGAGGAACATTGGCTGTGATTGCCTCTTTACCCTTTCTCATCCTCCAGAGCATGGGGCTTTTCTTCGGCTGGGTCTACGAGGGATATGCCCTTTCTCCTTTTCGAAATCCCGAACGCTCCCTTGGAACCTTCCTCCAAAGTTGGGTCGTTCCCCCTCATGCTGCAGATACGAACATCCTTCTTGCCCTCCCCATCCTTCTGGTATCCCCCTTCCTTGGACTTCGCCACGCTATACCCCTTTGGGGTATCCTCGCGCTCTCTCTTTTCGTTCCTCGCCTTACGGCCCCGTATGCTTCACTCCTTCCTGCGCTCCTTCTTGCTCTCCGTCCTGAACCAAAAGAGGTCACCTTTTCCGGGTTACTCGCCTGGAACGCTTTGGGCTGGGCGCTCGTTCTTTTTGGGTTTTTCCCGTGTTGAGCAGGGAAAAAGCTTTATGTTACAATAGGAACGCCTATGGGGACAGTCGTTGCGGTGGCCAACCAAAAGGGCGGAGTGGGAAAGACGACTACCTGTGTGAACCTTGGGGCATGCCTTGCCGAACGAGGGCACCGGGTACTCATCGTCGACATTGACCCACAGGGAAACGCTACAAGTGGCCTTGGTATCAACCGCAGAAGCCTTAAGCAATGCGTGTATGACCTTCTCATCAACGGTGTTGAAGCTGGAGAACTCCTCATAGAGACGGAGGTCACGGATCTTTGGCTTCTTCCCTCAACCATCCGTCTTGCTGGAGGAGAGGTAGAACTCGCTACTCTCCCGGAGAGGGAAACCCGCCTCAAAAAGGGCCTGCAACATCTTGTCCCGTCCTTCGATTGGATACTCGTCGACTGCCCTCCCTCCCTCGGTCTTCTAACGTTGAATGCCCTGACGTTTGCTGAACTCCTCCTTGTCCCCATCCAATGTGAGTACTACGCCCTCGAAGGCCTTGGACAGCTTTTGAGCACCATTGCCATGGTGCGGAGTGCTTTCAATCCTCACCTCGAACTTTTGGGGGTTCTCCTCACCATGTTTGATCCCCGCACAAACCTTTCCCAACAGGTGGTGGACGAGGTTCGAAAGGTCTTCGGTGAAAAAGTCTTCCGCTCTATCATTCCTCGCAATGTCCGCCTAAGTGAGGCTCCAAGCTATGGCAAACCTATAACCCTTTATGAAGGAAGCTCAAAGGGCGCTCAGGCTTATCGAGAACTGGCTGAGGAGGTTTTGGAGAGAATCCATGACAAAGCGTGGTCTTGGCAAGGGGCTTGAAGCGCTGATTCCTGGAGCAGGTCTCTTCGGAAGCCGCACCATTCAGGAAGTGGAAATTGAGAGGCTTCACCCCAACAGCCTCCAACCTCGCACCGCTCTCGATGAAGAGCGCCTCGAAGAACTCGCCGCTTCGATTCGCCAACATGGCGTCCTGCAACCAATCCTTGTACGTCGAAGCCCTCAAGGCTTCGAAATCGTCGCTGGAGAACGCCGCTGGCGAGCGGCGCAGAAGGCCGGACTTCGTACTGTCCCAGTCATCGTGGAAGAGGAAATCGACGAAAGGAAGAAGCTCGAGCTCGCCCTGGTTGAAAACCTCCAGCGAGAAGACCTAAACCCTATA
Source organism: Candidatus Caldatribacterium sp. (assembly GCA_025060675.1). GTDB lineage: Bacteria > Atribacterota > Atribacteria > Atribacterales > Caldatribacteriaceae > Caldatribacterium. Next base: position 19,619 of record JANXBI010000074.1, read on the forward strand.
GAACTCGCCCGAGGTATTCAAAAGCTTGCCGAAACTTTTGGCCTCACGCAAGAAGAGATTGCCGAACGCATTGGAAAGAAACGCTCTACAGTGGCAAACCTCTTGAGGCTTCTTGAACTTCCTGAAGACATCCAGGCGCTTGTCGCCCGAGGCACCATTTCTCTGGGCCATGCTAAAACCCTCCTTGGACTCCCCGAGGACGAGCAAAAAGCCCTTCTTGCTGAAATCCTTGCCCGTGACCTTTCAGTACGTGATGCTGAGAAGCTGGCCCAAAAGAGGAAAGCAAAAGGAGAAGCTCCAAAAGACCGGGAAGAAGCGCACGTTGAGCACCTCCTCACCCATTACCTTGCTACACGGGTTCGGGTTGGGAGGGGAAAAATCATCATTGAATACTATGGTCCTGAGGACCTCAAGAGAATCTATATGCTCATTGTGCGGCCGGAATAGGGAGGGGTTCTGGTGAAGCGTCACCTTACGGTTTTTTGGATCAGCCCTTTCCGGGGCCAGGTGAAGCGTGTGCACCTGCGGTGGCAGACGCTTCTTCTTGGGATCTTTGTGCTCTGTGTGGGCATTGGCCTTGGGATTGGAGGAGTGCTCTGGTACCAGGCGCGGATGAAGCACGAGCTTTTCACCACTATGGCTAAAATCGAGGAAATGCGTAAAAACCTCCTTATCCTCGAAGCGCAGAAAAAAGAACAGGAGGCAAAGCTTGAATACCTCACCAAAGAAGCCGAGAATGTGCTCACCGAACTCAATAACCTCAGAGAGCTCGAGCAAAAGGTGCGGGAAATCATGGAGAAAAACCTCCAGTCTCAGCTCAAGCGCCTTGGAGTAACCCTCACTCTTTCAACAACCGACGTCCAAACCTGCATTCCTCTCCACCGTTTCCTAGGCGGTCTCTGCCTTCATCCTTTCGAAGGTGAGGGCGGCCCGGAACTTGCTGCTTTTCTCCCCTTCCCTGCTCAAACACTCCCTATCCCTGCTACTCCTTATGGTCTTGCCACACGGATGCTTGAGGACACCCTCCTCTGGCTCCGAGGAGAGTTGCTCCTTCGACGAAAAGCCTTCGAAGAAATCATCGACCTTGCCGCAAAAAAGGACCGGATTCTTGAAGTTGTTCCTTCACGTTGGCCTACTTGGGGACGAATCTCCTCAAACTATGGTTGGCGACGTGACCCCTTTACGGGTCGGCGAGCTTGGCATACTGGCGTGGACATTGCCGCACCAACTGGACGGAGTGTAGTTGCGGCTGCGGAGGGTCGCGTCATTTTCACTGGGTGGAACGGAAACTATGGGAAATGCGTCATCATTCGCCACGACTTTGGCTTTGAGACGGTGTACGGACACCTCTCGAAAATCACGGTGGACGTTGGAGACTGGGTGAAAAAGGCGCAAAAAATTGGAGAGGTCGGAAATACGGGCCGAAGTACTGGCCCACACCTCCACTACGAAGTTCGCCGATACGGAAAGGTCACGAACCCTTGGCCCCATCTTCCCTGAGGGAACAATCGCACTCGAAGGAGAGTATGGAGAAAGGAGAAAAAGCAACAGGAGGCGAGATTATGCGGAAACTGGTGTTCAGCATTATCGCCCTGTGTCTCGTCGCACTTTTGAGTAGTGTTGCCTTTGGCGCAGTGGAAAAAGTACGGGTAAAAAAGATGGACATCTTCAAAAGCAACGGGGTACCTGAAGTTCGTATTGAACTTGAGGTGATGGGACAAGACGGAACTATTTTCGTTCAGGCCTCTACCGATTACGACAAGTACACGTACTTTACCGAACCAGTAGCCATCAACCTGACAATCCGCCAACCCTTCTTCGTCATTCGTTTCAGGAAGAGCGATTTCCGACGGGTGAACCTCCTTGAGAACATCGATGAGGAAATCCCTGAGTTTGCTGAGGGGAAAAACGTCACCGTTTACGTGTATGAGGCTAAGCATACTACCCCTGAGGGGCAACCTGAAGACATAAAACAAGACATCGCTAAGTACGGATATGCGTTGCGAGGAGTCCTTGCCAAGGGAACAAAAACCATAGAACTTGCCAAGAAATGAGGAGAGTTCAATGAACCAGCTCTACCGGGAAATTGCTGAGCAACCTGAGGTCTTCCGGCGAATCGCCAGAACCTATGTGAATGAAGAGACGTTTGCATCCTGGCATGAGGACCACCAGGGAACAGTGTACCTTACGGGAATGGGGAGTTCTCTCTTTGCGGCATATCCAGCATACCTTTACCTTCTCTCTCGAGGGTTTCCGGTTGTCTTCATTGATGCTTCGGAACTCCTCCATTACGGCCTTCCAGGGATACAAAACGATGACACCCTTATTCTTGTCTCTCAATCAGGCGAGTCCTACGAAGTCCTTGAAATCCTTCGCCGTCTCCCCTCCCGCCCTCGAACCCTTGCCTTCACGTCCTCCCTCAGAAGCACCCTCGCTCAGAGAGTGCACCGGGCATTCGACATCCTAAGTGGGATGGAGTACGCCGTAACCTCCACGAAAACCCACACCGCGACGCTCGCAACCCTGAACCTCTGGGCTCTTGCCCAGGCAAAGGACAAAGAAGCATTCCTCCATGCTTCCCTGGACCTCGAGCTCCTTGCCGAAGAGGCAGAACGCCTCATTGAAAGCGCTCCAGAGTGGACCAAAAGAGTCCTCGAAGCCCTTGGGTTTGCAAAAAACGCCGAAACCAAGGTCATTATCGCCCGCGGACCAACTCTCGCTTCCGCCTGGCATGGATGTCTCCTGATGTATGAGTGTGCTAAAGAGACGTTCCTGAGCTTTTCAGGGGGTCAATTCCGTCATGGCCCCTTAGAGCTTGCCGTAAAGACCATGCTTGCGGTGGTTCTCGCCCTCCCTGGAAAAACCCAAGAACTCCTCGTGCGGCTTGCCGAAGAACTCGCCGCACGGGGGGTCGGTGTTTTCTTGATAGGGCAAGCCGAAAAGTTGCGGTACAATGTCGAAGTGTTGCCCTTGCACTTTCCAAACGAACTCTTTGCCCCAGCCTTGAGCATCATCCCTCTGATGCTCTTTGCCTACGCCCTTGCCGAGGACAAAGGTATTGAACCAGGAAAAGCTTTTCTCATTCAGAAAACGACCCTCAGGGAGTAGCCATGGCTAAGGCTTTCGTTGTGGGGAATGTGAGTCTTGACCTTGTCCTTGGAGGAATCCCTGATTACCCCGAGTGGGGAACGGAAATCCTCATCCCCGGATACGTTATGCGCCCAGGAGGTGCAGCAAGCAACGCCGCTTTAGCCTTAGCAGCCCTGGGTGTACCAACATTTGTCGTCGCCACGGTAGGTGACGATGTGCTGGGAGCGGACATCAGGAAACAGTTTGCAAAGGCCTCGGTCCAGACCGATTTCCTCTTCCACATTCCGGGTTACCAGACCGCTATCTCAGTAGGTGTGACCAACGCACGTACCAAGGAACGGAGTTTTCTCACCGACCTGGGAGCCCAAGAATGTCTGGCAAAAGAACACTTTGAGAGTATACTCCCCAACCTCGAAGACGGGGATTTCATCCTCCTTTGTGGGTATTTCCTCTCACCTCGGCTTCGCGGCAAGGTTCTCGCGGAGACTCTTGCGACCTTGAGGAAGAAATGCTTGCTCACAATCCTCTTTGACACCGGATGGCCTCCTGAAGGCTGGACGACGGAGACACGCCAGGAAATCCAGGGTCTCCTCTCATCCTTTGAGTATTTCCTCCCCAACGAAAAAGAGCTTGAAGGTGTCGGTGGAGACACCATTTTCTCTCTTCCTCGACAGGGAGTTATCGTTAAGAGAGGGAGAGAGGGGTGTACTGCTTACACAAAGGAGGGGGTCTTCTCTGTCCCCACTATCGACGTTCCAGTGACCGACACTATTGGAGCAGGGGACTATTTCAACGCTGGCTTCATCTTTGGCTTAGCTTGTGGATATCCGCTACCTATGGTCCTCCGGTGCGCTAACCTCGTAGCCTCGCTGAATATCTCCCTCTCTGCAACGCGGGACCGTCTCGTCACCAAGCGCGAGCTTGAGAACGCTCTGTTTTCGGAGGCTCAGGTATGAAGGAGGTTGCTCCTGGAATCGTACTTCTTGGATACCGTATCATCCGTTTCACTTTCGACGCGCGCGAAGCCCAAGAAAAGAGTGGATGGAACGTATACTCTGAGGTCGAAGTAACACAAAACCCTGAGGGCCAGTGGGAAGGAAATCTCACCCTGACGCTGAATTTCTTTTCTGAAGCGGAGAAGAATTTCACGGTACACCTCGTGGCTGAAGCGAAATTCCTCGGTACCAACCTTGAGCAGGAGAAGTTTACCATGCTCTGCCGCACTCAGGGAGCCGCTCTCCTCATCCACCCCCTCCGTCAGTTCGTGCAAGACTTTCTGGCCAAGGTATACCCATGATGTTCCGCCACAGCCGTCGCCTCAGACAAATTTTACGTACTTTTGCCCGATACGGTTTGCCGCTCATTTCCCGTCGCATTCCCCTCTTTGAGCGACTTCGTTTCCTCGTGCCTCGAGAAACGCTTGCTCGACCCCCTCAAGAAAACCTCCGCCTGGCCTTAGAAGAACTCGGACCCACGTTCATAAAAATTGGCCAGATTTTGAGCACCCGCTTGGACCTCCTCCCCGAGGAATACTGCCGAGAACTTCGCAAGCTCCAAGACCAGACCCTTCCGGTAAATTTTGCATCCATACGGCAGGTCATCGAGAGCGAGTTCAAGAAGCCTCTCGAGGGAATCTTTCCGTTTTTTGACCCCACACCTCTTGCCTCTGCCTCCATTGCCCAGGTTCACCGGGCACGCCTTTCCAACGGAATAGAAGTCGCCGTGAAAGTGCAAAAACCAGGCGTTGAAGAAATTATTCTCGAGGACCTTGCCATTCTTGAAGGACTCTTTCGGTTTGCCGACCGCCTGAACTTCCTTGAACACCTCCCCGTCCATGAACTCCTCCTCGAGTTCCGCAAGCACCTTCTCCGGGAACTCGATTTCCTCGCCGAGGCACAGAATATGCGCCGCTTTAGGGAAAACTTTATGGATTTCCCCGGCATTACCATTCCCCGAGTCTTCCCAGAGTACTCCACCCGTCGAATCCTCGTGAGCGAACTCATAGAGGGCATTCCTCTCTCGCACCTTGATCCTGCTTCCATCCGAGAGGAAGACCGTCAATACCTCGCCAAACAGGGAGTAACAGCCATTCTCAAGATGGTTTTCGAAGACGGGTTCTTCCACGCCGATCCACATCCGGGGAACATCCTTTTCCGACCCACTAAGAAGGACCTTGTCCTCCTTGACTTTGGGACAGTGGGGGTTATCGACCGTACAACACGGGAGCACATGGTTCGGATGCTTTTTGCGCTCCTCGAGAAAAACACCGAGCGTGTCGTAGAAATCCTCGAAGAGGAGTTCCTCCTTTCCCCTCTCACGTCACCTCTGGCTTTCCGTCTTGACGTGAGCGAAGTCGTTGAGCGATACGTTGCCTCAGACCTCAGAGAAATACGATTAGAGAGCGTGGTACAGGAACTCTTCTACTTGGCACGGAAACACCGTCTCCGCTTCCCAGCACACTTCTCCATACTTTTGCGTGCTCTCGTGGTGGCAGAGGGAACAGGACTCCTCCTCAACCCTACCTTCAACGTCTTTCCTTACCTTGAGGAAACTCTGAAACGGATTGTTCTCCATTCCATGAGGCCTGAAAGATTGACCGAGCGCCTTGAGGAATACGCCCTCGACTGGAAAGAGTTCCTTGAGAATCTTCCTCACCGCCTTGATCGACTTCTGGCCCATACTATCTCAGGAAAAATACGACTTCAAGCGGAAAGCCATGACCTTGAAGGCATGAACCGCCGCATTGAGCGGATGAGCACCCGCCTTGCCCTTAGTATGATTCTTGGGTCCCTCCTCATTGGGTCATCTCTTATCTACGCGAATTCCCCCTATTCGCGCGTCCTTGGAGCCCTTGGCATCCTCGGCTTTGCTGTTGCCGCCTTCCTTGGCATTACCCTGGTTATTGAGATGCTGAGTCACCGTTGAGGTCCTCAAGCTTTACCGCAGTCCCATAAGCGATGATTTCCGCAGCCCCACTCATCACCATACTCGTGGAGAGGCGTACACCTAAAACCGCGTCAGCCCCCAGCTTCTCCGCTTCTGCAGTCATCCGCTCAAGGGCAATCTTGCGCGCCACCTGTAGCATCTCTGTGTACTCAACAATTTCTCCGCCTACAAAAGCCCGGAGCACAGCAGCAATATCTTTCCCTATCCAGCGTGCTCTAATAGTACTTCCACAGACAACACCAAGAACCTCCCTTACCCTTTTTCCAGGAATGGCCTCAAGCGTCGAAAGAATCATATCCCTACCCCCTTGGGGATATTGTACACCGCGCAAAAGAGTCGAAAAGGCAAGATTGGAAGAATCAAAAAAACCTTGTGCTAACTCAAGCTTCCACAACCCATTGGAGCTCCGAGAGGATTCCATTGAGCCAGCAAAACCAAATCCATCGAAGCAGGAACTTCTCGTGGCATGCCTCAGAACAAAATCCTGGCGGAGGGGGTGGGACTCGAACCCACATTGCCCGTCAAGGGCGTACCGGTTTTCAAGACCGGCTCCTTAGCCAGTTCGGACACCCCTCCCCGGGAGAATTATACTGACTTTATCCTCTTCCTGCAACCCATTGTCCTTCCCGAAACACAACGACACGAGTCCTCTCCAGGTACTCAGGATAAACTGTGCTTTCAAACCCAGTGAGGATAGCGCTATACACCCAGAAAATGATTCCATTTACTTAAATCATAGCAAGAATTCCAGGAAAAATGCCCTCTCTTCCTTGTGTGACGCGTGGTATACCATTTCTGTCATAATGGCTCAATGATGCGTATCCTTAGACATCTAACCTTGCGGCAAACCTCCCCCCTTTTTGGGCATTTTTGCAGAGTTTGGTATACCACTT
>JANXBI010000022.1 GCA_025060675.1 Candidatus Caldatribacterium sp.
GTCTCACTACGAACGACGTTGATTGACACAGATGTACCAATCGCACCATAGTGGGATTGAAAGTTGATCTAGGGATCGAGAATGTTTTCCTCAAACCACGTTCCAATCGCACCATAGTGGGATTGAAAGATCGTCGATCGACGATCGACGTTGATTGACAACGATGTTCCAATCGCACCATAGTGGGATTGAAAGTTCACAACGTAGATATTATTGAGCGGGTCAATTTCGGTTCCAATCGCACCATAGTGGGATTGAAAGGCGGTCGTCAGCTCGACAGTGGCAAAAAATGCAGTTCCAATCGCACCATAGTGGGATTGAAAGCCGAAGTACCTTTCTCTCACGTGACTCACCTCTTTTTGTTCCAATCGCACCATAGTGGGATTGAAAGTTCTGTAAGTACCACAACAGTTCCAATTCCTCTTGTGGTTCCAATCGCACCATAGTGGGATTGAAAGCGTCTATGTTCCTCTTACCGTAAATGGCAATACGTTCGTTCCAATCGCACCATAGTGGGATTGAAAGAAGGGCTAAGGCCTTCGCTCTGCAATTTGAAGTTTGAAAATCCGAACTGCATTGCGACACATCAAAGCCTCAACGAGGCGTACGGCACCCTGACGAGAAACTTGACCTTCTGCAAGGAGTTTACCGACCACCCTGCATATCATCCGATCAAAAACCTCAAAACGGCTCCCCTCAGAGAGTATTTTCCGACCATCGGCCACAGGCCCTGCTACAGATGTGAGCAGTGCGGAATTAGCTATCTCAAGCAACGCTTGTTCAATCATATGCGGTGCATCATTGAACCACCAGGGAAAACCAATGTAGACTCCAGGAAAAGCTCGTGCCAACGCCACAAGAACATGCAAGTACTCGGGATTCATGGTATAGAGAACGAGGCGATGAGTGTTGTTGCATCCACTACAGAAACGCGATATAAGGGGCCGTAAATTCTCCACAACTTGAATGCTATCAAGGGTAACGTCTCCTCCGACGTTGGCCCCAAAGCGAGCAAAAAGGTATTCGTTGGCATCTCGAAAAACCCCAAAATGGATTTGGGTCACCATGTCTGCATCATGGTCCATCTCGAAGAAATGATGCATCATGTAAGAGATGAAATCCCGTACTTCTGGAGAACGGAGAGCAAAACGTTCTTTCTCCACGTACGCTCTCACAAAAATGTCTTCCGCTCGCGACTCGGAGACTTTAAGACCAAAAGGTTCCAGAAGCCCATGGTCACTTGCCCGAGCACCCATCTCTACAAAGTAAGCGTGGCGTTTCCTTAACGCCCTAACAAGCCCATGGAGTGTCGTATCCTCACCAGTTACCGAACAGATTTTCTCGACATTTTCTCGCCAATGTGGATCGGCGATGTTGACGTACGCATCAGGACGAAAAGTCGGGATGAAGACAATATCAGAAAAGGTTTCTCGAGCCTTTTTGTGGTCTTCAAGGGAATCAAGCGGGTCGTCAGTTGTCGCAAAGAGTCGGCCACCCATCTTTCTGAGGAGTTCCTGAGGACGCATAGTCTCCTGAGCGAGAGCTTCTTCAGTGATTTCCCATATCATTTTCCCCGTATCTGGACCAAGAAGTTCGAAAATCCCAAAGACTCTCTGAAGATCAAGGTGCATCCACTGGTAGACATGATTTCCCTCAAGATACGGGAAGACCTCGCTTAAGACCATCCACTTCTCGAAATCAGAAAAGGATGAGCCATACGCCAAATCGAAAGAAAAGGGCGGAAACTTGGCAGCAAGCTGTACAAGGTAGTGGTCCCGATTCCCATATCGTTCGTCCACCACTTCAGCTTTCCAGATGTTGAGGAGAGAGTCATTCTCACAGATTTGTCTAAGACTCAGGTGTGTATGGACATCAACAATACCACAGGATTTCCGGAAAGGCAGGGCTACATCGTGGTACAACCATACCGCTTCCTTAGTGGTGAGAAGCCAGTTTGGGCCAAGAAACTCCCCACGCATACAGTTACCCCCTTGTATGTCCCCCTGAGACAAGATACACTACAGGCAAAAATATACCAAGGACACCATGGATATTCGGGAAGTAAAAACCAGTAAGGACCGGGAAGATTTTCTCCGCTTCCCCTTTACCCTGTACCGGTATGATCCCCTTTGGGCTCCCCTCCTTATGCGGGACATACGACACATCCTCTGGGGGAAGGAAAGCTTCCTTTTACAGAATGGTCCTCACACCTTCTTCCTCGCTTGTGTGGGAAAAGAGGTCATGGGGCGAATAGCCGTTGGTGTGGACGCAAGACGCAACAAGCTCCGAGACAAAAGGGAAGGCTATATAACCCTCTTTGAGTGTGTCGAGGACGAGGAGGTCGCACAAGCTCTGTTCACAAAAGCAGAGGAATGGCTCAAAGTGCAGGGTATGGAATCTGTCATAGGCCCGGTTTCCCCAACCAATGGGGATGACTTCCGAGGGCTCCTTGTGGAAAACTTCACCGATCCCCCTTTTATCCTCACCTCTTACAACCCTCCGTACTATGAGCGACTTTCCCTCAACGCAGGTTTTAAGAGGCATCACACCTTTCTTGCCTTTCGATACGACCTTACCAAGATGTCTTTTGCCGAATCCCTTGAGGCAATAGAGTATGCAAAAGAGAAGTACAATTTCAGTGTTCGACCCATGGATTATAACCTCAAGAGGGAAGAACTCGAGGCCATCCAGCGTATTCTCGAAAGTGCCCTCCTCTCCTTAGAGTACGACTACCTGACACCCCCCACTCTCGATGAGATTCTCAAGGCAGCAAGGACTCTGCGGAAGTTTGTCCCACCGGGATTTGCCCAGATTGCCTGGGGAAAAGAAGGGCCAATTGGTTTTGCCGCAGCCATGCCAGACTACAACGAAATCCTCAAAAGGATGCGGGGGAGGGTCTTCCCTATAGGATGGATAGAGCTCTTACGACGTCGGAAGCACATCACAAGAGGGCGAGCGTTTCTCCTCTTTGTCATCCCTGCTTACCAGGGAAAAGGGGTTCCAAGAGCACTGCTTCTTGAGCTTTTCAGGGAGGGGCAAAAACGTGGATACACGCTCGCAGAAGGGTCTCTCATTAACGCCGCCAACCTGAAGATGCGCCGAGAGGCCGAAGCCCTTGGGGGCATTCCATACAAGAAGTTTGCCCTCTTCTCAAAGGCAATACGGTAAACACCTCGGGGGTGAGAGATTGCCAGCGATAGTACCCAAAACTTGGGCTTTTGTCACCGGTGCCTCATCGGGTATTGGCGAACATTTTGCCTACGAACTGGGGAAAAGAGGCGTAAATCTCCTCCTTCTTGGACGGGATGACACTGCCCTCCGTCGGGTTGCCTCGGCAGTTGAAAGAACGCACGGTGTCAAGGTAGTACCCCTTCGGTGCGATCTCACTAAAGAATTGGATGCTGCGGTGAGAGCACTCCACGAATACGAGGTGGAACTCCTCGTCAACAACGCTGGTGCAGGAATACATGGAGAGTTTTTGACGTCTTCCCCTTCGCGGTACCGGGAAATCATTGAACTCAACGTCGTTGCCTTGACTGAGCTGACATTTCACGCAGGGAAACAGATGGCAGAACGGAAAAGGGGTGGCGTCATTAATGTTGGTTCTCTCGCCGGATTTTTCCCGATTGCCCATTTCGCTGTATACGCCGCAACGAAAGCCTACGTCTACTCCCTCTCTCTCGCTCTCTGGGCCGAGTGGAGGCGTCACAATGTCCACGTGCTCTGCGTCGTCCCTGGTCCTACAGAGAGCAAGTTCTTTGAACGTGCTCGAGGAGGCGCAAAACGCCAAAAAAGGGGTTTCTTTGTGATGCAACCAGAGAACGTAGCACGGGGTTCACTTCGCGCTTACGAGCGAGGGAAGGTCATCTACGTCCCAGGATGGTACAACTGGATGCTCCTCCCTGTTCGTCGCCTTTTCCCAGATTGGATGATTGCCCAATTCACCGAAAAATACCCCTTTTAACGGAAAAGTGAACCCCAGAGGGTGGGCACTCTAACCGCGTGTTTTTCCAATGCGTCAGAACAAAAGCCCTACCATCCCTGTTGGTGATGCCCCTGGTGACGCTTCGGGAGACGCTGCTGGTGAGGTTTCAGGCACTGAGGCAACAGGCTGACATCCAGTGCTCAAGAGCACAGAAACAGCAAGGAGGAAAAGAGCAACACAAAGAGCTTGAAGAGCCTTCCTCCACATCTTCTCCCCTCCTTTCAAGGAACATTATAGGAGAAAAAGCGGGAGAAGGCAAATACCATTGAGGGCAGAGAGGGCTCAGAAAAAAGAACTGGAGCGGAAAACGGGATTTGAACCCGCGACCCTCGGCTTGGGAAGCCGATGCTCTACCCCTGAGCTATTTCCGCTCCTCGCTTAATAATATACTCAGAGCGGCAACTTTTTTCAAGTACCCCAGAACGGCCTGGCACTATTTTTCCTTCCCAGCGTATAATACTCCCATGAAAAGAAAATTCGATGAGGGAAACGTATGGAAAATTCTCGGAGAGGTATGGGACCTTGCATGGGTTACGATAGCACCCATACTCTTTGGGGTCTTCTTGGGACAGTACCTCGACAGGAAATACCCCTTGGGTTTCTCCTGGACTCTGTCTCTCCTCGCTCTGGGAGCCACTCTTGGTCTTTACAATCTCTACGAGACCTTGATGCGGGTAAGTCGGGAAGTGGAGCGAAAGAAGGGAGACAATGACCACAACCATCCTTAGCTTTCTTTGGGGAATGGCATTGGCTTTCTTCCTCCTTGTCTTTATCCTCCGCGAGGTACAAACACTCCTAAAGAAGCGCTCTTACTCCCCGTGGCGGGGCATTCTCTTCCGGGAAAGCATCGCAGGCGCATGGCTTTACACCGTCTTTCGGTACGGACAGGTAAAGCTCAATATCTTCATGATCGCCTTCTTGGTGAGCTATTTTAGCCTAGTTGTGTTCTTTGCGCGCTGCTTTTTCAAGGAGGTGGGAAGCTGTGGAAGAGGTGCTTAATCCTCATGTTCTCTTTGTTTTTCTTGGCCTCCCAGTGACTAAGACAGTGGTTTCTACTTGGGTTGTCATGGGGTTTCTTGTGCTTTTCTCGCTCCTCTTGACCCGGAGAATGCACCTTGTCCCAACACGCTTCCAGAACGTTCTTGAGCTTTTCGTTGAAGCAATCCTCAACCTTGTTGAGGATATGTCTCCAGGAAATGGAAGAAAGTTCTTACCCCTTGTAGGGACACTTGCCCTCTTCATCGGTACCTCAGACGTTACGGGTCTTGTCCCCGGGCTTAAGTCTCCAACTAGCGATTTCAACACCACCCTTGCCCTGGCACTTGTGGTGTTTTTTGCGGTTCCCTTTTACGGTATCAAAACGAAAGGGCTTAAAAATTACCTGAAAAGCTATCTTTCCCCCTCGCCAATCCTCGCCCCCTTCCACATCGTGAGCGAAATCACGCGGACGGTGTCTTTAGCCCTCCGCCTTTTTGGAAACATTGTGGGTGAAGAAATCATCATTGCCATTCTCTTCCTCCTCTCTCCCCTTTTTCTGCCTTTGCCAATGATGCTCTTTAGCATTTTCACAGGTATCATCCAGGCGTACATTTTCACAGTACTTACCGTAGTGTACCTGAGTGCAGCAGTTGAATCCTCAGGGCATTAGGAGTATAATGTGCCCTAATGCGAAGGAGGCTGAGGGTTATGCAAGGAGAAATACTCTTCCTCTGCATCACGGTTTTCACGGCGGGCTTTTCCATTGCCCTTGGGGTAATGTTCCCAGCCATAGGCCAAGGGAAAGCGTGTTCCCAGGCCCTTGAGAGCATTGCACGACAACCAGAAGCAGCAGGTCCCATAAGCAGGACGCTTTTTGTCGGCCTGGCAATGCTTGAATCTCTGGCAATCTACGTTCTTGTCGTCTCCTTCATTCTCCTTTTTGCTAATCCCCTTCTCAAATACGTTTTTAAGTAGGAGGGTCTCCCTCCATGCTTCGTGTTGACCGAAGCATTATTTTCCAGGTTATCAACTTTGCGGCCTTAGTCTTTCTCCTTTTCCGCTTCCTCTTCAAACCTGTGGTGAAGGCGCTGGATGCACGCTCAAACTACATTCGGGGGGAACTTGAACGCATCGAGGAAGAGAAACGCCTCCTTGAGGAAGAACGGAAAAAGCTTGAGGAAGAACTCAAAAACCTGAAAGCGAAGTATCTTGAAATGCTTGATCAGGCCAACAAGGAAGCTCAGAGAATCAAGGAGACTATCATCCAGGAGGCCTATCGGGAAGCTGAAAGGATTAAACGGGATTACGAGCGTCGAGCACAGCGGGAGATTGAACGGATTTTCGCCAAACTCAGAGAAGACGTTGTTGATATCTCGGAAGAGGTTGTCAAAAAGATTTTAAAGGTTCACATAACCCCAGAAGTTCAGACGCAAATCATAGAAGACATGCTTGAGGAAGCAGTGCGCCGGCTCGAAGCGGAGATGGAAATCGCCCATGAAGGATGAAGAACGGGTACGAGTTTTGACCCCCTTCCCCCTCACCAAAGAACACAAGGACATTATTTCCACAAAGCTTTCCCGAATCATCACAAAACCCTTCGTTATTGAAGAAGAAGTAGACCCTTCCCTCATTGGAGGGGTGGTTATCCTCTGGGGAGAGCTCCTCATCGACTGCAGTGTCAAGACGCAGCTTGAGCGAATTCGTGAACGAATCCTTGGGGAGGAAGAATTGTCCCATGGTGGTCACGAGTGACGTTCTCAAAAGAGCTCGGGAAATTGTTACAACTTACCAGCCTGAGCCAGAAATCGGAGAGGTTGGAGAGGTCGTTGAAGTCCAGGATGGAATCGCCCGTGTCCGAGGTCTACGTCGAGCGATGCTTGGGGAAGTCCTCCTTTTTGGGAGAAGAGGTCTCCAAGGACAGGTTCTTGGGCTTGAGCGAGAACATTTGCAGTGCATCCTTTTTGGTGACTATACGGTACTCCATGCAGGGGATCCGGTGTTCCGAACGGGAAACGTCCTTGAAGTTCCTGTGGGAGAAGAACTCCTCGGGCGCATCGTGAATCCCCTCGGAGAACCTCTCGATGGAAAAGGGAGAGCTGCCTGCCGAGGGAAAAGACGGGTCTTCTCTCCCGCCCCTTCAGTCGTTGAACGAATCCCGGTGCAGCGGCCACTGCTTACCGGAATCAAAATCATCGACGCCATGATTCCCCTTGGCAAGGGACAGCGAGAACTCATCATTGGGGATCGCCGCACTGGAAAGACGACTATAGCTCTTGACGCAATCGTCAACCAGAGAGGGAAAGGAGTCTTCTGTATCTACGTCGCTATAGGCCAACGCCTGGCCAACATCACCCAGGTTGTTGAGGTACTCCGCCAGAACAAGGCCCTTGAGTACACCATCATCGTCGCCACATCTTCTGAAGACCCTCCAGCACTCGTCTACCTTGCTCCTTACGCTGGTTGCGCCATGGGAGAGTATTTCATGGAACAGGGAGAAGACGTTCTCATCGTGTATGACGATCTCACCAAACACGCCGTAGCTTACCGATCCCTATCTTTGCTCTTGCGTCGACCACCGGGACGCGAGTCATATCCCGGCGACATTTTCTACATCCACTCCAGTCTCCTGGAGCGGAGCGCACAACTTGCTGAGTCCCGAGGAGGGGGTTCGATGACCGCCCTGCCTATTGTGGAAACCCAGGAAGGAGATATCGCTTCGTACATTCCAACGAACATCATTTCCATCACTGATGGCCAGATATACCTGGCCAGCGAACTTTGCAACAAGGGATTCTTTCCGGCTATTAACATTGGCCTTTCCGTCTCCCGAGTGGGAGGCGAAGCCCAGACACCGATTATGAAAAAAGTTGCCCGACGCCTGCGCCTTGACCTTGCGCAGTACTTTGAACTCGAGGAGTTCGCCCGCTTTGGTGCAGATCTTGACGCTATCACCCGAAAACAGCTTGAGCACGGGAAACGTGTCCTTGAGCTCATGACGCAGACGTATTTTGCTCCTCTCCCTTTGGGTATTGAAATCTTGGAAGTCTTTGCCGCTACCCAAGGGTTCCTCGACAGCATTCCCCTTGAGCAGGTAAAGCTCTGGGAACAACAGCTCATTGACCACCTGTACAGTGACCACAAGCCTCTCCTTGAACGTTTGGAAAAGGAGCGGGACCTCACCCAAGACCTTGAAGAGGAGATGCGAAAAGTCCTCACAGCTTTCAACGAGAAGTTCTTGGCGGGGACGTGATTATGGCCAAGTTCATCGAGCTCAAGCGCCAGATAACCCTTGTTCGGGAGATACAGCGTATCGCAAATACGATGAAGACCATCTCTGCAGCTCGCTGGAGGACGGGGAAAGGTGTTCTTGAAAGGGCACGAAACTTTACGAAACAGCTTGAGAAGGTCCTTTCCCTCCTCGGACCACAGCCTACGCTCTCTGGAAGCGAGCAACCCCTCCTTGTGGCTCTTTTTCCCGATCGAGGTCTTGTGGGAAGTTTCAGCGCTATGCTCTCCCAGGAAATCTCTCGCTTCCTCGAGGACAAAAAATTCCCCCATCCACAAATAATCGTCCTTGGAGCCCAGGGGAAGAGGGCTTTGAAGAACCTCAAGGAGAACGTTGTTGCCTTTCACCCCCTTTCCGTGCATCAGATGCCCCACTACCGAGATGTTCGTGACCTGGTGTACGAAATTTTCCGAATGGAGAAAGAAGGACGCTTCACGCACCTTTACGTGAGTTTCATGCAGTATGTATCCGTTGGCGAGCGAAAACCATGCGTGGAACAGATTCTCCCTCCTCCCATAGCTCCCTCCCCGACCTGGGAAAGGTACCTCCTTTTGAGCGACGCCTCAGGTCTTTACCAGTCGCTCCTTTTTGAGTACGTCGCAGGAAAGCTCTACAAGGCTCTCGCCGAAAGCTTTTTAAGCGAACAGGCTGCTCGTTTCGTCCTTATGGACACAGCAGCAAACCACGCCCGAGAAATCCTGAACAACCTCCTCCTCCTCTACGCTAAGAAACGTCAAGAGACGATTACCGAGGAACTTAACGAGGTAACAAGTGCAACCGAAGTCCTCCAGAGGCTTAGAGGGTGAGATGGTGAGCGAAGGGGTTGTTGTGCAGGTCATTGGACAGGTTGTGGATGTGGAGTTTCCGTCCCGGGAAATACCTCCTATTCACAATGCTCTCTTTATCCCAAAACGAAATAGTAAAAATCTCGGAGGACCGCTCGTCCTTGAAGTACACAGCCACCTTGAAGGAGGCTTAGTCCGTTCTGTGGCTATCCAGGACACCACAGGCCTTGAACGAGGGGTGAAGGCGTACGATACTGGCAAGCCCATCATGGTCCCAGTGGGTAAAGAAACCTTGGGGCGGATGTTCAATGTCCTCGGGGAACCAATCGATGGGAAAGGACCGGTGCGAGCACGAACCAAACATCCCATCCACCGACCTGCTCCTCCTCTCACAGAACGGATTGCCTCTACCGAGGTCTTCGAAACAGGCATCAAAATCATCGACCTCCTCTGCCCGTACGTGCGAGGAGGGAAGACGGGGCTTTTTGGGGGAGCGGGAGTGGGGAAAACCGTGCTCATCATGGAACTCATCCATCGTACGGCGACGACGCATCGGGGAGTTTCGGTTTTTGCCGGTGTAGGAGAACGCGTCCGAGAAGGGAACGAGCTCTGGATTCAGATGCAGAAAAGCGGTGTTCTGAACCATACCGTCCTCGTCTTTGGGCAAATGAACGAACCACCTGGAGCACGTTTTCGGGTTGCCCTCACCGCCCTCACTATGGCGGAGTTTTTCCGGGATGTGTTGTCCCAGGATGTCCTCCTTTTCATCGACAACATCTTCCGTTACGTGCAAGCAGGAGCTGAGGTCTCTGCGCTCCTTGGACGCACCCCCTCTGCCGTCGGATACCAGCCGACTCTTGCAGAAGAGATTGGCATGATTGAGGAACGCATCGCCTCAACGGTCAATGGGTCCATCACTTCTGTCCAAGCCATCTACGTTCCAGCTGACGACCTCACCGACCCTGCCCCAGCTACCACTTTTGCCCATCTTGATGCGATAACAGTCCTCTCTCGGAAGCTCTTCGAGCAGGGTTTTTACCCTGCAGTTGATCCACTTCAGTCCACCTCTCGAGCCCTTGATCCGGCGATTGTGGGTAAGCGGCACGTGCACCTTGCCCAGGAGGTCCGAAAGCTCATTGCTCACTACCTAGAACTCCAAGACATTATCGCTATTCTGGGGATTGAAGAACTCTCCGAAGAGGATAAGCTCATCGTGAACCGTGCAAGGAAGCTCCAGCGATTCCTCACCCAGCCCTTTTTTGCCGCCGAAACCTTTACTGGAATCCCAGGAGAATTCGTTCCCCGGGAAGAAACACTAAGGGGGGTAGAAATGATTCTCAACGGAGAGTGCGATGATTGGCCAGAGCAGGCCTTCTACATGACTGGGACAATCGACCAGGTTAAGGCAAAAGCGAAGGAACTCAAAAAACCATGAAGACCATGGCGCTTTCTATCATCACTCCGGAACGGGAAATCCTTATCCCAGACGCCCGTTCCCTCATCTTTGAATGTCCCGATGGGAAGCGAGGCATTCTTCCAGGACACACCTGCGCCCTCTTTGAGCTTTCCATTGGAGTTCTGTACTGTCGAAGGGTCAGCGGAGACGAGCTCTACTTCGCTTTAGGGGGTGGCGTTGCTGAGGTCACCCCAGAGAAGGTTACCGTTCTTGCGCACAGCGCTGAGGAAGCTCATGAGATTGACGTGGCTCGAGCACAGGAAGCGGCACGACGCGCTGAAAGTCGCCTCAGGGAACGGACTGCGAACATCGACTTCACCCGTGCTCAGGCAGCCCTCCTTCGGTCCCTTGCTCGTCTCCGAGCCGCAACTCACCTACCCCAAAAACCAAAAACGTAGGCTATTCGGGAACGAACTCCTGGAACGTCCCTGGAAGGCCAAAGAACGAACGAAGCACTTGAACGATACGCTCTGCTGCCTTCCCATCACCAAAAACGAGCCTCCGCTCTCGCTTTTGACGTTTCCCGAGGAGAGCCAAAACCTCCCGAACGATAGCTTCTCGGTTGCACCCAGAAAGCACCCCAAGGCCACTCTCAAGAACTTCTGGGCGTTCTGTAGTATCCCGCGTCACCACAACCGGAATCCCCAAAGCCACTGCTTCCTCCTGCACCCCTCCTGAGTCACTCACCACCACGTGGCTCCGGGAGAGGAGACGCACAAAGTCTGGGTATGGGAGGGCATCAAGGAGGAACACTCGGGGAAGACCGGAGAGAAGAGGCACAACCGTATCCCGAACGCAAGGGTTCGGGTGAAGGGGAAAGAAGACCTTCACGTCGTCGCGTTCAGCAACGATGCTTTGAATAGCCCGAGCCACTTCCGCAACCCCCTCCCCCCAGTTTTCCCTCCGATGGGCCGTGACGGTAATGGTGATTCCACTTTGGGTTTCTCGCTCAAGGAGGGGGTGGGTGAAAGAGGGGTACGCAGCAAGAATGCTAAAAAGCGCATCAACAACCGTATTCCCGGTAACGAATATGCGTCCTTTTGGGATACCCTCAAGCAGGAGGTTGTCTCGGGCCCGAGGTGTGGGAGCAAAATGAAGATCTACGATGTGCCCAATGAGCGTCCGGTTCATCTCCTCGGGAAAGGGGCTGTACTTGTGGAAAGAACGCAGACCTGCTTCCACATGGGCACAAGGAATTTGCAAGTAGAAGGCAGCAAGGGCACCGCAAAACGCAGAGGTCGTATCGCCTTGGACAACCACAAGGTCAGGCCGTTCCTTTGCAAAGACTTCTCCAAGACCCTCAAGAACTCGGGACGTAAGGTAGAAGAGGGATTGTCGCTCCGTCATAACCCCAAGGTCGTATCGGGGAACAATACGGAAAACCTCAAAAAAAACTTCGGCCATCTCCCGATGTTGCCCAGTGTGGACGACCCAGGGCACAAACGCATCTTCTCTCTCGAGGGCACGAATGAGGGGGGCAAGCTTCACAATCTCCGGACGAGTCCCAAGGACAAAAGCAACGCTAACGGCGGACAAGGGGCTTCTTCTCCTCGGGGAGTTCGGTAACCTTAAGGTTCTTCCCAAAGCTCACGAAGAAAAGGACAACAAGGAAAAAGAACAGGAGGGAATACGTGCTGTTGGTAAGGAACGTGTTCATGAAGACAGCAATACCCCCACAGAGGGCGCTGATAGCATAGAAAATCGTTACTACTTCACGCTTCGAATATCCCCGCTCAAGAAGCCGATGGTGGAGGTGCCCTCGGTCAGGGGAAGAAATAGGAAGACGATTCTTCTTGCGACGGACAATGGCAAAGAGGGTATCAAAAATAGGAACGCCAAGAATAAGAGCGGGAAGAGCCAAGGTAAAAGCAGCAGCACTTTTTACCGCTCCTTGAACAGCAATCACCGCAAGCATTCCCCCAAGGAAAAGCGCTCCACTATCCCCGAGAAAAATTCTGGCTGGAGGAAAGTTGTAGAGCAGAAAACCTAAAGTAGCCCCAGCAAGAAGGAAGGCAAAAAGCGCGGGTTCTATTCGCCCCTCTTGAAGAGCGATAATTCCAAGAGTGAAGGCAGCGATAACACCTACTCCCCCAGACAGCCCATCAAGTCCATCAATCAGATTGAGGGAGTTCGAGATACCCACAATCCAAAGGAGCGTGAGGGGATACCCAACCCATCCCAGGTACACCACATGGTTCCAGGGAAGGGTGAAGAAACGAATAACCACACCCCCCACGAGGAGGAAAAGGCCTCCAAGGCACTGACCAGCGAATTTCCCCCAAGGAGGGAGAGAGAGGACATCATCAAGAAGTCCAGTAGCAAAAATGATGCTGATACCAAGGAGGAAGAAGGGCGAAATGGTGAGGGGAAAGGAAAGGGCAAGAAAGGCCAGACTTCCCAGAAACGCTCCGAAGACTCCAATCCCCCCAAGACGAGGAATGGGTCGGTCGTGGGTTTTTCGTTCCCCATCAGGAAGGTCGAAACACCGCCGCCACTCACTGAAACGAATAACGCAAGGAGTGAGTCCTAAAGCAAAAAGGAAAGAAAGAAATGGGAAGAAGAGCGCCTCACGAAGCACCGTTCTGTCCCTCCAAGAAAACCGTAACTTCAATACCCGCTTCCTCAAGGAGCGCTTCCGCAAGGGGGTCTGGATAAGGGTTCTCATAGACAATCCGGATAATACCGGCATTAATGAGCATTTTGACGCAGAGAATGCAGGGCTTATGCGTACAGTAAAGGGTTGATCCCTTCGTGCTTACCCCGTAGAGAGCCGCCTGAATGATGACGTTCTGTTCGGCGTGAAGCCCCCGACAGAGCTCATGCATCTGCCCGGAGGGAACGTTCTTCACGTTCCGAAGGCAGGTATCCTCGGTACAGTGGGCAATGCCCGTCGGGGCGCCATTGTAACCGGTGGCAAGGATGCGCTTGTCTTTGACAAGAACTGCACCAACCTGGCGTCTGATGCAGGTAGAACGAGTTGCCACAAGATGGGCAATTGCTATGAAGTACTCATCCCACCCGGGTCGAGCTTTCTCGCTCTTCGTAGGCACAGATTTTGGCCACTCTTCGGGCATGACGCTCCCCCTGAAATTCGCTCTCAAGCCATACTCGCACAATTTCCCGAGCGAGGCCTATACCGATGACCCGTTCCCCCATGGTCAACACGTTGGCATTGTTATGTTCTCGGGAGGTTCGTGCCGAAAACACGTCATGACACAGCGCCGCTCGGATTCCCCGAACTTTATTAGCCGCAATGGACATCCCCACTCCCGTTCCACAGATGAGAATGCCCCGATCCCCTTTCCCTTGCACGACGGCTTCAGCAACTCGGAAAGCAATATCCGGGTAATCGAAGGGCGTATCTTCGTACACCCCATAATCTTCTACCTCATGTCCCAGAGAAGCAATGTACGCCTTCAGGTCCTCCTTGAGTCTGAAGCCCGCATGGTCACAACCGATGAGAATCCGCACGGTTTTCCCTCCTCACCTGGAACAAGCTTGCCCGAACACTTCCAGTATAGTCGAAAATCTCCCGAACACGCGCGAAACCAAAACGTTCCCCAAGGAGAGCAACCGCCTCCTTTTGAGTGGGATCGTGCTCTATAAAGAGAAACCCCCCATCCTCCAGGAAGAGAGGAGCTTCCGCAAGAATCCTTCGAATAACCTCAAGACCGTCCACACCCCCAAGAAGAGCCTCTCTCGGTTCGTACAAGCGAACGCTCGCTTCGAGTCCTTCCCAGTCTCTCTCCGCAATATACGGAGGATTGGCAAGAATAACGTCAAAAGTGACTCCCTGCGATGTCAAAGGGGTGAAGAGGTCCCCAACGAAGAACCGTGACCGTTCTGCAAGGCCAAGAACCCGGGCGTTTTCCTCTGCCAAGGCTACGGCTTCCTTTGAGATGTCCACGCCGAAAAGGGAAACAGCCGGAACAAAAAAAGCACAGGAAAGCCCTATAGCTCCGTTTCCACAGCACAGGTCACACACGAAAAGCTTTTCCTTTCTCCCAGAGAGGAAGTGCAGAAGGAGTACCGCCTCCTCCACCCAGGCTTCAGTGTCAACCCTTGGGATGAATACACCCTGACGCACCTTGAAAGGGAGTGAAAAGAACTCCCATTCCTCAAGAACGTACTGGAGCGGGATACCAGAAAGGCGTTTGTTCACAAACTCCGCAAAAAGGTTTTCTTCTTTCTCAGAGACTTTTCGATCCCAGAAAAGGTACACCCGGGCCGGAGACGTCCCCAAAAGCTTCCCCAAGAGGAGACGTACCTCACGAGCAGGAAAGGGAATACCGCTTTCCCGAAACACTCGCACGGTTCTCCGGAAGAGTTCCCGTACGGTCACCTCAGCCGACCTTCTCAAGGAGTTTTGCTCGCTCTTCAGCAGCGAGAGCTTCGATAATCTCATCGAGATCGCCATCAAGAACCGACTCCAAACGGTACAGAGTAAGGTTAATACGGTGGTCGGTCACCCGATTCTGGGGAAAGTTGTAGGTACGGATACGTTCACTCCGCTCACCAGTACCAATTTGCGCTCGCCGCTCTCGATCGATGGCCTCTTTCTGCGCCCGCTGCTCCAGCTCTAAAAGACGGGCCCGTAGGATACGAAGCGCCTTTGCCTTGTTCTTGTGCTGGGATCGTTCATCCTGACAGGTCACCACAATCCCGGTAGGAAGGTGAGTGATGCGGACAGCGGAATCGGTCGTATTCACGTGCTGTCCTCCAGGACCCGAGGCTCGGAAAATCTCAACTCGAATATCTTCAGGACGGATCACCACTTCAACCTCGTCAGCTTCTGGAAGCACTGCCACTGTAGCCGTGGAAGTGTGAATACGACCACTGGCCTCCGTCACCGGGACACGTTGTACTCGATGCACACCACTTTCAAATTTGAACTTGCTGTATGCTCCTTTCCCCTCTACAGCGAAGATAATTTCTTTAAACCCACCAAGCTCCGTGGGGCTTGCGTCCATAACCTCCACCCGGAAGCCGTGGCGTTCAGCAAATCGAGTGTACATGCGAAAGAGATCAGCAACAAAGAGTGCAGCTTCGTCACCCCCGGTTCCCGCTCGAATCTCCACAAGGGTATTCTTTTCGTCTCGGGGGTCCTTCGGAAGGAGCATAAGCTTGAGTTCTTCTTCAAGCTGCGCATGACGTTCCCGCAGGTGAGCAATCTCCTCTTCAAGGAGCTCCCGAAGTTCCGGGTCGCGCTCATTCCGAAGGAGTACTCGATCCTCTTCAAGCTCTCGTTCAACTCGCTCATATTCCTCGTACTTTTCCACAATTGGCTCAATCTCAGCAACCGTCTGGGCGTAACTCCGGTAACGGGAAAGGTCCTGGATAACCTCAGGATGAGCCATCTTCTCGGTAAGTTCCCGATATTGGGCAACAATGGCCTTTACCTTCTCTCGCCACATGGGGCAACATCCTCCCCCAAGCTTCCCCGAAGCGCTGCAAAGGCTACCTCAAGCTGGGCATAGTCTGGCTCGCGGGTTGTAAAGTACTGAAGCCACAGACCCGGGAGACTCACAAGGCGAGCCAAGACACTTTTCCGATTCCGGGAAAGTAATTTAATCGCCTCATACGCCAAGCCAGCGACTAAGGGAACGACGAGTATACGACTCACAATGCGTACCAGAATCCCAGGTCTTCCAAGCAACGAAAAGATGAGGATACTCACCACCATAACGACAAGGAGCCAGCTTGTCCCACAACGGGGATGACGGGTAGTGAACTTCATAGCACTTTCTGGGGTGAGTTCATCCCCCTCTTCGAAGGCGAAAATCGCTTTGTGTTCTGCACCATGGTACTCAAAGACCCGACGAATATCTTTCATCTGGGAAATCACAAGAAGGTAGAGGAGGAAAATACCAATCCGAATTCCTCCCTCGACGAGGTTGTACACGACCGTCGAAGAGAAAAACTGATCAAGGAGAGAGGTCACAAAAGTCGGCAAGGCAATGAAAAGGCCAACAAAAAGGCCAAAGGCAAGGAGGATGGCCATACCAATATCGAAACTGCTGAGCTTTGCTTCTTCGTCAAAAGCAACCTGCGCAGAGTATGAAAGCGCTCGAAGCCCCACAACGAGAGAATCCACAAGACTCACAATCCCACGGATTATAGGAAGGGAGAAAAGGCGATGCCTCCGAGACAGAGGAACCACTTCTCGGACTTCAAGAGCAATGGTTCCATCAAAACGGCGCACCGCCATCGCAAGACGATGAGGACCCCGCATCATTACCCCTTCGATGAGCGCCTGCCCACCAATATCACATTCCTTCTTCACGTTGTCCCCCAAGGCTCGCCGCAACCCTTCTCACCCTCCGGACATGGCCCAAACTTACAAGGAGGACCAGCAAGCTCAGCAAGAATTGGAGCCACTTTTTGAACTGCTTCGAGCATCTTGTGAGCTACCATACGAATCTCCCACTGTGCCCGACGACAGAGGCGTAGCCGGAGAATGTGCAAGAGTTCTCGCGCATTCAAAGAAACGAGGAGGTTCGTTTCCACCCCCTGTGGGAGAACATACCGGGCATCTTCTTTCGGAATACCAATCCCACAGAGTTCTTCATAGGCCTTCTGCGCTCGAGCAACCACCTCATCGAACACTATTTTAGCACGAGGATGAGCGGCAATCGATGGAGGGCACACGAACCCTACGTGCCTCACGTCCACATAACGCTGGCTCTGTTGGGCATAGGAAGCGAGACGATGCCGGACCAGCTGGTGCGACGCGACTCTTGACATTCCCTCAATGAGAAAAGAGAAAGAAGCATGCTCCAGAACCGACTCATGTCCTCGGGCGAAAAGCTCCCGGATAAGCGCTCGGGCTTTCTCAAGAGAAATATCCTGGGGAGGAACCTTGCTATAGCAGACCCGGGCAGCAAGGGCAATCGCTTTCTCCGGCTCAGGCGTGTGTGAAAGCAGCCTAACCTGCATAGCAGCGGGGACACATCAGTAGTTGTCCCCGTATTTGCTCCGGAACTTCTCTACCCTTCCTGTGGTATCAACGAGCTTCTGCTGACCGGTAAAGAACGGATGGCACTTGGCGCAGATTTCGACACGAATTTCTGGAAACTTTGTGGACTTCGTCACAAATGTATTCCCACAGGCACAGATAACCCGAGTCTCCCCATACTCTGGATGAATGCCCTTTTTCATTCCTTTCCTCACCTTCCTCGAAGACGAAGTGGGATTAATTATAGCACAAAAAGAAAAAGCCCACCACGTTCGTGGTGGGCTTTATGCTCCGTGCAGAAACCTACAGTTTCCGTACGCGGACAGCCTGAGGGCCTTTAGAGCCTTGCTGCACTTCGAACTCAACAGCCTGACCCTCTTCAAGAGTCTTGAAGCCATTCCCTTCAATCGCTGTGTAGTGGACGAACACGTCACCACCTTGGTCGGACGAGATGAACCCGTACCCCTTAGTGGTGCTGAACCATTTGACTTTGCCTGTTGCCATTGAATTGAGCCTCCTCAACGTAAACTCACCTGCGCAGGTGTTGCGCTTAGGGTACCACGCGAGATACGGGGTGTCAAGGGGCGAATAGAAATTTTACCGTGACGTTTTGAGGACCTGATCGATGATTTTTAAGAACTCCCGGTTCGAGCGGGTGTTCTTCATACGCTCAATGACCATTTGCGCTGCCTCCTGGGTATCAACGTTAGCGAGGAGACGACGGAGCATCCAAATTCGCTCAAGGTCCTCCTTTTTCAGGAGGAGCTCCTCCCGACGAGTTCCAGAGCGATGGATATCAATGGCCGGGAATATGCGGCTTTCAGCTAAAGCACGGCTCAAGTGGAGCTCCATGTTCCCTGTCCCCTTGAACTCCTCGTAGATGACCTCATCCATTCGGGATCCAGTATCAATAAGGGCTGTGGCGATGATGGTGAGACTTCCACCCTCCTCGATGTTTCGGGCTGCTCCAAAGAAGCGCTTTGGCCAATGGAGTGCTGAGGAATCGATACCTCCAGAGAGCGTTTTCCCTGTCGTTGGCACGACGAGGTTATTCGCACGGGCAAGACGGGTAATGCTGTCAAGGAGGATGACCACGTCTTTCCCTTCTTCAACCAAACGCTTGGCCCGCTCCAGAGTGAGCTCCGCCACCCGAATATGGTTCTCAGGTTTCTGGTCGAACGTCGAGGCAATCACGTGCCCCTTGACGGAGCGCTCCATCTGAGTAACCTCTTCCGGGCGTTCATCGATGAGGAGCACGATGAGCACAACGTCTGGGTAGTTAGCGGTAATACCATTTGCGATTTTCTCAAGGAGGATGGTCTTTCCAGCCTTAGGAGGAGCCACAATAAGCCCTCGTTGCCCTTTTCCAATGGGAGCAAAAATGTCGATAATACGGGTGGCGATTTCATCAGGTGTCGTCTCAAGAATATACTGCTCGTTCGGGAAAATCGGGGTGAGGTTCTCAAAAAGAGGACGCTTTTTCGCTTGTTCGGGGTCTTCGTCATTGATAGCTTCAATGCGCAAGAGGGCATAGTACCGTTCTCCTTCCTTGGGTGGGCGAACTTGGCCAGCGACCTTGTCACCACTGCTTAAGCCAAAGCGCTTGATTTGCGACGGAGAAACGTATACGTCGTTTTCGCTTGGGGCGAAATCGTCAGCGGTTCGCAAAAACCCGTACCCTTCTGGAGTGATTTCCAGGACTCCTTCGCTGAACAGGTACCCCTTGGCTTCCGCACCCCTCTTGAGGATTTCAAAGATGAGGTCGTTTTTCCGTTTCCGACTGTACCCGGAAATACCAAGGCTTTGGGCTATTTCAGCAAGCTCGCTGCTTGTTTTCCTCTTTAGCTCGGCAAGAGTATACTGGGGAATCTCGACCTTCTTCTCTTCCTTTTTCTCTTCTTCTCGCTCTTCCGTCACAATATCAACGTGATTGTTCTCAACCACCGCATGAACCTCCCCTTCTCTCTTCTTCAAGAAGTTTCTCAGCTAAGGACACATGTTCTACGGTATCGACGTCAAAACCTATTTCCGCGTAAGGCGTGATGATCGCCCGACCCCGCACGCCAAGGATATACGCTACTCGTTCCTCCACATCAGGGATGGTAAGACGACGCAAAAGGAGTTTCATAATGGTTCGCAGGCCAAGGAGTCGAGCAATAGCAATGGGGTTCTTCCGGAACGCAACCACACGAGCAATCCAGTCCCTCTTTGCCTGCACAACCTTAGGATCCAAAAGGAGCAAATTTCCTCCAGTAAAACACCCCTCCCGAAGGCACACAAACGTCCGCTTCCCCCCACCGATTCTTGCCTCGTATGTTTCCCTTCGAACTATCGGGTAGTAGAAATCCGCAACCACTTCTGCACACCGGGCAAGGAAATCCCGTACCGCTTCAGCCCGCAAGAGCGGCAGGTCACTTGTGACTACAAGGACCTTTTCTTCGGTCTGTAGAACCTCAAGACCCTTGAGCGTACTCGCGAAAGGGTCGTCTCCTGCTTCGACAACAGCATCAACCAAGGCTCCAATTCGGGTCTGAAGCACAGGAACTGGACCGACAACAACTATTCGTCTAATCGAGGACACGTTTCTGAGGGCTTCTATAACATACTCTATCATAAACTTCCCATGGATGACAAGGAGGGCCCGATTGAGAACCCCAAATTTTTTCTCTATTACTCCCTCACGACTTCCCCCGGCAAGGATGAGCGCATCAGGCATAGTTTTCTCCTCCGCTTTCAGTCCGAGTTTCCGTACACAGTGCCCGTAATCCCTTCCGTGTAAGGTACGCCACGATAGCCTCCCCTTCCTTACGACTCCCCACAATCCCTACAAGGGTTGAGCCACTCCCAGTGACGAAAGCTCTTCGGCAACCAAGACGCAACAGCAGATCCTTGTACTCCTTAAGCACTGGGTATTCCAAAAAGAGCACCTCTTCAAAATCGTTCCATACCACGTCTTCAACTTCGCTCTCCCCAAGATGGGCAAGGAAATACTCCACGAGCTCTTTTGGGCCGGTTTTCCCCCAAATATCCCACCTCTTGTAGGCCCAGGCAGTGGATACGGGGAAAGAGGGGAAAAGGAGAACGAGATAACGATGGGGTGAAGGGGCAAGGGGAACCACATGCTCACCCCTCCCCGTAACTAAAGCAAAGGGAACGTTGACGACGAAAAAGGGGATATCCGACCCAAGGAGGAGAGAAAGCTCGATGAGTTCCTCAAGGCGGGGGCTGTAGCCTGCAAGGCGAGGGAGAAAGCGCAAAAGCGTAGCAGCGTTGCTGCTCCCACCCCCAAGGCCCCCTCCAGGAGGAATCGCCTTATGAAGCTCTATGCTGAAGCGGAATCGGGCAAGCTCTGGAAACGCTTCCCGAAGAAGTGAAAGCGTCCTGGTAAGGAGACCATCTTCCCCCAAGGGGATGGAGAGGTTACAAGAGAACGCATCGGAGACACTCAAGGTTACTCGCATCTCGTCCCAAAGGTTAATCTGCTGCATAAGGGAGACAATGTTGTGATACCCATCAGCTCGGAGACCCTCTATAGCCAGGAACCAGTTAATTTTAGCGAAGGAACGAAAGACGTACGTCTCACCATCACAGCGATCCATAGGCTACCCGTTCACCTACGTTGCCAAAAGAGAACACTTCCATCGGGAGAGAAAAGCGGAGATTCTGCACCGTACGGACGAAATGTTCCCGGTCTCCTCGCACAAAAACAATCAACGATGGAGAGGCCTGAAACTCACCTTTTGGCAATACTCCCTTGACCTCTCGAGCGCAGCTTGCCGCAGGATTAATGACTGGAAAGAGGTCCTGGGAGAGTTCCCTAAAGAAATCACTAATGAAAGCAAAATGGGTACAACCCATAATGATGCCCCGCACACCTTGCCCGTGTAGCACTTCCAGGCGTTCCCGTACCCACCTTCTCCACTCCAAGGTATCGAAAGTCCCTTGTTCCACTGCCGCAATGAACTCTGGCCAAGCTTCCTCAACAACCCTGGTTCCCGGACGGAGCCTCTCTATAGTACGGCGAAATGACCCCACCCGGACCGTTGCACGGGTCGCCAAAACCCCAATAGCTCCTTCGGGGACGTAAGTGAGCGCCTCTTTACAGGCTGGTTCGACAATTCCCACGAGGGGAACGCTGTACTTTGTTCTGAGCTCTGGGAGGAGCAAGGAACTCACCGTTCCACAGGCCACAACAAGCGCCTGAACCCCTATACCGTACACCAGGAAATCGACCACAGGTTGAACAATACGAGAAAGTTCCCAAGCCTCCTTTTCTCCATAGGGGAAATTCTGTGGATCTGCGAAGTAGACAATGGAATGCGAAGGGAAAAGCTCCCGCACCGCGAGAACAACGCTGAGCCCACCAATGCCTGAATCCATAACCCCAATAGTGCCCTGTTTCAACGACGCTCTCTCCTCTGGCGGAACGAGTAAGAAGCTTTTAGAAACCCCAAGAAAAGGGGATGAGGACGGTTAGGACGGGATTTAAACTCTGGATGGAACTGAACTCCCACAAAGAAAGGATGGTCTGGAATCTCCACGATTTCGACCACTTGGTACTCAGGATTGAATCCCGCCATAACCATACCCCGTTTCTCCAGGTAGTCGACAAAGTGCTCGTTGAGCTCATACCGATGGCGATGCCGTTCCCAGATTTCTCCCTGTCCATAGAGGGAGAAACTCTGCGATGACTGGTCAAGGAGACACCGGTAATTGCCAAGACGCATAGTTCCACCTTTGTTCCGCATACCGCGTTGTGAAGGGAGAAGGTCAATGACCGGATGAGAGGTCTCCGGGTCAAACTCTGTAGAGTGAGCATCAGAAAATCCCAGAACGTTTCGAGCAAACTCGATAACCGCTACCTGCATACCAAGACAAATTCCAAAAAAGGGCACGCCCCGTTCTCGGGCATACCGCACTGCTTCAATCTTTCCCTCAATACCCCGGTGCCCAAACCCTCCTGGAACGAGAATTCCATCCACCCCAGAGAGCACATCACCGACGTTGGTTTCTTTCAGCATTCCCGCTTCAATGGGATGAATGACAACCTGAACCCCCAAGAAGGCAGCACTGTGTTTCAGCGCCTCACAGATGCTCAAGTAAGCATCCTTCGACTCTACGTATTTCCCAACAAGGCCAATGACCACAGTATCCTCTGCTTCTTTCATACGTCGTACGATGTCTGACCAGTCTCGAAGGTCTGCCTCCTTTTGGACAAGACCAAGCTTAGCGGT
The DNA here is from genome assembly GCA_025060675.1 of Candidatus Caldatribacterium sp. GTDB lineage: Bacteria > Atribacterota > Atribacteria > Atribacterales > Caldatribacteriaceae > Caldatribacterium. Next base: position 22,680 of record JANXBI010000022.1, read on the forward strand.
AACGAGATTTCCAACTCCCCTTTCCTCAAGAACAAGAGGGACCTCGTAAATCGATTGGACATCCATGAGGGGGATAATAGCGTCCCTCTCGATATCGCAGAAGAGGGCGATTTTCGCAATCACCTCGGAGGTAATAGGATGAGAAGAACGGCAAACGATAACATCAGGTTGAATACCAATGCTTCGGAGTTCCTTGACACTGTGCTGTGTGGGTTTTGACTTGAGTTCTCCTGCTGCCTCTATGTAGGGAACAAGGGTAACGTGAACGTAGAGGCAGTTGTCTTTGCCGATATCATTTTTAATCTGCCGGATGGCTTCGAGGAAAGGCAATCCTTCAATATCACCAACAGTCCCCCCAATTTCAACAATGGAGACATCAGCACCGCTTTCTTCTCTCAAACGAAAAACCTCTTCCTTAATCTGGTTGGTGATGTGGGGAATGACTTGAACGGTAGCACCGAGAAAATCCCCTCGTCGTTCCTTGTCAATCACCGAACTATAGATCTTCCCTGTGGTGACATTACTCGATTTGGAGAGTTCTTCATCAATGAACCGCTCGTAATGACCAAGGTCAAGGTCCGTCTCCCCCCCATCATAGGTCACAAAAACCTCTCCGTGCTGATATGGGTTCATTGTCCCAGCATCAACATTAATGTACGGGTCAAATTTCTGCATGGTTACCTTGATACCACGACTTTTGAGAATTCTCCCAAGAGAGGCTGCAGTGATGCCTTTACCAAGGGAGGAGACAACCCCACCCGTAACAAAAATGTACTTTCCTGCAGGCTTCATGCTCCCAACCTCGCTTACATGCTCTCAGGAACCGAGATACCAAGAAGCTCCAAAGCATTGCGCAGAACAATCTGGGTGAGGCGGCATAGTGCAAGACGGAACGACATACGCGGCACATTCTCCGGGTCCAGAATCCGGTGGAGGTTGTAAAAGGAATGGAAAGACCCCGCAAGGTCGTGGAGGTAATTGCAAAGGAGGTACGGCTGTCTAAGAAGCGCGCTCTGCTTGACCACCTCTGGGAAATACACGATGGCTTTCGCTAGGTTGCGCTCGTCTTCGTTCTCGAATCCAAATCGCAAGGCTTCTTGGAATGATACCCATGAAAGGTCACGTTTTTTCGCTTCACGGAAAACAGAGACAATCCGAGCATGCGCATACTGCACATAGTACACTGGATTGTCCATAGACTGTCGCTTTGCTTCCTCCACATCAAATTCAAGGTGTGTTTCCGGATCGCGCATGAGGAAGTAGTACCGAGCGGCATCCACCCCAACTTCTTCAATGAGGCTACGGAGAGGCACAAACTCTCCCTGTCTCGTGGACATACGCTCTGGCTGTCCACCCCGAAGGAGGGTTACAAACTGGACGATGAAAATCTCCAAGAAGTCCTCCGGAAGCCCCAGAGCTTTCATTGCCGCGTGCATCCTTGGAATGTATCCATGGTGGTCGGCCCCCCAGATGTCGATAACCCTTGCAAAACCTCGCTTCCATTTATTCCAGTGGTACGCAATGTCAGAGGCAAAATAGGTTGGTGCCCCATTTTCCCGGATGAGAACCCGATCCTTGTCGTCTCCCCAAAGTGTTGTTCGAAGCCACAAAGCTCCATCCTGTTCATACGTATATCCCTTCTCTCGGAGGAGAGAGAGGACATACTCTACTTCTCCATTCTCGTAGAGGGAACGCTCGCTGAACCACACGTCGAAGAAGACCCGAAAATCATCAAGGTCTCTCCGAATCTCGGCAAGGATTTTCTCCACCGCATATTCCCGAAAGAGCTTGGTACGCTCTTCTACAGGGAGTTCGAGAATCCCTGCACCACGTTCCTCAAGAAGCTCCTGGGCAATGTCTACAAGGTACTCTCCCCGGTACCCTCCTTCCGGAATGTCCACGTTTTCTCCAAGAAGCTGCCTAAACCGTACCTCCAGAGAGATACCAAGGAGTTCAATCTGTTTCCCTGCGTCGTTGATGTAGTACTCTTTCTCCACCTGAAAGCCAGCTTTCTTAAGAATCCTTGCTACAGCATCCCCAAAGGCGGCGCATTTCCCATGACCCACATGGAGAGGTCCTGTGGGGTTGACGCTCACAAACTCAACCTGGACTTTCTTTCCCTTTCCGATATCGACTTCCCCAAAGCGTTCGTCCTCAACCAGCACTCTCCCAAGAAGCTCAAGCAAAAAGGCATCCTCAAGGGTGAAGTTGATAAAGCCGCCACCAGCCACCGTTACCCGCGCAACGCCTAAAAGTTGTGGCTCAAGGAGTCTCTTGAGGTCTTGGGCGACCTCACGTGGAGGGCGTTGCAACGTGCGGGCCAGAAGAAAAGCGGCATTGGTAGCAAAATCCCCGTGTCTTTTCTCCCGCGTTGGCTCGACCACAAAGTCAATCTGTCCTGAAGAAGGACTGAGCAACGAAAGGGCCTCACCGATTTTCTCCTTGAGCGATTCAAGAACGAGATAGCTCATTGCCGCTCTCCCCAGTTCTGCGAGTCTCCCAGGAATCCTGGGTCATTATATATATTTTCCCCTCTTGCTTCAACATTCTGAAACGAGTTGACCTCTGAGCGGAATCGGTTTATAATTTTCCCAGCGTGCGCGGTTAACTCAGCGGAAGAGTGCCATCCTCACACGGTGGAAGTCGCTGGTTCGAATCCAGCACCGCGCACCATTTTATTCTTGCCTTTTGCCCTTCTCAATACGTTCGATTTCTGCATCGATGAACGCTCGAATAGCTTTGAGAATTTCTACCCGCGCTTTGGTAAGGTGTTGACGAGCTTCTTCGCCAAGAAAAGGATCGAGGACTCTTCCCAAAGGTCCAAAGATGAACTCCTCAAAAACGTCTCGAATCGTCTCCCGTCTCTCCTCCACGATTACCCCCTCCTCACATGCCGAGCAATGAGGTTTTCCGCCTCCTTCGTCCCTCGTACCGCTTCAAAATCCACGACAAAGGCACCAAGCCGTTCCATGCAGGCCATGAGTCGCTTGAGCGCTTTGTCGGTCCCAAAAAGAGCAGGGAGGACATAAGCCACAGATCGTTTTCCCTCCATACCAGTAGCACTATTTAGGAAATTCACGACCTCCTGCGAAATCTGTCCTCCAAAAGTGCTCACCACTTGCGCTCCCACGAGGACCAAATCAAAGGGCCGAAAGTTGATAGGGGAGGTCACGCTTTCAACTTCTACCGATTTTACCAAGCACCCAGCCTTTTCGCAGAGTTCCATCATGTACTTTGTTACCGCCACAAGCCGCTTATCCTTCCCAGAATACACAAAGGCAACCCGCAACCATTCACTCACCTCACTTTGCTCTATCATAGCATAGGGTGTACACTACCGTCATCCAGGAGGCTTCTTCCGCCACGTCCACAAGGTTCAAGGGCCAAGGCTTTGCCCGCTCATCGAGAAGAGGGAAATCTTTCCTTTCAAAGCCCGAAAGGATGAGATACCCTCCTTCTCGGAGGCGAACAACAAGGTCTTTCAAGTGTTCAAGGTGGAAGTGAAGGCTTACGTTCGCCACAATGCAATCAAAGAGTCCCGAGACGGCTTCGATACTCCCCAAACGGAGATCAACCGCTTCAAGAGGAATACCGTTGAGCACCGCGTTCCTTTGGAATTCGGCCAAAGCAAGAGGATCGCAGTCCAAGGCGACAACAGGAGAAGCTTGCATTTTGTAGGCAAGAAAAGCAAGCACCCCTGAACCCGTACCCACATCGAGGAATGCCATGCCCTTTTGGAGATACTTACGGATCATCCGAAGGCACATGGCTGTAGTTGGGTGATGTCCGGTACCGAAAGCAAAAGCAGGGTATATGACAATATCGAAGGGAGCACCCGAGTGCTCCTCCCAGGGAGGACGAACAGCGATATCTTCCCCAATCCACACCGTGGGAAAACCCTCACGAAAGCGCTGTTCCCAGTCCGTTTCTTCCTCTTCTTCCTGTTGCCACTCAATCACATACTCCAAAGGAGGCTCGGGAAAAGGGGAAAGTCCATAAGCCACAAGGATGCCATCACCTACTTCCCAAACACCCCGAGTACCATGCTCTGCAAGCCAGAGAAGAAATGGGTCTTTCTCTCGGACCCTGACGGTCATTTTAAACCAACGCATTAACGCTCCCTTTCCGCAACGACAAGCAATCCAGAGGCAACCCGTGATCCCACACCGAGAATTTCGAACTGCCCATCGTACAACCGAGACAGCTCGAGAAACTCCTCGTAGAGCTTTGGGTTTCGCATAATACTCCGAAGAGTCCTTCTTGGCAGAAGTCGCGCAAGTGATCCAGTAGCTACCACCCGCCGTACTTGCAAGCCAAAAGCTTCTATCCCATCCACAATCTCCCCCGGCAAGAACGCATGAAGGGGTGGAAAAAGAAAGCGAGCCAGGAAAGGCATACGCTCCTCCATCGCCTGGAAGAGGGGAGGATGGTCCCAGTTCCCCTCTCTCAAGAACCTCCAAGAAAGGGCAAAGTCCTTCCGGAAACGCGCTTCAAGCGCCAAGGCCACAGGGAGTTGCCCTAAGCGGTTGACCACAGAGACAATAAGCGTTTTCCTTGTCACCCGGCAGAGCTCTTGCAGAGCGCGCTTCTCCTCGGGATAGGCATAGGATACCGGGGCATCAAGAGAGAGCACAAGGTCAAAGGACTCATCCTCGAAAGCTGAGAGATCCTGGACCTTCCCGGGGAGGAAAGTGATACGGTCCTCCACACCCATATCGCGGGCCTTTCTTCGGGCTTCTTCAAGCATCCGAGGAGAGAGGTCAAGGTGCACCACCGAGCACCCTCTTCGGGCAAGCTCAAGCGAGTACCGTCCATATCCACCCCCTGCGTCGAGGACTCTAACCCCTTCTCTCACGAAAGGGAGAATTTCCCGGAGCACAAGATCGGTGTGTACCCTTTTCTCTGGATCCCGATCTCGGAGCCTTTCCTGCCGGACATGGGCATTCCAGAAGATTCGATGCAGCGTCTCTCTTTCCACGCCTTACTCCACAACCCTTTCGGCGATCTCCCGCAGCACTCGCTCAAGAAACGTTCCAAGCTCCATAGCACCTAGATTCCCTTCTCGGCGCCGTCGCACACTCACCTGGCGGTTGGCAACCTCCTTGTCTCCCACTACGAGAACGTAGGGAATTTTCTCAAGCTCCGCCCTCCGTATTTTTGCCCCAAGAGTAGCGTTTTCTTCATCACACTGCACCCGAATATCATGACCCGCGAGCAACTGCTCCACTTCCCGAGCATAGGGGATGTGGCGTTCTGCAACAGGGAGCACCACAACTTGGACCGGAGAAAGCCAAACAGGGAAAGCTCCCGCAAAGTGCTCGATGAGAATGCCAAAGAAACGCTCAACACTTCCAAGTACGGTCCGATGGAGTACGACTGGACGGTGCCTTCCTCCATCCTCACCGATGTACACAAGGTCAAACTTCTCGGGCATAGCGAAATCGAGCTGTATGGTGCCACATTGCCATCTCCGTCCAAGGCAATCCCGAAGATGGAAATCAATCTTAGGACCGTAAAACGCCCCTTCACCCTCGTTCACTGTGTAGGGAATCTGGACGTCTTCAAGCGCCTCCCTCAGGGCACGCGTAGCCATCTCCCACATCTCGTCCGAACCGATAGACTTCTCAGGACGCGTACTCAATTCCACCTCGTACTCAAAGCGAAAGAGACGGTAAAAGTACAGGGCAAGGTCGATGACCCCGATGATTTCCTGTTTCACCTGGTGTGGCTCCATGTAAATGTGGGCATCATCCTGGGTGAACGAACGCACTCGCATAAGCCCATGGAGAACCCCAGAGAGTTCATGGCGATGGACAATACCAAGTTCTGCAAGACGAAGCGGCAACTCCCGGTAACTCCGCAGACGACTTTGGAAGACGAGAATCCCACCCGGACAGTTCATTGGCTTTATGGCAAAATCCCGTTCATCGATCTTCGTAAAGTACATATTCTCCCGGTAGTGGTCCCAGTGTCCAGACCTTTCCCAAAGGCTCCGTTCAAGGAGAATAGGAGTGCGTATCTCCTGATATCCCCGCTTCCGGTGCTCCCGCCGCCAGAGGTCCAAGAGCGTATTGATGACCACCATGCCTTTGGGATGGAAAAAGGGGAATCCCGGACCCTCCTCATGAAGGCTGAAGAGGTCAAGCTCTCTCCCGAGACGGCGATGGTCGCGACGCTTTGCCTCTTCTAAACGCTCAAGGTACGCTTTGAGCTTCTCTTCGTTGTCAAAGGAAACCCCGTAGATTCGCTGCAGCATAGGGTTCCCTTCTTTTCCTCGCCAATGCGCCCCAGAAACACTCAAAAGCTTGAAAGCCTTGATATACGAGGTCCTCGGCACATGTGGCCCACGGCAGAGATCCACAAACTCTCCCTGCTCGTAGACGCTCACTACCTCGTCCTCAATCTCCTCAAGAATCTCAAGTTTATACGTCTCACCCCGATCCATGAAGAGCTTTCGAGCTTCTTCTTTGGTCATGTCCTTTCGTTGAAAGGGAAGATCCTCTGCTATGATGCGACGCATCTCTTCTTCAATCCGAGGAAGATCCTCATCACTCAGAGGCTTCGGCAAGTCAAAGTCGTAGTAGAAACCCTCCTCAATTGCCGGGCCGATACCCAGCTTTGCCCCAGGGAAAAGCCGCTTCACCGCTTGCGCCATAACGTGAGAGGTACTGTGCCAGTAAATCTCCTTTCCTTCCCGATCATCAAAAGAAACGTATCGAACAACACGCTCTTCCGCTACCCTGTTGAGGTCAACAAGTTTACCATCCTCGGTTACCGCTGCAAGGGCCTTCTCGGGTCGTTTCTCCATCGCACTTTCCTCCCCAATAAAAGAAAAAGCGCCAAACCCCCAGGGTGGCGCTTTGGAATCCTGGTGGGCGACACTGGACTCGAACCAGTGGCCTCTTCCGCGTCAAGGAAGCGTTCTCCCTCTGAACTAGCCGCCCACCTCGTGCTCTCTGGAGGCGGCACCCGGACTCGAACCGGGGAATGAAGGATTTGCAATCCTCTGCCTTAGCCGCTTGGCTATGCCGCCTGAACTGGAGCGGAAGACGGGATTTGAACCCGCGGCCTCCACCTTGGCAAGGTGATGCTCTACCCCTGAGCTACTTCCGCTCATCCAACGACTATGGTGCCGAGACCCAGAGTCGAACTGGGGACGCAAGGATTTTCAGTCCTTCGCTCTACCACCTGAGCTATCTCGGCACCTCTGGCGGGGTCGACGGGATTTGAACCCGCGATCTTCAACGTGACAGGCTGACGTGTTAGGCCAGGCTACACCACGACCCCGCGCTTCGCTATCAATTTTAGCGACTTCCCCCTTTTTTGGCAAGCCCCCCTCTTTCAAGTCCTCTACCGTTCACAATGATAAGGAGAGCAAGGGCTATACTTTTCTCTCAGAAGCCTCTCAGCCTCAAAAAGCTCTCTCTCCCCCCATGTGCCAGAAAATGTCTCCGCAAAGAGCGCCCCAAAGTGGGCAACCAGGGCTTCAACAAACTCATCTTTTGCTAGATCACTCCGTATCTCCCAAAGACCGACAGCGCCTGCACAGAGCTCTTGAAGGACTTTTTCTTTTTCCCTGAAACATGAGGCAAAAAGGTCCCGATCAAGACGGAAAGGGATGGACCCCTCAAAGAGGTTCCCCCGACGACTCTGTGCCTGGGCAATTCCAGCCACTTTCTTCCCAGCAACAGCAAGTTCATGAGGCAGGGAGAGGGAAAAACAAGCAGGAGAATGCACCGAAGGCAAAACAACGGAGGGGGCATCCACCGTTATGCCAATATCAGCAAAGGCTCTCCGAAGGACTTCCCGGACAACCATATAGAGCGCACGATGCGTGTAAGGCTTCTCATTCCTTGGAAGGAAAAGGCTAAACGTCACTTCCTCCCCGTGGAGGATGGCCCGCCCACCGGTTGGCCGTCGTACCAAGGGAATTCCTGCCCCTTCGAGAAAGGCAAAATCCACCTCTTGAGTTTTCTGGTACCGTCCAAGAGAAAGCGTTGGCTCACGCCACAGAAAAAACCGCAACGTTGGTAGCTCTCCAACGAGAAGGAGAGCCTCATCCCGCGCCATGTTTTCGTGCCCCGAAAGCGGGGGATCCCGGAGAACCCGAAGAGCTCCCAAAAACACTATCGTATCCGCTCCCGGTACGCCGAGGCGTCAAGGAGTGTAGACCACTCACTCTCGTTCGCATACTGGATGCGACAAATCCATCCTCTGCCGTACGGGTCCTGGTTGAGGAGCTCAGGTTTGGAGGCAAGCTCTTCGTTCACCGCAACGATTTCCCCAGAGAGGGGCGCATAAAGGTTGGATACCGTCTTTATGGATTCCACATCACCAATGCGCTCACCCTTTTGAACCTTTGTACCCACCTTTGGGAGTTCTACAAAAACCACGTCCCCAAGCTCTCCCTGTGCGTAATCCGTAATACCACAGAGAGCTGTGCCGTTTTCCTTACGAACCCAAAAGTGCTCTGGGGTGTACAAGAGGTCCTCAGGAATGTGCATCAACGACCCCCTCCTTCCATAAAGTGCAGTGGAGCGCCAAAGACCGCTTCGGCCGCCTCCATCACCGCTTCCGAAAGGGTAGGATGAGGATGGATGGCAGAAGCAAGTTCATAAGGTGTACTCTCAAGGTACATGGCTAGAATCCCTTCTCCGATAAGGTTTGAGGCCGAAGGACCGATAATATGCACTCCAAGAATTTCCCCACTTTTTGCGTCACTCACAATCTTCACAAAACCTTCGATTTCCCCTTCAATCACAGCTTTACCGTTGGCCCTAAAAGGAAACCGACCACAACGTACCGTATAACCCTTTTCTTTCGCCTCGTCTTCAGTCAAGCCAACTGAAGCAATCTCGGGAAAACTGAAGATGCAGTTTGGTACTACCCGGTAGTCAATGGTGACGTTCTCTCCACAGATATTTTCCACCGCAACTTCTGCTTCTTTGTAAGCCACGTGGGCAAGGAGGTGTTTGCCGTTCACATCACCCGGCGCGTACACCCAAGGAAGGGAGGTCCGAAGAGTCGCATCGGTTACCACCGCCTTTCGTTCCACGGCAATGCCAACATTTTCAAGCCCCATACCTTCCACCTGAGGAATCCGGCCTACAGCAACAAGGACATATTCTCCCGAAGCAGTGTGAAGCATGTCGTTCTGCGCGTAAATGACTTCGAGTTTCCCATCGCTCTCCCGAATTTCCCTTACTTGCGCGTTCACATAGACTTTCATACCCTGCCGTTCCACGAGGCGAGTGAGGAGATCAGTTACTTCCCGATCCACAGGGGGAAGAATTTTGGGCATCATTTCGATGACCGTAACTTCCACTCCAAATCCCTGGAAGATGCAGGCCATTTCCATGCCAATGACGCCGCCACCGATGACCACAAGGCTTTTGGGAAGTTCTGGGAGATCCAAAGCCTTCTCGCTGTCGATGACCTTTGGAAGGTTCCCTCCCGGAACGGGCAACGATGCCGAGCGAGAACCCGAAGCAAGGAGGACGAAACGGGGCTGGAATTCGCGAACAACCTTCCCATCCCAGAGGACTTGCACCATTCGTTCCCCAGCAAAAACGGCAAAACCTTGGACGATTTCAACTCCTGCTTTCTCCAGGAGAAAACGAACACCCCCAGTGAGCTGGCGGACAATCCTCTTCTTTCGCTCGAGAACCTTCGTCCAGTCAAGCCCCCGGTACTCCGCAAAAACCCCAAATTCTTGTGCCCGTCGCACCGTATGGATAACCTCTTGAGCTTTAAACAGAGCCTTCGTCGGAATACAGCCACGATTCAGACACGTTCCTCCAAGGTCTCTGGCCTCCACAAGAACAGTCTTCAAACCCTTACGAGCCGCTCGAAGGGCTCCCGCATATCCTGCCGGTCCACCTCCGATGACGAGGAGATCTACCGTTTCCATTGCTTCACCTCCACTGGGGGAAACTCCCTGGGTCCTTGAAAAACCGGTCAATGGCCCGCGCAGCTCTTTTCCCTGCCCCCATGGCGGAAATGACCGTTGCTGCCCCGGTAACAATGTCCCCGCCAGCAAAAACGCCTCGAAGACTCGTGGCACCCGTATCCGGGTCAGCGACAATATACCCACGCTTGTTCAACGCAAGACCTTTGACAGTCTCAAGGAACAGAGGATTCGGTCCTTGACCAATAGCCACGACAACGGTATCTGCGGGAATCACAAATTCTGACCCCGGTACAGGAACTGGGCGACGTCTTCCTGACTCATCCGGTTCTCCAAGCTCCATTTGGATGCATTCCATCCCAGTGACCCAGCCATTCTCGTTGCCAATGAAACGCACCGGCGTGGTGAGGATAATGCAGTTTACGCCTTCCTCCTCTGCCCGCTCAATCTCTTCGATACGAGCAGGCATTTCCTTTTTAGTCCGGCGGTACACAAGGCACACTTCTTCCGCCCCTAGTCGAAGGGCAGTTCGTGCCGCATCCATAGCTACATTCCCTCCACCGATAACTGCAACCCTCCTCCCAACCTTTATAGGTGTATCGTAGCGGGGGAACAGGTAGGCCTTCATGAGGTTGGAACGGGTGAGGAACTCATTTGCTGAGTAGATACCATTGAGATTCTCTCCCGGGATGTTGAGAAAGTATGGAAGCCCAGCACCTGTTCCAATGAAGAACGCTTCATACCCAGCGTCCCGGAGATCCTCAAGGGTAAAGGTTTTTCCAACAACAGCATTCACTTGAATTTCCACACCCAGAGATTTCACGTACTCCACTTCCTGACGCACAATGACCTTAGGAAGGCGGAACTCTGGAATCCCGTAGATCAGCACCCCTCCCGGAGCGTGGAGAGCCTCGAAAATCGTTACCTGGTATCCCATTTTGGCAAGTTCTCCAGCACAAGTAAGTCCTGCAGGACCAGAACCGATAACCGCGACCTTCTTGGGGATAGGCGAAGGCAAAGGCGGGGTTTGTACCCCTCTCTCACGTTCGTAGTCAGCCAAAAACCGCTCAAGGTATCCTATGGCAATGGGTTGCCCCCTCTTGCCAAGAACACACTCCTTCTCACATTGATCCTCTTGAGGACAGACTCTGCCGCAAATTGCTGGAAGACTGTTCTTCTCCTTGATTTTGGCAATAGCCTCGTCAAATTTTCCTTCCGCCAGAAGTCCGATAAATCCTGGAATGTCAATTTCCACCGGACATCCCTTAACACAGGAAGGCTTTTTGCACTGGAGACATCGACGAGCCTCGGCAACCGCCACACTTTCTGGAAGTCCAAGGGGAACCTCGAAGAAATCACGAATTCGTTCGGCTACTGGCCGTTGTGGCATCTTCGGCCGACCAAAGAGACGGTCAGAAGCCATGGGTAACTTCCTCCTTTGCCTTCTCCGCAAGGTAAAGGTCTAAGGCTCGTCGTTCTTCCTCAAGGTACGTCCTCTGCCGTGCTAAAAGCTCGTCAAAATCCACTTTCCACCCATCAAATACCGGTCCATCAACACAGGTGAACCGACACTGTCCATCAACCGTCACCCGGCAGCATCCACACATCCCCGTCCCATCAACCATAATGGGGTTAAGACTCACAAGGACAGGCACCCCATGATTCTTGGCAAGGAGACTCACCATTTTCATCATCATGACAGGACCGACCGCAACCACAAGGTCAACCTTTTCATTCCGCAGAATGCGCTCAAGAACGTGAGTCACAAATCCCTTCTCCCCATAGGTTCCATCGTCAGTTGTGACATAGAGGGCGTCACTCACTGCACGCATTTTGTCTTCCCAAAAGAGAAGGTGAGCCGTTCTGGCACCGATAATAGAGGTTATCCGGTTTCCACATGCTTTCAACGCCTTTGCCTTAGGATACGTTGGCGCAATCCCTACACCCCCACCCACGCACACCACGTGTCCAAAATACTTCTCTTCAATTTCCCGCCCCAGAGGTCCAACGAAGTCGAGGATATCATCTCCCTCGTTGAGCTCTCCAAGCATCATGGTGGTTTTCCCAACTTCCTGGAAGATAATGGTCACCGTCCCAAGAAGGGGGTCAAAATCGGCAATGGTGAGGGGAATGCGTTCGCCTTCTTCACAAATTCGTACAATGACGAACTGCCCCGGTTTGGCCTTCTTTGCCACCCAGGGTGCCTCAACAACCATAAGCTTTATCTGCGGAGTGAGTACTTCCTTTTTGAGAATCTTCGCCACCTCGAATCCTCCTCCGTCCCTTTAGGTTAGGAAGGGAGAAAACGGTAACTCTCCTCCCAGAAGAGCCACTCGTACTCCGTCGCCCTTGCAAAAAGCGCATGAGCCCTCTCCTTCGCAAGAGGAGATGCCCGAAGAGCTTCCTTTTCAAGGAAGACAAGAAACTCCTCTACGAGCTTCCCATACGTTTCTCCGGCATAGGATGCGAAGAAAGCACGGTACAAAGCTGGAGTATTCTCCGTAAGCCTCCGCACGTACCGGATCCCTATATCCCGGTAGCTTACAAAACAAGGAGCAAGAGAAACGAGAATGTCGAAAGGCTCACCGGTTAAGGCTGTCCGTACAAGGAAATCCCCATACCCCAGGGTTACCCACGAGGGTGGATGCACCGTAAATCCCTCTTCTCTCTCAAGCATCTCATGCATTGCGATCTCCCCTTGAACAGTTTCATGGAGCAATCGAATAGCGAAGCGGCGGAGATCCTTCTCCCGCGCCTTGACGACAAGCCCTCCCACTGCGGCAAGCATATCCTCGAGGTAGTAATCATCTTGACTCAAATAGTAAAAGAACCGTTCCCTAGGAAGCACACCCGCTGCAAGTTCCAAGAGAAAAGGATGCTCGAGGACTTCCCGCCACCTTGTCTCCACGCCCGCCAGGAGTTCCTGGAAAAATCCCTGCGCCATTTGCCTCACCCTGGGGGCATTATACCATAGAGAGCGAAGGTATAATGGGAGATACGATAAGGCTTTAGGGGGAGCGGAAGGATGAGTGGGAACCCAATCATTCTACAAGGTCTTGGGTTTGGCTTTTTTGCTCGACCGCTGATGGGAAAATCACCACCAATCGAAAAATGCGTCTTGCCTCCCTGAACAAAGATAAGGTGCTTGAGTTTGCCTCCAAAAACATCCAAGACCTTATATGGCTTGTAGAGATATCGTCCCAAATGGGGCTTTCGATTTTCCGCATAGGGTCTCATATTGTCCCCTTTGCTTCCCATCCTTCCTTCAAGGAACACTGGCTTCGAGCAGTTGAACCAATGCTCACCAGGGCGGCAGAACACATCGCCCAAAGTGGCATCCGCCTCACCATGCACCCAGGACAATTTGCTGTGCTCAACTCTCCACAACAAAACGTTGTTGAGGCAGCGCTCTGAGAGCTCCGTTACCACTTCTGGGTTCTCGACCTTCTTGGAGCAGGACCAGAAAGTAAAGTGGTTATCCACGGAGGTGGGAGTTATGGGGACAAGCGTACTTCTATTTGGAGATTCCTCCAGGTCGTAGAGAAAAACAGCTGGCTTCGGAGACGACTCGCCATAGAAAACGATGAGAAGGTCTTCTCTGCAGCGGAAACCATCGAGCTTGCTGAAAAGGCTGGTATTCCTATGGTCTTTGACTTCTATCACCACCGACTCCACCCCTCTTCCTTCGACATTGCCAGGGTTTTCCAAACGTGGAATGGGTACATTCCCGAGTTCCACCTCTCATCCCCGCCAGAAAGAGAACACCGTTTTGGTACACACGGCTCTTGGGTCTTTCTCAAAGATGTCTTAGACCTGGCACAAATGACCGGAGGAAAACGAGTCGATGTCATCGTGGAGGCAAAGAAAAAGGAAAAAGCCATAGCCAGGTTCCTCAAAGCAGCAGAAGCACAAGGACTCTTGTCGCTTCCCCAGTGGAAAGTCTGAAGGTCCACCTTGACCGTCACGAGAAGGAATCCACCAGAGGAATCAAGAGGGCCTACCCTCTCTGGTACGGCGAAACGCCAAGAGAGCTTCTCCTCGTCTTCTGCAGAAAAATCAAACTGGTGCGAGAGGCGGGAGTTGAACCCGCACGGGTATTTACCCACTGGATCCTAAGTCCAGCGCGTCTGCCGTTCCGCCACTCTCGCAGGGCAAAGAAGATTATAGAACCTTCCCATTTTGTCCGTCAACTGAAAAGCAATGAAAACCTCACGAGGGAAGGGCTTTCCGACTTTTCATGGCATACATGCCGTTGTCGGCCTGTACAAGGAGGTCTTCAAGGGATGATGGACGTTCCGGGTCAAAAACCGCAACACCAAAGCTCACCGACATAGCATACGCCTTGTGGAACGTTTGAGTAAGGACCCGGAGTTTTTCCTCAACTCGCTCGAAAATCTTCCAAACTTCCCCCTCCGTACATTGCGGTAAAACGAGAACAAACTCATCCCCTCCGAAGCGAAACACGGTGTCTGACTTACGGACAGATTCCTTCAGAACCTGTGCAACAACCTTTAAGTAAGCATCTCCCTCAAGATGTCCGAAGGTATCATTAACCATCTTCAGGTGATCCACGTCAACGAAGGCGACAGCCAAGGGGCTCTTCTTCAAAAGGGCAATGGAAAGTTCTCGTTCAAGAATCTCATACCCAGTACGCTTGTTGTACACCCCAGTGAGGGCATCGACACTCGCAAAATGAGCAAGCCGTATCTCTCGAATTTTCTCCTCAGTGATATCTTCAGCTGAGGAAAGAATGCCAACCGTCTCCCCCTTCTCGTCGCAGAGCAACGTGTTGTGCCACCGCATGATGCGAATCCCATGCCGGGTCTTAATAGGATTCTCGTGGTAAACCTCCTCTTGGGAGCAGCTTTGGGCAAGAAGCTTCAAGAAGTATTCCTTCGTTTCCCGCTGCACATCCTCGGGGAGAAAGTTCGCAAACCAATCTTTCCCCACAATCGCTTCCCGAGGATATCCCAGGATTTCCACCCCCTTGCGGTTGATCAGCACCACTTTTCCGTCCCTATCGAGAACAAGGAAGAGGATTCCCGCGTGTTCAATGTAACTTTGGAACTGCTGGGCTTCCCGAAGGAGGTCAAAAAAGATGGAGCGATGAGGTGCTTCAAGGGACACTTGAACAACCGCCTTATAGATGAGGTAGAAAGAGAGGAGTTTCAGAAGGTGCCCAATGACATTGGATATTCCGTACACACTCACGTAAAAGGTGAAGAAAAGTTCGCTCCCTATGGTGCTCAGTATACTGGCCACAAGGAAGCGAAATACGGAAAAATCGAAGTGTTTCCGAAACTTCCACAGGATGAGGACACCAAGAGCAAGGATTCCCGAAATGATGTATTCGCTCACTTTCTTGAAGGTTGTGAGACCATACCCCTCAAGATAGCAATCAGGGAAAATACCCCATACGAAAACAGCAGCAATGCTCAAAGCAGTAAGAAGGGTCAAGGCAAGGAAAACAGGAAGTACCTTCAACCGCGATTGAAGGAAGAAAGGAGCAACGCATAAGGATACACTCTCCATGTACCGGGCAGCAATCCAAAGCTGCGTGGGCACATTGGCAGTAATCCCTGGAAAAATTTGCATTCCCTTGTACGCCAGGGTATGCACAAAATCGAGGAAAGCGACGAAGAGATAGGCTACTCCCAGGAAGGGGAAGTAGCCGCTTTTGACCAAGTGTTTTGAAGAAAAAGCGATAACGAAAATGAGCACCGCGACGATAACGGAATAGAGCTCTATGGCGGTATGGAAAAGAAGGAAATTCCATTGGGAAGTGAGAAAAGAAAGGAACAGAATACCTCCTGAAGCGATAACCTCAAAAAGAACCTTTTTTTGAACCATCTCTCCCCCCAAAAAGATGGCATCGAACCAGATGCCCTGGTTCCACCACGACCATCTCTGGCTCTCTTTCTCGGCACATTCCCCAAGCCTCAGGGCAACGAGGATGGAAAACACATCCCGAAGGGAGATTGATGGGGCTTGGAATCTCTCCGATTGAGAGCACCTTTGCAGGCTTCAACCTCTCCTCTTCCTCGGAAACCACAGGAATTGAGGAAAGGAGCATCCTCGTGTAGGGGTGAAGGGGTCTTTCGAAAAAGACCTGAGCAGGTGCAAGCTCCATGATACGCCCAAGGTACATAATGGCCACCCGGTGGGCAATGTTCCGCATGAGGCTTAAATCGTGGGTAATGAAAAGATATCCTAAACCTCGTTCCCTCTGGATACGCACAAGGGTATTGATAATTTTCGCCTGAATAGAGACGTCGAGAGCGGAAGTCGGCTCATCAAGGACAAGAAGAGAAGGTTCGGTGCTGAGTGCCCGGGCAATAGCCACCATCTGCTTTTCTCCCCCACCAAGAGCTCGAGGGTACTTTTCAGCATACTCAGGAGGAAGCTCTACAGCACGCAGGAGCTCTTCAACCCGTTTTTGGATTGTCTTCCCATCCACGAGGCGATGGACCCGAAGAGGAAGTTCGAGAATCTCTCTCACCGAGCGTCGGGGATTGAGTGATGATCCAGGATCCTGGAAGACAATCTGCAAGTCCTTCTTGAGGGCAAGAGGACGCCGCGAATGGGGCATGGTGATATCCTGACCTTTGAAGAGAATCCGACCCCCGGTAGGACGATACATCCCCATAACCATGTACGCCACAGTACTTTTCCCGGAACCCGACTCCCCCACCAATCCAAAGGTCTCCCCAGGGTGAATGGTAAAACTCACACCGTGCACTGCTTTCACGACTCCTCGGGAAGTGGGGAAAAACTTCTGGAGATTTTCGACGACAAGAAGCTCATGCATTGGGCCTTCCCCCAAAAAGGAAACAGGCAACGTGGTGACTCTCGTCCACCGCAAAGAGTCTTGGTCTTTCTCTGCGACACACCTCCATGACGTAGGGACAGCGGGGATGGAAGCGACACCCCGTAGGAGGGTCGAAGTAATCGGGAATGCGCCCAGGGATACCTTCAGCAATCCCTTCCCCGGTGAGCTTTGGAACACAAGCCATAAGAGCTCGAGTATAGGGATGGAGAGGTTGAGCAAAGAGTTCTTTTGTCTTCGCCTCCTCTACGATGGTTCCAGCATACATCACGTACACCCGCTCCGTCCACTCCCTGATGACTCCGAGGGAGTGGGAAATCAAAATCACCGCCATCCGCCGTTCCTCAGCCAGTTGATGGATGAGTCGGAGAATCTGGTCTTGAATGGTAACATCAAGTGATGTCCCCGGTTCATCGGCAATGAGAAGCTCCTTTGGACAGGCAAGGGCAAGAGCAATGCACACTCGCTGACGCATGCCTCCAGAAAGTTGCACCGGATAGCTCTCAAGAATGCGCAGGGGATCAGGGAGGACAACGCTCTGCAAAGCCGCAATCGCTCTTTCCCGTAACGAAGTGCGATTGACCCTCCCCAGAGTATACCGGATAGCATCCTCAAGTTGCTCCCCTATGGTAAAAACTGGGTTGAGTGCTGCGGTGGGATCTTGGAAAATCATGGAAATTCCCGACCGCCGCAGGCGCTCAAGCTCTTGTGGGCGCATGGAGAGCACATCGCGACCCTTGAAGAGAACCCTCCCTCCCCGAACAACACCTGGAGGCTGCGGCAAAATCCCCATGATGGTCTTCATAGTAGTTGTCTTTCCACACCCTGTCTCCCCTACAAGTCCAACTTTTTCTTGTGGCCGCACTCTGAGAGTTACTCCGTCAAGGACCTGGAGATATCCCCCATACACACGGAAGTGCACGACGAGATCCTGGACATCAAGGAGCACGTCCTCCATTTTAGGTTTCCTCCAGCGAAAAGAGGTCTCCAATGCCATCGCCAAGAAGGTTGAATCCGAGAACGATAAGCATAATCGCAAGACCAGGGAAAACAGAAATCCACCAGTATTCAGGAAGGTATTTTGCCCCATCAGCAACCATCGTTCCCAAAGCAGGCTTGGGCGGTTGTTCACCTAATCCTACAAAGCTCAGCGCTGCTCCGATGAGAATGACCCAACCCATATCGAGGGTCATTTTCGTGAGGATAGTGGACACGCAATTGGGGAGTATCTCTCGAAAAAGGATGTGGTACCTACTTGCTCCAATGAGCTCCGCCGATTGAACAAAGTACTCATTCCGTAAGGACGTAGCCATCCCATAGACAAGGCGCGTATACCAGGGCCACCACATGACTGATACAGCAATCATAGCGTTGGTGAGATTGGGCTTGAGGACAGAGGTGATTGCCAAGGCAAGGATAAGGGGAGGGACAGAGAGGAAAATGTCGGTAATGCGCATGATAAGAACGTCAATCCAGGATTCCTTGAAATAGCCAGCCAAAAGCCCCAGCGTCACCCCTACCGGGACAACAATGGCCAAAACGACGACACCCATAAGGAGCGAGGATCGAAAGGCGAAAAAGACACGGCTTAAGACATCTCGACCAAAGATATCCGTTCCAAAAGGGTGCTCAAGAGAAGGAGGGCGATTCGCCTCACCGTAGTTCACGTAAGGACCAGCATGCTCCGGGTACGGAGCTATCCAGGGGGCAAAAACAGCACAAAACACCACAAAGACGACAATGACAAGCCCAACCACTGAAAGGGGGTTTCGGGAGAACTTGTACCACCACCTGCCGAGGCGAGTTCTGCGCACTCCTACTCACCCCTCTCCACTAAGCGAATTCTTGGGTCAAGGTACGCCACAACAATATCAACGAGGATGTTCACCACGGTAAAGACAATCCCAAGAACCATAACCACGGCAACAATAGCCTCAATATCCTTACGGAGCATAACGTTAATACCGTACCGGGAAAGCCCTGGCCAATTGAAGAGGAGCTCTACAAGAAAAGCATTGCCAATCAACGAGGCAAAATCAAGTCCAAGGATGGAGACAGTTGGGATAATCGATGGCTTAAAAAGGTACTTCGATACCACTACTCGCTCAGGAATACCATAGGCTCGTGCAGCTGCAACAAAGTCTTTTCGCGCATTCTCAAGCATACTCGCCCGGGTAATTCGCGCTTCCTGGAAAAGCCCCCCTAAGGACAAACTCAAAGCCGGGAGGAAGAGGTGTTTCAAGGCATCAAAAAAAGCCTTCCAGTTCCCAGAAAGGAGACTATCAAACGTCACAAGACCAGTGAGACGAGGCGGAGGAGCAATCTCCGGACTCAAGCGACCAATGGTCGGAAAAATTTCGTAGTACATACCAAAAAGGAGGATAAGGATAATTGCCACAACGAAAGCAGGTGTGGCAATACCAACGTATGCCAGAACCCGAATACTATTATCCACCCAGGTATTGGCGTACCGTGCCGATAACACCCCAAGGAGAAGTCCAAAGACCGCCATAAAAAGACCAGCAAAAAGGGCGAGTTCAAGGGTTGCGGGGAGAAATTCTTTAATATCCTCAATAACCGGCCGGCGTGTGTAGAGTGACTCTCCGAAATCCCCTTGAAAAACAGACCGAAGCCAGAAAACGTATTGCACGTAAATGGGCTTATCAAGATGGAGCTTTGCCCGGAGGGCTTCCACCGCCTCCTGTGTGGCCCGCGGGCCCAAAGCCGCTCGGGCAGGATCACCCGGGACGAGACGGGCAATGATAAAAACCACAACAGAAAGACCGATGAGGACAAAAACAGAATACCCAAGGCGCCGCACCAAGTACCGGGAGAAGTTCACCGTTTTTCACCAGCCTCGAAAGGATATGGGAGGCCTGCTTTCAGGCCTCCCATATTATACCCTCTACTTTTTCCGAAGCAACTCCTCCCGCTTTTCAGGGTACACCCGAATGTCAGGCATGTAGTGGTTGTAGCCCATAACTGGGTTTACCCTTTCGCCTCGTTCCGCTCGTTCGGCCGCAACCCAATCAACGTAGTAGTCTTGGTAAGCGTAGTTCTCTGGCTGGTCGATGAGGAAAAGGGATGGGCAAAGGTCAACGATGTACTCCTGGATTTTCCGATACTTGGCAAAACGCTCTTCCTTGTCCACTGTAGCGATGGCATCCTCAATCATCCGGTCAAGCTCTGGATCCTGGAGCCATTCCGTCTGTTCCCAGGTCCCGCACGACGAAGAATGGTACTTTGACTGGAGCATAGAACCAGCTTCGGCATAGTGTGGTGAAACAAAGATAAGGTACATGTGGGCAGTGGTTTCCGGAGTTGCAACCTCTTCAATAATCTTCATCCATGGGGTCTTGATAACGTTCACCTTGATGCCAAGCTCCGCGGCATTCGCCTGGATGAGGAGAGCCACTTTCTCCTCGTCAGGGACCTCGGCGCACCAAACAAGGTCTACGGGGTACTCATCGAGCTTATCGGCGTACTTCGACTTAGCAAGCTCTTCCCGTGCTTTGGCAAGGTCACGTTTGTATTGATACACCTCGGAGTGGTGACCAGGAAGAATGAACGACACTGGCCCTCGCGCCTGGCGTGCTCCAGGAAAGATTTGATTGGCAATGGCATCGTAATCGATGGCGTACGCCAGAGCCCTCCGGAAATGCACGTCATCGGTTGGGGGCTTGCGGTTGTGCATCATGCAGAAGAACGTACTCCCTCCAAAGAGCTTAGCCACCTTTATCCCTTCGATTTTACTTGCCGCCTCATAGAACTCTGCAGGTTGCCGGAAGTCAGAAATCTCAAGTTCCCGCTTCGTGAGGAGCGTTCGAACAGTAGCAGTTTCTGTAGTCCCAATGTACTTGAACTCATCGGGAGCATTGGGATCAAGAGGCTTCCAATAGTCGGGGAAGCGCACGGCATGGAGGTACTCCTCAAGACGCATTTCCTTCACCATGTATGGTCCAGAACCGGCATCGTGGGTGAGGAGCCACTTCTTCCCGTAGTCGCCCATCTCACCGTACTCACCAGTTGGCTCGATATGGGCAAGAACCTCATCTTTGTTGAGAATGTACAAACGAACCAGAGCATAGAGGAAAGGACCAAAAGGTCTTTTAAGGGTAAAGCGAACGGTATACTCATCGAGAGCTTCGACCTTCTCGACAATAGGCTTGAAGATGTAACTGTACCCTTGACCAATGGCAAGGAGACGCTCCATACTAAAGACAACGTCTTCAGCTTTGAGTTCCTCACCGTTGTGGAACTTCACACCCTTCCGGAGGTAGAAGGTGTAGGTGAGGCCATCCCCAGAGACCTCCCACGATTCTGCAAGGTGGGGGACAACCTCCCCATCGTAAGTGGGAAAAACGAGGGTATCGTAGAGGTTGGCAACTGATACAGAGCTTGAGAAATCAGCTGCTATCGCTGGGTCAATGTACGTCGGCCAAGCCTCGGTGAAGCGAACGATTTTCGTTGCTTCAGCCCACCCTGCACAGGCCCAAAACAAAATGCAAACCACAAGAACAGTTGAAACGACGAGCTTTTTCATACTCCTCCCTCCTCAGATTGTGAAAACACCCTTGTCCATAACCACCCGGCCATCGACCGTAACCGTGGGATTCAGAATAATACCGTCGTTGTGGGTTTTCGCATCAATCGTTCCACCCATATCCAGGTTCATCCCCAGGGCGATATGCACGGTCCGGAAAGCCTTTTCATCCTCAAGGATGTTTCCCGTAATTCGTGCTTTCTCATTCGTCCCAATACCAAGCTCTCCCACAAAATACGCGTGGGGATCCCCAAGGCTTTCAAGGAAACGGGTAAGCTCCTGAGCTTCTCTTCCTCCCTCAATCTTCACCACCTTTCCCTTCTGGATTTCCAAACGAATGGGTTCCGTAAGTACCCCAATAGGGGACATGGAACCATCAATCACCGCCACCCCTTCTACAGAATCCTCAAGAGGAGCAATGTAAGCCTCTCCAGCGGGGAGATTCCCCCATCGACCCTTCTCGCGGTAGAGACCATCATCTGGTGGGATACCAGGTTTCCGACCCCTTATGCTCATACGCAAATTCGTCCCTCGCTCAGTGGTAATGGTAACCTCGTTCCCCTCTTCAAGAATCCGCGTTACCTTCCAGCTGAGTTCGGAAACCTTGTGGTAATCAGCAGTCATCGCTCCAACAGTCATCATCTCCTCGGTAATACCAGGCATGCTTGCAACGCGAGCGCCTCTTTCGGTTGCAGCCATTCGGGCTTTCGTATGGGTAAGGCTCATAGTTGTCACAAGAAGAGCAACGTCGCAAGAGCAAAGCGCCGCTTTCACTTCTTCCGGAGGCTCTTCAGCGTGGTGTGACCGGGGAGTCATAACAATCATCGTCCCGTCAACTCCAAGGGCATGAAGCGCAAGGAAAAAACTCTCCGCAATGTGAAGTTTCCCCGTATCAGTCACTATAAGAACTCGTTCCCCAGCTTGAACCCCCATGCAGTCCCGGACAGCAATCATCGCCCCTTTCATGAGCGGTGCAAGACGCATAACACCACCTCCTCAAGCTTTGCCGAGCCTTACAGCAAGCTCCCGGAGTTCCGGATCGACTACCTGACCTCGGTCGATAATGAGCTCTCCATCGAGCCACACAGAGGTGTTCAGACAGATTCCATCAGAATGGGAAGGAGCAGGAATGCCATCAGGGGGAAGGAGAATAGCTCCAATGTTTCCCACACCCCACTCAGTACAGCCCCAGACCCGCTCATCCTCAAGGATATCTCCAGTGAGCTTTGCCCCAGGGTTAAACCCATAGCACACATGAGCCATATAGAACATCCGGGGGTGGTTGAAGCTCCGAAGCCACGTCTCGAACGCCACCGCTTCTTTTCCTCCTTCAATCTTCACAATCCTTCCCTTCTCCACCACAAGACGGATAGGTTCCCTAAGAAGGCCAAGAGGTGGAACTACCGAGCCGTCAAAAACGATAACCCCATTGACGGTGTCAAGATTCGGCGTCCAGGCAATCTGCCCCGACATCATGTGGGAGCCAGGAGTATCAGCATACCCAAGCTCACAGTTGACAGGATGCGCAGGGTCATTCTCAAATTCCACGTTACCCCCAGCAGGGGTAGTCATCCGGACTTTTTTCGCCTTTCGAGTTCTTTCGGCAAGTTTTTCTTGGAACTCCCGGAGTACGGGATAGTTCACTCGTCCGATACAGCGAATCATCATATCCGCGTTCATACCCACGAGACAGAGATGTCGTAGCTTTGGGTTCTCTCGAAGAGCAATATCGTAAGGTGTCGAGTAAAGGAGCCATTCGTTGTTGAATTCCACCCAGGCGTCGACCGACCGAAGTAGCGCGATCAACGGCTCCATGGGGAGCATAGGATCAGCAGCCTTACCAACTCCAAGAGGTGCCGGAATCCAAAGGACCAAAGGTTTCGCCCCACAGGCAAAAGCGGAACGTGCAGTCGCATCGACCACCCGCTCGTCGCTTTCCGTGTCTGCCGTAATAAGGAATGTCTCTCCTTCCTTAAGCTTGAAAAGCTCTCGCACGAGGATATCCGCTGCTTTTCCGAGTTCGTACTCATAGAGCTTGGGCAAGGAAATCACTCCTTTCTTGGGAATCCCTTCAGGGATTATATCATTCTCTCCACCAGGACATATTGCCAAAAACTTGAAAAAAAGAGTATAATTGGGAAAAAGGCTGCATCCTTCCGTGGTGCCCTAATTCCGGGAGAATAGGGAAACCGGTGAAAATCCGGTGCGGACCCGCCGCTGTGAGAGGGGACGAAAGGTGCAAGAAAGCCACTGGGGAAACCTGGGAAGGCGCACCGAGTAGGCTTGAACCCTCAAGCCAGAAGACCTGCCACGGAAGACCCAAAAGAGGGTGATGGCAAAGCCCTCAGGGAAAACCTGAGGGCTTTTTCTTTTACCAAACGAAAGGAGGAGGAGTCATGGAACATGCCCGCACCTTGACGTACCGCTTGAGCCTTTCTGCAAGCCTTGTGGCGCTCTGCGTTGTGGGATCCTTTCTCAAAATCCCAAGCCCCACAGGGACAGTCGCTTTGGACTCTCTTCCCGGATTCCTTGGCGCTCTCCTTTTAGGGTACGGGGAAGGGGCACTTGTGGCATTTCTTGGGCACATTCTGACGTCACTAAACGTTGGATTTCCGCTGGGATTCCCTATACACCTGCTCATTGCCCTGGAGATGGGTGGTATTGCGCTCTTCTTCCGCCTCCTTTTCACACGCTTTGGAGCTTTAGTTGCTCTTGCCTCTGGAACCTTGGCTAACGGCGTTCTCGCCCCTCTGAGCCTTGTCCCTCTCTTTGGGTGGGGATTCTTCCTTGGGATACTCCCCTCCCTCACTCTTGGCTCTCTTGTCAACATCGCCCTTGCTACGGTACTTTACCAGGTGGTCTCGAAGCGATGGAAAGGGATTGTCTCATAGTGCCCTTAGGGGAAGAAGAGCTTGTGTTGGCCTGTGATGCTCTTGGAGGCATAGGGCCAAAAGAGGGGGACACACTTTCTGTCCCCCTCGATGTATCTGCCCAGTTCACGGCCCGAGTGGCCCTAGCCGAAGCCTTAGCTGCAGGAGCAGAACCCCTTGCTCTTTCGGTCACCCTAAGCGTTGAACCCTACCCCTGGCTTGAAGAGGCAAAGAGGGGCATCCTTCGAGAACTCGAGAGTATTGGAAAAGACCACATCCCTCTCCTTTTTTCCAGCGAAAAGAACGTGAAAGCGGAAGCCACCGGTCTTGGAGTCACCGTTCTTGGAAGACGGCTTCGTGGGAAAAATCGCCCCCAACTCCGGGAAGGAACACTCTACGCCTTGGGAGTTCCCTCCTGTGGGGTTGCCGTCTTGGAGAATGCAAACGCTATCGCAGACCTCAAGGACATCCTCAAGCTCTGGGACCTCCTCCCCGAAGCACCGATACTCCCCGTGGGATCCCGGGGGATTTTCTGCGAGGCGCTCCATTTCATCCACGGGACTTCCTTCATCCTGCATTTGAACCCTAAACCACCTTTCCCCTTGTACACCTCGTGTGGTCCAGCAACGGTCCTCCTTTTCGCAAGCCCAGAGAGCCTCATAAAACTTGCACCATACTTTACCAAACCCCTCTGGGTGGTGGGAAAACTCAAGGAACGAGAACTGCCGAAGCCTTGATTTCCCGCTTCTGCAGCTTCTCAAGAACGGTGTTGGCCTCCCCAAGAGGGTATACCTCAGTTGACACCATAAAGCGATACTGTCTCGCCACAGCAAGGAATTCCCGGACATCGCTTCTTGTGCTGTTCGCTACGCTTTGAACACTCCGTTCCTTGTAGATGAGTTCGTAAGGAATTTCCGGAATCGGGGTCGCATAAATCCCCGCTGCCACAACTTTCCCCCCTGGTGCCAAATGCTCAAGAGCTTTGCGGATGAGTGCCCCAGAAGGAGCAAAAACAATAGCGGCTTGAAAAGGGATAGGAGGTTTTTCCTCAGCATCACCAACAAAAACCGCTCCAAGTCGCCGTGCCAAATCCCTGTGGTGCGGACTCCGGGTGAAGACAAAGACTTCGTGCCCCTCAAAACGGGCCATCTGGAGTACAAGGTGCGCTGAAGACCCAAAACCAAAGAGGGCGAGAATGTCTCCCTTCTCAAGTCCTAACGTCCTGTATGCCCGGTACCCTATGACTCCACCACAAAGAAGTGGTGCAAGCTCCGTGACCTCATAACCTTGAGGAAGAGGGTACACACTGTCCCTGTGGGCCAGGAAGTACTCCGCGTATCCCCCATCCACATCGTATCCGGTGAAACGGGCGTTCTCACAAAGATTCTCCTTTCCCCGACGACAGAACGCACACTCTCCACACACTGAGAAAAGCCAAGGCGTTCCCACAAGGTCCCCACAGGCAACATCGGAAACGTTCCTCCCTACCTGAACCACTTTCCCCACAATCTGGTGCCCTGGAACGATGGGAAGACGACGCGCTGGAAGTTCCCCAGCAACGATATGAAGGTCAGTGTGGCATACCCCACAGGCTTGAACGGCAACAAGAACCCCCCCATCCCCAGGCTCAGGGACAGGAAGATCCCGTAGGACAAGAGGCGTACCTTGTTTTTCAAGAACCATAGCCCGCACAGCGCATCTCCTCCGCAAACCAGAAGAAGGTTCGTTCTAGACCCTCTTCGAGGGAAACCCGAGGTACCCAAGAAAACGCTCTCTTTGCTCTTTCCACTGAGAGCGCGATGCGGGAAATCTCTCCCTTGCGTTCTGGAGCAAAAACAACGTCTACTTTTCGCTTGACAACTTGCTCAAAAAGCGCAAGGAGCTCGAGAACACTTGTCTCCCTTCCTGTCCCGATGTTATACGCACCAGGTGGCGCAGAGAGGGCAAAGAGATTTGCTTGTGCCACATCGGTGACGAAAACATAGTCCCGGGTTTTCGTTCCATCGCCAAAGACCACGCAAGGTTCACCCCGTAGGATTCGCTCCGAGAAGATGGCTATGACCCCCGCCTCCCCCTTGGGATCCTGTCGAGGACCGTAAACGTTGCCATAACGAAGCGCAACGTAGGGTATCCCCCAAACAGCTTCATAGTAACGGAGATAACACTCCGCGGCATACTTTGCCACCCCGTAGGGAGAGAGGGGTGCTGGAACACGTTCTTCCGAAACGGGGAGTTCCTCCACCTCCCCATAGAGCGCACCTCCGGTCGAGGCAAAAATAACCTTCTCCACACCAAACTCTCTTGAGAGCTCAAGGACGGTAAGGGTGCCAAGGATATTCACCGAAGCATCGTACAGGGGGTCATCGACTGAGGAGCGGAGGTTGATCTGGGCCGCATGGTGGTTCACAAACCGTGGGCGCTCCTTGCGGAAAACCTCCCGGAGAGCATCTCGATCACGAACGTCTACCTCATAGAAACGGGCTTGGGGATTAAGATTTCTTCTGCTTCCTGTGACGAGGTTATCCACCACCGCCACGGAGAATCCCGCCTCAAGGTACGTATCAACGACGTGAGAGCCAATGAATCCTGCACCACCTGTAACAAGAATAGTCATCCCCCTTCCCCCCTCAAGAGTACCCTCCACATTTGAGTGCCCCTTGTCTTGCGCTCTGTGCTTTCCCACTCGAATAGAGAGCGTATGACTTTCTATAGACCGTAAAGCAGACTCGGCTTGCGTACCGGCTATATCGTAACACACCGAACAAGGCGTTTGCACCCTTAAAGATGGAACCCGTAGTACCCAGAACAAGGCACAATCACAACCCCAGAGGGATTGACGTCCTTGGTATAATACAAAGAAGTGCATTAAGGAGCGTGAGACTGTGGCAAAAGCTGTGATTTTCGATATAGACGGGACGATCACGGACACGAATCCCCTCTTCCTTGAGGCCATCCGACAGGCGTACCTTGAGTTTACCGGGAATGACAAACCTCAAGAGTTTTTCATTTTCACCTTAGGTATTCCGAGTCCCGAAACAGTGCGAAAACTTGATATTCCTGAGGAAAAAGCCCAAGCTTTCGTCAATCGGTGGCAGGAACTCATTAAAGCTGGAATGCCCAAGGTACGCCTCTTTGCAGGGATACGGGAAGTTCTTGAGACACTTCAGGAGGCAGGAATTCCTATGGCTATCGTCACCGCAAAGGTTCGAAGCGAAATGAGTTACCAATTCGATCGCTTTGGACTCAACCACCTTTTTCAGGTCATCCTTTGCGCGGAGGATGCACCACGTCCCAAACCCTATCCAGATCCTCTTCTTGTCGCTTGTGAAAAGCTTAGAGTCACTCCAAAGGAAGCACTCTTTGTCGGAGACAGTGTCTACGACATTACCGCAGCACGCCTTGCAGGAGTCCCCTTTGCCTTGGCGAGTTGGGGAGCTCTTGAGAAAGAGCGAGTATTAAGCATGCATCCAGACTTTGTGCTCCTCACTCCTGAGGACCTTTTAAAAATCCTTCGCAAGGACCTCCGCAGGATAACGCGAGTTTCTCCTTGAAGCGCTTGGCATCTTCAAACATGGGGATATTGTTGAAAAGGCAAAAGACTTCCCTGTCGTACGCTTGGAGTTTCTGCGCAAGGAATTGCAAATCTTCGTCCGTGTACTGGTAACGGTACGAACCTCTCCCATGGAGACGGAAATAGGCAATCGCTCCCCACACGGGATCCTCCCTAAAAGGGTCCACAACGTGAACAAGGTTCAGGTCCCGACAGATAGCCAGAACGTCTTCCCTCTTCCATCTCCCTCGAGGTTCCCAAGCAAGCTCACATATCCCCCTGGGGAAATGCTCGAAAAAGGAGACGAGGTTCCGCACATGCTCAGGTGTAGGGGTGAAAGAGGGAGGGCACTGAAAGACGAGAACCCTTGCCCTGAGAGCCTCTGCCATGAGGAGAGTGTGGTGTGCACAGGCAGCAACCTCTTCAGTCTTTCGGAAAAACCCAAGGTTCTCAAGGCGAAAAGATGGTGGAAGCTTTGTCCTCCGATAGGTGGGAGAAGTGACCAAATGGGTAATACCTTGGAAGGCCTTAAGGGTAAAGAGGAAACGTTCTGGGGCTTTGTCTCGGAGCCGTATGAGCGTTTCCACAGGGACAAGGGCGTAAAATGTCTGTTGCACCTCGACGACATCAAAAGAGGCAAAGATTTCAGCGTGTTTCCTTGGAAAACCACAAACCCCAACGTGAATCATTGTGAACACAGGAGAATGGCCGAGGAGACTTTCCGTTCCCCAGTAAGGTCAGAGGGGAGATTGAGCACTTTCCCCTCAAGGTAGAACGTTGCCGAACCTCCTCCATCGAGGTTCAACGCTGAGGAAGTTCCATACGTTTTGAGCTCCGCTACGAGCTCTTCAATGGTCATGCCCACACTGTGACCGGGACGACGACCATCGACCACAAGGAAAAGAATGCGACCGTCTCCGAGGGTAGCTACTACCGTACGGGGGTGCCGTTTGGCTACAATATCAGGGTTGAAATCGCCGAAAGGACCAGGCTGTCCCCCAAAGAAAAGGAGCGGTCCTCCACTCACCGCGTGCCGCACCCGTTGCCACTCAGCAACCTGCTCCTCCGAGGTGTAGAGGGTCATTCGAACACGGACACGGTCACCAGGGAAAAAGGTGCGCCGCAGAACTTCCGCGCCTTTCCCCCTTCCAAGGAGGACGAAGCCATCCCGAGGAATAGGCGTTCCACCCTGGCCGTCAAGACGAACCTCCTGTACGATGCCACCTCGAACAACCACCTCAACACCGCTTTGCTTTGGCGTCTGACTGCCGAAGAAGAAGTCGTAGAAAACCACTTCGTTGCCGTTGTTGAGGCGATTAATCCCTTGCACTTCCACTGCACCCCGGGAACCAATTGCCTTACAAGCAAAGCGAGTTTCCCCAATGATTAGGCGATTTTCGTCAGTAAATCCAGCGGCATACCATCCCTTTTGGGGTTCAGAGAGAATCCGTCCATCAACCATGAGAAGCCCTATAGGGTCACCATTCTCGGCAAAGAAACTCGCATTCATGGCAAAAAGAGCATCCCTCCTCCGAGCAATGTCGCTTGTCTTCTCTCGATCCATAACCTGGTCTTTAGCCAGGGCCACTTCAAGACGGAAGGGAGCATTCACCGGGTCAAAAATCAGCCCTATGGTGAAAAAGGGGCCAGGGGATAAACCTTGAGAAACAGCCCCCTCGCCTCTCTCCAGAGCCACAGGATAAGAAGGAAAACCTTGCTTTGCAAGACGAGAACGGACGCTTTCCAAGTCCTTCCTGACATACGGCCCAACCCGAACCTTCAATAGACCACCTTCTTCGTGGAGACGAACCTGATACCCAAGCTCTTTGAGCCACTCCGCAACCCTTTCGGCTCGTTCCTTTTCCTGGTACGCCCCGACCTGGAGGAAAAACGTGTCCTGCGGAGTACTTGTAGGTTGAGGAACAACTTGCGCCTCAAGAGGCGCAAATCCCCATTTCTTCACCACCAACTCAAGATTCTCATGGATGCTTTTGCGTCGCTCAAAACGGATGTCTCCCTTTGCGTATTTTTTCAAAGTCTCCTTGATGATAATGAACTCCTGGGCACTCAAGACTCTCTTGGGAAACACATTCCCAGACACATCCCCCCGGATAAGGGGAGGCTCCAAAGAAGCAGCAAGGATGAAAAGACGCTGCTTTTCCTCTCCAAGGTGTTCAAGGTCTCGGAAGGGAACATTCTGGGTATCCACGAAGGAGAGAAGGTCATCATAGGAAAGTGCTCTGATAATGGTCTCCACAGCCTCCACGCGGAGTACTGGATCCCGAGGGCTTTTTCCCGAGGGAAGTGGTAAAGACACACCCAGAATGTTCTTGAGGGACTGGAGGAAATCCCCCCAGACAACTGGAGTTCCTTGGGCAGAAACCGGGAGGATAACTTCGAAGACAAGACACAGGACAAATACCCAAAAAAAGCAGAGGTACGTGCGCCTCAAGCGTGCTCACCTCATCTCCCAGTACCTTTCATGCGCCGGCTTCTGAGCTCTTCCATAACCTCGCCAAAGGTAAGGCCCTCACCTTTGAGAAGCACAAGGAGGTGGTACAAAAGATCAGCAACTTCATATCGAAGACGATTCCGTCGCGTAGCTTCACTCTCGAAAGCAGCCAAAAGAACCTCGGTTGCTTCTTCAGCGACCTTGCGGAGAATCTTCTCTCTCCCCTCAGCAAGAAGCTTCGCCGTATATGAGGCACAAGAAGGATTCTGGGCACGCTCCTCGATAACCTTAAAGAGTTCTCCAAGGAAGGCAAAAAGAGGGTAAGGGGGGTATTCCTCCTTTGGTCCAGTTACTGCACCATTCTCAAGCTTGCGATGAAAGCAGGAGGAAAAACCCGTATGACAGGCAACCCCTTCTTGTCGTACCTGGACAAGCAGACAATCGCCGTCACAATCAACGTAGATTCCCTCAACGTGCTGCACGTGACCACTCGTTTCCCCCTTATTCCACAGTCTTCCCCTACTTCGACTGTAGAACCAGGTGGTTCTCGTCTCAAGGGTCTTTTGGAGAGCCTCCTCATTCATATAGGCCACCATGAGGACCCTTCCCGTCGTTACGTCCTGAACAACCGCTGGAATAAGGCCGTTTTGATCAAAACGGAGCTCCATTAGTCCTCCATTCGCACCGGGATACCGCGTTTGCGTAAGAACGCCTTGGCCTCTGGAATAGTGTAATGCCGATAATGGAAAATGGACGCTACAAGGGCAGCATCGGCCTTTCCTTCTTGGAGAACCGCAGCAAGGTGCTCGAGTTTTCCTGCTCCCCCAGAGGCAATAACCGGAATTTTCACCTTCTCAGCAATTCTCCGAGTAAGGCTTATATCGTAACCGGATTGCGTTCCATCGGTATCCATGCTAGTGAGGAGGATTTCTCCTGCTCCCAGGCGCTCCACCTGCTGAGCCCAAGCAATGGCGTCTTTTCCTGTCGGCGTCCGTCCTCCGTTGATGAACACCTCCCAATAGCTCCGGGAAGTGATTCGGTCCCAGGTTCGCTTCACGTCAATAGCCACCACAACACACTGACTCCCAAAGCGCTCCGCAAGTTCGGTAATGAGGTTAGGGTTGAGCACAGCGTGAGTGTTGATGGAGACTTTGTCCGCGCCAGCTTTAAGGAGTCTGCTCACGTGTTCAACGCTCCCAATGCCTCCACCCACCGTGAAGGGAATCGTTAAGACCTCGGCAACCTTCTCCGCCACGTGGATCATAATCTCCCGCTGCTCATAAGAGGCGGTAATATCAAGGAAAACGAGTTCGTCAGCACCCTCCTCTTCATACCGTTTGGCAAGCTCCACAGGATCCCCTACATCCCGTAGATCCTCAAAATGGACTCCTTTAACAACCCGTCCTTCCTTCACATCAAGGCATGGGATAATGCGCTTGGCTAACATCCCGAACCTCCCATTTTTCTAAGAATCTCGCGAAAGCTCATATTCCCCGCATAGAGCGCTTTTCCAAGGATAACCCCAAGGACTCCCGGAACACCCCGGAGATTTTGGATGTCTCTTTCGTCCCGTACACCCCCCGCAACAACCACTGCAACCCCACTCTCAGCAACGAAACGCCGCACACTCTCTGCATCAACACCCTCTAAGGTCCCATCCCTTGAAACGTCTGTGAAGATAAAGTGGAGAACCCCCTTCTCTTTGAGGGATCTGGCAAAACTTGAGGCTTCAATAGGGGTTTGCTCAAGCCATCCCGCAACTGTCAAGTATCCATCCCGCACATCAAGACTTACAGCAAGAGCATCGCTCCTTATTGCGAGCATTTCCTCAAAGATCTCGGGGTTTTTCACCGCTACACTCCCCACGACAACCCGAAAAACCCCAAGGTCAAGGTACCGTTGAAAGGTTTCTACAGTCCTTATACCTCCGCCCACCTCCACGGGAATGCGGACATTTTTCACGATTTTCGCAATATCTGAGAGATTCTTTGGTGTTCCCAATTTTGCCCCTTCAAGATCCACCACGTGGAGCATTGGTGCTCCTTCATCTTCAAAACGCTTTGCCACTGAAAGGGGGTCATTGTGATACACCTCCAGGTGGTGGTAATCACCTTTCGTGAGGCGTACCACACGTCCTGCGAAGAGGTCAATGGCGGGAATAAGAAGCATTGTTGCTGATGCTCCTCACCCAGTTCTCGAGGAACTTCATACCCCAGGTCGCGCTTTTCTCAGGATGGAACTGCACCCCCCAAAGGTTGCCAACGTTGACCACGACCGGTATGGTCACATTGTAATTGCAGATACCCACAACGCACGACTCATCTTCAGGAAGGACATAGAAAGAATGAGCAAAGTAAAAAAAGCGGCCCTGGGGAATGCTCTCAGTAAGCGGCGTTTGCCGCTTAAAGTAAATCCGATTCCAGCCCATGTGGGGGACTTTCGTCGTCGGAGGGAGCTTGCGAACCTCCCCTGGAATAAGACAGAGACCCTTTCTCTTTGGCGCTTCTTGGCTCCGCTCAAAGAGGAGTTGCAATCCAAGGCAAATACCAAGAATCGGTTTTCCATCCTCAAACATCCGACGCAGAAGAGCGACAAGCTGGTTCCTCTCCATGTTCTCCATAGCTTCTCCGAAAGAACCAACACCAGGAAGGATGATGGCTTCCGCAGCTTCAAGACGAGCAGGGTCATTGGTGATCTCAACAGCTCTTCCCAAGCGCTCCAAGGCCTTAGAAACGCTGCGGAGATTGCCAATTCCGTAGTCCACAATAGCGATCATGACCACCCTCTCCTACAGGATTCCTTTGGTTGAAAGGAGTGTATCACCCACAACCTGTGTCGCTTCATGAAGCGCTCGCCCAACAGCCTTAAAAAGCGCTTCAGATGCATGATGGGCGTTCTTCCCCCACCATATTTTAGCATGGAGTGTGAGACGCGCGGAAGAGGTAAAAGCCCGAAGAAACTCTTCAAGAAGCGCCATTTCAAAGTTCCCAATCCTCGTCCCCGGTGGAAAGGGAATATCATACACGAGGTACGGACGACCGCTTAAGTCAAGCACCGCCATACTTAAAGCATCATCCATGGGAACGAAAGCTTCGCCAAAGCGGCGAATGCCCTTTTTGTCCCCGAGGCAAGCATGTAACGCCTCCCCAAGGACAATCCCCACATCTTCAACCACATGGTGGTCATCGACGCGCTCTGCATCTCCCTCCGCCCGGAGGGAGAGATCCCATCCCGCATGGAAAGCAAGAGCTTCGAGGAGATGGGGAAAAAAGGGGACAAAAAGAGCAACGGTGATGCGCCGCTCACCCTCAAGACGCAAAAATACCTCAACGTCCGTTTCTTTCGTTGTCCGCCGTAGAGTCACTTCTCGAGCCAGAATCTCCCACCCTTCTTTTATTCTACCGAAAGCCCCGCTCTCCGTCGAGGGGAGAGAAATTTTTCGAGGAGTCTTTCCCCCTACCCCCCTTCTGTGCTAAACTCAAAAGGGAAGAGGGGGTATCGATGCATGGCCAGAAGCGACATTAACTACTTTTTTGGGATAGGTAATCTCACGAAGGATCCCGAACTCCGCTATACCCCTCAGGGGACACCGGTGTGCCGCTTCCGCATGGCCATGAATCGACGGTACCAGGGGAAAAGCGGTCCGGTTGAAGAAGTGACCTATATTACCGTCGCTGCTTGGGCAAAGCTTGCCGAATTATGCGCCCGTTACCTCCACAAGGGGAGCCGCGTAGCTGTCGTGGGGTCGTTGCGTTCAAGCTCTTGGGAAGACCGGAATGGCGGAAAACGAACTTCTTACGAGATTCGCGCTGAAAGCATCCAGTTCCTGAGCACCCCAAGAGGTGTAATAAGCGACGAAGATGTGCTCGATTTATCGCCGGAAATTGATATGGAGAATTTTGCCACCTTTGCAGGCGAAGAAAGTGAAGCGCCTCTTGGAGACCTCGAGGACATCCCACCGCAGGACAATGAGGTTGTTGAAGATCTTCCTTTTTAGCGCCTTGCTCGTTTTTCCTTTCCTTAGGAACTCCCTTGAAGCTCAGACTACGGTGACTATTGACGGGCAACGCGTGCATAGCGAAGCTCGTCTCGTCACTCGGAATGGCACAGTCTACGTTGCCATTGAGGATCTCCTCAAGGACATCGGAGGCATTGCCTACTACTCACCTATCATGAAAAAGGCAAACCTCAAGTACGGGAAGTTCTCCTGGGTTCTCTCCCTTGATAAAGGAGTTGCGGTTTCGGATGGGAGGGAAATCCCTCTTGATGGAAAGGTCCTCGTAGAGGGAAACAAGGTTTACGTTGCCCTTGAACTCCTTGGAGAACTCTTTGGTTTCCGCATCACCCAGAAACCGACTGAATCCTCCCCAACGATTCAGGAACAACCAATACCGTCTCCTACCCAAGAAGGCCTTGCTATGCTCTCGGGAGTGCGATTCTCTTCCTATGACCAAGAAATGCGTACTCGCATTACCTTCGACTTCCAGGGTGGTGTTCCCCCTTTTACCTCGCGGGTCGATCGAACGCAAAACACCGTGGAAGTCCTCTTTCACAACTGCACGCTTGGCAATGTATCGCCATCTATCCCCATCGGTGACGCGAGGATAGACACCGTGACGCTTCGCAGACGCAATGGAGAGGTTCAGGCGACGATTGCCTTCAAGGGAGCCATTCAAGTTCGAGAGGGTAAACTCGATGGAGACAACCCGAGGGTATACTTTGACCTTGTGAGTCTTGTGGAAGTCCAAGAAACGGCTCAGGTTACCCCCTCCCCATCGCCTCGTCCAAGACCATCACCATCGCCTGAAGCTGCTCCAAGCCCATCCCTCGAAATCGTGAACCGCAACGTTGTCGTCCTTGATCCTGGTCATGGGGGAAACGATCCAGGATGCGTCCACAACGGATACCGGGAAAAGGACATTGTTCTAGCCATTGCCAAAAAGGTAAAGGGTATCCTCGAGTCTCGGGGATATACCGTGTACATGACCCGAGAAAGCGACACCTATCCCACCTTTGATGACCGGTACCACCTCGCCAACAGCAAGAATCCCTTTGTCTTAGTGAGCATTCACTGCAATGCCTCGCCCAACCCAAAAGCAAGTGGAGTAGAGGTTTTCGTGGGTGGAACAAAGCCAAGAGGTGAGGGAGCACTCGATGTGGCCACGCGAGAAAACGCGAAGTTCCTCACCGAACAGAGTACTGTGCTTTCGAACCCAAACAAACTCGCCTCCATTTTCGCTTCAGCGTATTACTTGAAAAGTCGCGAGGCGAGTGCGAAGATTGCCGAGCTCATGGGGCAGCACATAGCAAAAAGCGCGGGTCTCCCCAACCGTGGGGTGAAAGAGGCCCCCTTGGTTGTCCTCGGACACATGCTGTACCCTGCGTGTCTTGTAGAAGTTGGGTTCTTGAGCAACCCCGATGAAGCAAAGAAACTCGCCTCTTCCTCTTTCCAAGACCGAATTGCCCAGGGGATTGCTGAGGCTATAGAGGCCTTTGCTGAAAGTCCCGAACTTGCTAAGCTTCTTGGGGGATAGCCATGGAAGAGTTACGGTACCGAAAGAGAAAGAAGCGGAAAAAGCGTCCTTTCCCATGGCAAGCACTCTTTTACATTCTCCTTGGAATTCTCCTCTTCTTCGGAGTGGTCTATGGCGGGGAACTCCTCCTTCGAATGTTTCGTCCTGCCCCTTCCCCAACACCTCGTCCTACAGAAACGGTCACCCTACCCCAAGAGAACACGGTGGAGGTCGTCGTGTATTTTGCGAATCCGGATTTCACCGCTCTCGTTGGGGAAAAACGACGTGTTGTAAAGGATGAGCGATACCTTGAACGGATCCTCGAAGAACTCCTCAAAGGCCCAGAGAGTAAAGACCTCTTCAGTGCCATACCCCAAGGAACTCGATTGAATGCCGTCTTCGTTGAAGGGAACACCGCCTACGTTGACCTTAGTGCCGAAATGGCTAAAAATCAGTCGGGAGGAACATCCCAAGAATTCTTAAGCGTTTACGCCATCGTGGATACCCTTACTGCTTTCCCAGGTATTGAACAGGTGAAAATCCTCATCGAGGGGAAAGAGGCAGAAACCCTTTGCGGCCATATCGATATATCGGAGCCCTTGCGAAGGGACGAGCGAATCATTGCAAAGGTTCAGTAGTTTCCGAGAACTCGGAGAGTACTTAAAGGGAATAAAGGAGAGGACACCGATGCGGAGCGATGGGCGAAAACCAGATGAACTCCGACCGATAAGTGTGGTGCGGAACTACCTCAAGTATGCTGAGGGCTCAGTGTTCATCGAAGCAGGGAACAACCGCATCGTCTGCGCTATATCGGTGGAAGACCGAGTTCCTCAGTTTCTCCGGAACACCGGTCAAGGCTGGATTACTGCTGAGTACGCAATGTTGCCTCGGGCTACAACTACCCGTAACATCCGCGATGCTGTGAAAGGACAAATCGGAGGTCGGACTCACGAAATTCAGCGTCTCATTGGCCGAGCTTTGCGCTCAGTGGTTAATCTGGAAAAACTTGGCGAGCGAACGATACTTGTTGACTGTGACGTAATCCAAGCCGATGGCGGTACAAGAACCCTGGCCATAACTGGCTCTTTTATCGCCCTTGTGGATGCATTCTGGCGATTCCTCGACGAGGGGATGCTTTCTGAGCGAGGCATCGTACGGGACTACCTTGCGGCGGTGAGTGTAGGCATCGTCAACGGAGAGATGCTCCTTGACTTGAACTTTGAAGAGGATTCTATTGCTCAGGTTGATATGAACGTCGTCATGACGGGAAGTGGAAGGCTCGTTGAGATTCAAGGAACGGCAGAAAAGGAGCCCTTTTCACGGGACACCTTGAATGCCCTCCTTGACCTTGCTCAGAGCGGAATCCAAACCATCCTTGCTATGGAACGAAAACTCCTCGAGCGAGGCCTCCCATGAAGCCTACAGTGTACATCGTGACCAAAAACACGGGAAAACTTGCAGAAATACGCGACATCCTTGCTTGCTCTGGTATCGAGGTGCGGAGCATCTACGAGGTTGTCGACATTGGCGAGGTTGTCGAAACCGGAAAAACGTACCTTGAAAATGCTCTCCTCAAAGCCCGAGCTGGCTTTCTCAAGAGCAGGCTCCCTTCCATTGGAGAGGACTCAGGCCTTGAGGTCGACGCTTTAGGAGGGCTTCCTGGCTTATACTCAGCACGCTTTGGGGGTCCTGGGCTCTCCCAGAGGGAACGGATCCATCTCCTCCTTGAACGCCTCAAGGGGGTTCCAAAGGAGAAACGAACGGCGCGTTTCGTCTGTGTTGCGGCACTCGTTGGACCTTGGGGAGAAAACGTCTTTGAAGGAACCTGCGAAGGGTACATTGCCGAGGAACCCCAAGGGGAAATGGGATTTGGGTACGATCCTGTGTTCGTGTTCCCACCCCTTGGGAAAACCTTCGCCCAACTTGGGCCTGAGGTCAAAAACAAGGTAAGTCATCGGGCTATAGCATTTCGGAAACTCGCCGAGTTCCTCGCTACAGAAATCTCCAGAAAACGCACACCAACCACGTCTTGAGAGTTATGGAGCACTCTCAAAGACCACGCCCTCGTACTTTCTGAGGATAGTCCTTCGCCAGCGAAGGAAAGTTTCTTCGATCTCAGCAAGACGTTCCCCGTCCCCTTCCTCAAGGAATGCCAAAAGGAGATCTTTAATCCTCTGGGCTTCACGGTCCGGAGGACGGAGTTCCCTAACCACATACTCTGGAGGGAGCACCCCACGGTCAATCCCCACAAGGATGTCCCTGACGTTATTGTGGAAGGCAACGACATCCTCAAGAGAAACCGCCTTTGGTGAAATGCCAGGAAGGAAAAACGAGGCAACACTCAAGGCTACAAGGGCAATACACACCCCATAGGCAATGCGTTCTCCAAAGCGCTTCCAGGAAGGGATGGAAAACCCAGGAGCAACGACCCATCCAAGGCCCATACCGGCAAGAAGTCCTCCAACGTGGGCGGCATTGTCAATGGCAGGAACGGTGAAACCGATGAGGAGATTAATGAGAATGAAGGGGAGAAGACTCATACCCAACCGGTGGAGTGAGGTGTTCCGGTACTTAAGACCTCCAGAAAAAAGCAGTCCTGCAAGACCAAAGATTGCTCCGCTTGCTCCCACGCCCACCTGGCGGAAATTGAGAAGGAACGATAGCACACTCCCTGAAAGCCCCGAGAGTACATACGCTATGAAAAACTTCCGGTATCCATATACTCCCTCGACAATCCTCCCAAGTTGGAAGAGCGCATAAGTGTTGAGAAAGAGGTGCCACACATTGCCATGGAGGAAAATGCAAATGATGAGCCTTTGCCACTCACCTGAAGCAATGAGGGGCCCATACTTTGCCCCAAGACGCAAGAGATTAGAAAGAGTAAAGCCACCGCTTGCTACGGTGGCTATAAAGAAGACCAGGTTGAAGACCACAACTGGATACAACATCAGGAAACTCGACTCAGCGCCTCCTCGACCTCCCGCCGGAGCATCTCATCAGTCGAGAGGTAGTGGTTAATCTCGCTTGAGAGCTTCACCAGAAGGTATAGCCAGTAAATCGCAAAAGTAACAACGCTTAAGATAATGAAAAGGAGGATATTCCGACGGGGTATTCGGAACACCCGACCACCAAGGCGGACTCCATGCTTATCTTCAAGGTACTGATAGAGTCGATCTTTGAGATCAGAGAGCTTTCCCGTGGAACGGAAAATGAAGGCAAGGTACACGGCTAAGAACACGAAAGCTAAGATATTAAAGAGAATCCCATACGTTCCAGTGAACAATCCAAGGATATAGAACACAAGGTACAACCAGAACGGCCAAGTTTGGACGACAAACTCCTCAGTACGATTAGCGAAGAACCCGATTTCTCCTCGAAGCGGGTCCTCAAGACGGTCCTTAAGGTTGAGGAACACTTCCCGAGTGTTGGCAATGTTCCGATTGATGGCCTGGGCCCACTGGTACAAAACAAGAAGCTGGAAAATAGCCCCAAGGATGCCGAAGATGGCGACAAGGGCTATAGAACCCCCCGCTGCGACAGGTTGAAGTTGCGCCACCGCAACGAGCCCTGCAATCACGAACACAACGGCAAGGATGACAAAAATCACTGCCAAAACCGCAAGAGGCATACTTACCCGATCTTCCTCGAGGAATCTCGAGATAGCCACTGGCACTCCCTCCTTTTTCTTGGATTCTACCATAATCGAACGCAATTATTCCCCTATAATCTTCACAAGGACCCGCTTGGGTCGCTTTCCGTCAAACTCCCCGTAGAAAACCTGCTCCCAGGGACCGAGATCAAGCTTCCCATCGGTTACCGCAATGACTACCTCCCGCCCCATAATGGTCCGCTTAAGGTGAGCATCGGCATTGTCCTCACCCACATTATGACGGTATTGTTCATAGGGTTTTTCGGGAGCAAGCTTCTCAAGCCATTGTTCGAAATCCTCATGGAGCCCCTCTTCGTCATCGTTGATGAAGACGCTCGCTGTGATGTGCATGGCATTGCAAAGGAGCAACCCTTCTTTGATACCGCTTTCCCGGAGGCACTCTTCAAGGAGGGGAGTAATATTCACAAAGGCACGGCGGGTAGGGATATGGAACCACAGTTCCTTCCGATAACTCCGCATAGTTCCCCCTTCAGGTGAGGGACTCTGGCGGAGAGGGAGGGATTCGAACCCTCGAGGCGGTTTTTAACCCGCCTAATCGCTTAGCAGGCGATTGCCTTCAGCCACTCGGCCACCTCTCCTGAGAACACCCGTAGTATACCATGGACATAAAGCGCCTTCAATACCCTGAAAGCGCGTAGGCCCTTTCGAGGACTTCCTGCACCGCTACCCCATCCTTTACCGTTGCTCCAAGAGAGGACTGCCCAGCAAGACGCCGGAGGAAATCGTGCGCACAGGCGATGTGTGCCCGAACCCAACCGATGGCGAACTTTCCAGGAATCACGTTTGGATACGGATACTGATGCACGGATTCAAGAAGCTGAAATCCCCGTTCTCCACCGTACGGTCCTTGGGGGCGACGAGCGTCATACACAGCAAGGAAGTTCGGCTGCATGGAGTTGTAACGAAAAGCCCCCTTCATGCCTTCGATTTCAAGACGAAGCTCATCACAGCTTCCTGTGGCAAAGCGACTCACCTCAATGGTCACCGGAGCACCATTAGAAAGAACTCCACAAACTTCAGTCCAGTCATCAACAAGAACATCGGCAAACTCGCGCCGCGAAGTGTCTTTGGGGCGTCTCCGAACAAATGTCCTCCCTCGCGCACTCTCTACGGTGAAGGGACCAACAAGGTAATGGATAAGGTCAATAAGATGTGATCCAAGGTCTGCCAAAGCTCCACCTCCAGAGAGGGCTTTGTCGAGCCGCCAACTCATCGGACGCAGGGGATCGTTATACCCAGAATGGAGGTACTGAGCACGAACACGAACCACCTCATCGAGAAAACCATCCTGGATGAGCTCTCGTGCCCGGAGGATCGCCGGAACGAAGCGGTTCTGAAAGGCCATGCCAAAAGGGATACCCGAAACGTCAACGGCCTCTTCTATGCACTTCGCCTCTTTGAGGTTACATGCCAGAGGCTTGTCGCAGTAGATAGCCTTCCCCGCCCGTGCAGCCTCCGTAACTACAGGGAGGTGCAGAGCGTTCGGCGTAGCAACGACGATAACATCGATATCCTTCCGATACACGAGTTCTTCAAACTGGTGGGTCACAAAGGGAACACCTATCTCCTCCTGGACTTTCCGGGCAGTTTCTTCCCGGGAAGTACACACGCCACGAATTTCGGGAAGGAAGGGGAGCTCCGCATAGTAGAACGGCAAAGCAGTAAAAGCAAGGGCATGGATACGTCCAATGAATCCGAAACCCACGATACCAACACCAAGGCGCCTCACTCATTTCACCTCAAGTTCCGGAGTGAGAATCTCAATGCCATGCATGTAGCGACGGAGAACTTCCGGAACGACAACCGTTCCGTCCTCCTGTTGGTAATTCTCTAAAATTGCCACGAGTGTCCTCCCCACAGCAAGACCAGAGCCGTTCAGGGTGTGGACATAGTGGAGCTTCCCCGTATGGGAACGGAAACGGATGTTTGCCCGCCGGGCTTGGAAATCCTCGAAGTTGCTACAGGAGGAAATTTCTCGGTACCTTCCCTGAGACGGAAGCCAAACTTCGATATCGTAGGTCTTTGCCGCTGCAAAACCTAAATCAGCCGTACATAGAGCCACTACCCGGTATGGAAGCCCAAGGAGCTCAAGAACCTCTTCAGCATCTCGAACAAGCTCCTCAAGCTCATCATAGGAAGTATCAGGATGGACGAACTTCACAAGCTCTACCTTGTTGAACTGATGCTGCCGGATAAGTCCCCGGACATCTTTCCCATATGATCCTGCCTCACGCCGGAAACAAGCACTGTAAGCGACATAGTAAATGGGAAGGTCATCTTCCTCGAGAATCTCATCGGCATGGAGGTTGGTTACCGGGACTTCTGCAGTAGGAATGAGGTGAAGGTCATCCTGACAATGATAGAGGTCGTCAAAGAACTTTGGGAGTTGTCCAGTACCAGTCATAGTTTTCGTGTTCACGAGGAAGGGTGGGAAAATCTCTTGGTACCCATGCTTTAAGGTGTGCAAGTCAAGCATAAAGTTAATAAGAGCTCGTTCAAGGAGCGCTCCCTTTCCCTTGAGGACTGTGAAACGGGATGAAGCAATTTTGGCGCCCCGTTCAAAATCGAGGATATTGAGAGTTTCACCAATTTCCCAGTGGGGACGGGGAGGGAAGTCGAACTCTCTTGGTTCCCCCCACCGGCGAACCTCTACGTTGTCTTCCTCGCCTCTCCCAAAGGGAACGGTCTCATGGGGGATATTTGGGAGAAAGAGGAGTTTTTCCCGCCACTCCTCTTCGATGCTTTTGAGTTCTTTTTCAAGGGCATCAAGACGGGCTGAGATTGCTTCACCTTCCCTGAAAAGGTCTTGAGGATCTTTACCCTCCCGTCTCAGAGCACCAATGCTTTTGGCAATCTGGTTTTTCTTCTGCCGCAACGCATCCGCTTCTTTCTGGAGATTTCTCCGCTGCTCATCAAGGGCGAAGAGCTCTTCAAGGAGTTCTGTACCCATACCTCGCCTGTGCAAAGCTTCTTCCACTTGGTGACGATGCTCCCGCACCCACTTCCAGTCAAGCATTATCTCCTCCTCCTACCCTTTGATGACGCCAAGAGGTCGGGCATAGGCAACCTTTTTCGAAATTCCCGCCTTCTCCACAACCTCCACGACCTCACCCACATCTTTGTACGCTTCTGGAATCTCTTCTCTGAGAGTTGCCTTGCTTTCCGCCATAACGAGAATGCCTTTCCTCTCAAGCTCCGCAGCGATGTCTCGACCGCGGGAAGTCCGATCTGCTTCAGAGCGACTCATAACTCTTCCTGCACCATGGCAAGTAGAACCAAAGGTCTCTCGCATGGCGAGCTCCGTACCAACGAGGATGTAGGATCCTGTGCCCATATCCCCAGGAATGAGTACCGGTTGTCCGACACTCCGGAAGCACTCAGGAACTGCCGGGTGCCCTGCAGCAAAAGCCCTGGTCGCACCTTTCCGATGAACACAGACCTTTATACGTTTTCCATCCACTTCGTGCTCTTCGATTTTGGCAATGTTGTGGGCAACGTCGTAGAGAACTTCCATCCCAAGGGAACGGGCTGACTTCCCAAAAACTTCTTCAAAGGATTCCCGAATCCAGTGGGTGATAAGCTGGCGGTTTGCCCAGGCAAAGTTTGCTGCTGAAACCATGGCGGCGAAATATCCCTTCCCCTCAGGAGAGGAAAGGGGCGCGCAGGCAAGTTGCCTATCGGGAACCTTTATCCCGTAACGATTCATGGCGCTTTGCATCTTCTGCAGATAATCGGTACAGATTTGGTGGCCAAAACCCCGGGAACCAGTGTGCACCATAACGATGATTTGTCCCTCAAAGAGCCCGAAAACCTTAGCCACATCGGGACGGAAAATCCGTTCTACCACTTCGATTTCAAGGAAATGGTTACCCGAACCCAAAGTTCCAAGTTGGTCTTTCCCT
This sequence comes from Candidatus Caldatribacterium sp., assembly GCA_025060675.1. Lineage (GTDB taxonomy): Bacteria > Atribacterota > Atribacteria > Atribacterales > Caldatribacteriaceae > Caldatribacterium. The sequence goes on from JANXBI010000022.1 coordinate 65,913, forward strand.
CGCTCAATGGCCTTATCGCTCACCGCATCGGGATCCGCCCCTTCCATGGCCCCGCCTTCCTCAATGTGGTCCTTGTCTTCCGGCCATCCGAACCCCCGGGAGATAATGTACTGCGCTCCATGGGTCATAACCTTTCGGAGTTCCGCCGGAGAAAAGGAGAGCTTTCCCTCTGAACCCACTCCCGAGGGGATGTTCCGGAAAAGCGCTGCCAGGAGTTTCTCAAGACGAGGAAGCACCTCGTCCTTGGTGAGATTCGTCTTCACCACCCGGACTCCGCAATTGATGTCAAAGCCCACACCACCTGGGGAAATGACCCCATTCTCATCAAGGGCTGTTGCTGCCACACCTCCAATGGGAAACCCGTACCCCCAGTGAATATCAGGCATAGCAAGAGACTTCCCCACAATTCCAGGTAGGAAAGCAACGTTTGCCACCTGTTCCGGAGCTTGATCCTTCCGAATGGCCTGAATCATTTTCTCGCTGGCGTAAATTATCCCTTCGACCCGCATCCCAGGTTTATAGTCCTTAGGGATACGGAATCGCCAATCGTCCACTTTCTGCAATGGTCCACCCCACTCAGGCATACCATCAACCTCCCTCAGATATCGAAGTACACCTGCGCCCGGAAGAGCCCTGGTACCACCTCTTCAACTTTCACCTCATGGTACGTGCAAGCCTTCACGACCCGAAAAAGCTCATGCTTTTCGAAATCAATCGGTTCTCCACCGACTTTTGCTCGAAGATAGTATTGTCCAAGTTCCAGGATGTCGAAGCGAGAAAGGAGCACCTCCTCAGCCTCAAAAAGGTAGAGCAACTCATTGAGCCAGGTGACGAGAAGATCCTCGTAATCGCTTCCCTCAACGGAAAGCGTGGTTTCAAATCCCCCATCTACTTCTTCTAACGCCCCAATGAGAGAAAACATTCCCAAAGCAGCGTTTGCGAAGAGCTCTTCAAGAGACTTCCCCCAGGCTACAAGGCCGATATCTGCGGTATGGTCGAGAACCTCGAAAGGCTTCATCAGTATCCGATTGGAACCCCCTCTCCAAGCCGAAAGAAAGCCTTAAGCTTATTCACAAGAATTTCCGTTGCATTGAGAAACGCCTCTTCCGTACTCCCCCCAATATGGGGTGTACAGATAACATTCTCCTGGGCAAGAAGCTCAAGATCTTGCTCTGAAGGAGGCTCAGTCTCATACACATCAAGAGCAACTCCGGCAAGATGCCTCTCCCGCAAAACTTCAAGAAGGGCTTTTTGGTCGATGACCTTCCCCCGAGATGTGTTGATGAGGTACGCACCCTTTTTCATCTTCCGAAGCATTTCAGCCGAGAGGAGTCCCCGTGTCTCGTTGTTCAGGACCACATGGAGCGAAACAATATCGCTCCGCTCCAAGAGCTCCTCAAGACGAAACACCCGCTTGACCCCACGCCGGGCAAACTCTTCTTCCGGAACGTAAGGGTCGTAAGCTATAACTTCCGCCCTCATGGCTTTCACAATTTCAGCGACTCTCCGGCCGATACTCCCAAAGCCTACCACACCCCAGGTCTTCCCCTCGACGGTTTTCCCGGTGTACTTTCCCTTAGCCCACTTCCCCTCTTTGAGGAATGCACAGGTCACGTAGAGATGGCGCAGAAGCGCAATAGCAAGTCCTATGGTGAGCTCGGCAACACTTCCTGCTGAAGCCTCTGGCGTATTGATGACTTGAATCCCCCGCGCCTCACAGGCTTTCTTATCAATGTTATCCGTCCCCACTCCCGGACGAGCGACGACTTTAAGTCGTGGAGCATTTTCGATAACCCTTGCAGTGACAAGAGGGTTCGAGCGCACGACAAATACATCTTTGTCGTGGATCGCCCGGATAATCTCCTCTTCATTGTCAGAAGTGAGCACTTCAACAGGGCCGATTTCCTCAGAAAGCCGCCGAACCATGTCCTCCGGAACACCACGCGCACAGAGAATGCGAATTGCCTCATTCACGATCCATTCACCCCCGCCTCGCGAAGAGATTTCTGAAATACTTCAAGAATGCTCTCAATTTCAAATTCCTCAAGGGTGTCACCATGCCGCACCCATAAAGCCTTCTCCTTACGAAACGCACGGCCAGCACGGATTCCCTGTTCCCTCAAGAGGGATAAAACCTCTTCGCTTTTTGTCGCTCCATAGAGCTCAACAATGCTCACCGAAGGGAAAAGCTCCTCCTGAGGAATCTGAAAACCTAAAGCCTGTACCTTTTTGCGGAAAAGCTCCGCGAGGTGTTTTCGTCGTTCCCACAAAGCCTCTTTTCCAATCGCTCTGAGAACCTCAAGGCGCTCAACAAAGGAGCGGGGAACTTCCCCCGTACTCCACTCCTGAATTCTTGAAAAATCGAGAGCGTACCGAGGACAACGAGCACGTCCTCGAGCTTCCCAAGCCCTTTCCCCAATGACCAGAAACGTTCCACCTTGGAACAGCAAAGGTTCAGCGACCACCACGAAATCAACCCCTGTACGGTCAAGCTCAAAAGGGAATATACCGAAGGACTCCCCTACCTCGGCAACGCAAAGCACTCCAAAGGAGCGGCACACCTCCCCAAACCCTGCCAGATCAACCCAAAGACCTGTTGTCCCCTCTACATGAGGCACAAGAACTCCTTGAATCCCTCTCTCCCGAGTCCAGAAGAGAAGGCGAAGATCTTCAGGCGATGGCGCCTCACCCCCATACCCTCCAAGGCGAATCACTGAAAGCCCAAAGGCTTCAGCAATCGACGCCCAACACTCCCCAGTCTCCCCAAAAACCGGAATAACAACCGTATCTCCCGGGGAAAAGGCGTTTACCACCGCCACCTCAAGGCCCAGGATCTTCGGCAAAGGGCAAAAGAGAATATCGCTATCTGTCCCCAGAAAGTACCGTATCGTCTCCATGGTTTCCATGGAAAATAAAAGCTCTCGCCCAAGGGGCGAGAGCTCTCCCGCGGTGCCACCCTTCTTCGGTGGTTACCCACCCTCAAAGCGGTAACGCGCAAAAACGCGTTGAGCACTACTTCCTTCGTGCTCACAACTCCAGGGCGGATTCAGGGAAGGAGAGGACCGGTTTCCACCTTCTCCGGTTCTCTGTACCTCTCCGAACTCCCCTACTGCTCCCCTTCATCGTCGTTACGAATTTTCCTGATACAGGAACTATAGCATAAAATTGAGGAAAGTCAATCCTTACAACGTCGACACATCAAGCACAAATCTTACCCTTTCGAACTCGCCTCGCAACACAGGCGCGGAGCGCAAGGACATAGGTCCCAAAAAGCGCGAAGAAAGCCTTGGCACACCCATCCTCACATCCCCCTTTAGAGGGGGGAGCAGGGCCTTTGTGAAACATCCCCAACATGTTGGTGAAAAGACTCCAGAGAGCGAATAAACCTCCTTCACGTCAGGTTGTACACTATAATGCGGAGCGAAAGGAGTGAGAGTATGAAGTCGATCATGCTCTATGCCCTGAGCACTTGTCCCTTCTGCAAGATGGCCAAACGTTTCTTCGAAAGTCGAGGTCTAAGGTATAATTTCGTCGATGTGGACCTCTTGCCCGAGGAGGAAAAAGAGAAAACGGTTGCTGAGGTGCAACGCATTTCAGGACGGAGAGCCTTTCCGGTCATTGTGATTGGCGAAGAGGTCATCGTAGGGTATGACGAACTGCGTATTAAGGAGGCACTTGAAAAATGAGCGCTGAGCGGATTCTCTGCCCCGTGTGCCAGGTTGCTTTCTTCCTCAAAGAGGAGAAAGCTCCGGGGAAGCAGGTTGTTTGCCCTATTTGCGGGGCAGTTCTCGTACTCGAACAGGAAAACGGTGCCTGGGTCCTTAAGCGACCAAAGGACATGACTCCTGAGGAGGAAATCCGGGCTCGCGTCGAGAATTTCGCCCGGTTACGGAAATACCACTTCAACGAAATGAAGGAACCACTCATTGAAGCACTCCTGAAAAAGTATGAACGGTACGGAGATTTTTACTGTCCCTGCAAAATCGACAACATTCCTGAAAATGTTTGCCCTTGCCTGGAGACTCGCCAGGGAAGCGTTGAGCGAAACGGCCGCTGCCACTGTGGACTCTTCTGGAGGGAAGCCTAAGAGTGCGTAGAGTCTACTTGTGTTTTTTGCTCATCCTCTTCGCCTTTTCGGGGGGATACAGTTTTGCCCTAACAGTTGCAGCATCTATCCCCCCTCTCTGCAACCTCATCGCCGAGGTGGGCAAGGAAAGAGTGAACGTCTTGCAGCTCATCCCAAACGGGGTCAATCCCCACACATACGAGCCCACACCTCTAGACGCCGCAAAGACAGCTCAAGCTGAAGCTTTCTTCCTTGTGGGTCTTGGATTTGATACCTACCTCGAAAAGGTGATCAAAGCGGTGAAGGGAAACGAAGCACCGATATTTTACGTCTCTGTGGGGTTAAACCTTCTTGGGGACGAACACGAAAGTCACCACAGCGGAGCAAACCCTCACGTTTGGCTCTCCTTGCGTAATGCCCAGGTCATCCTTGCAACCATTGCCCAAAGCCTTGCCACCCTCGACCCTCAAGGAAAAGCGTTCTACGAGGAGAATGCCAGAAAATACGCGCAAGTTCTTGCCGATCTCGATAGCCGATTTGCGAAAGCAATCGCTTCCCTCCCCTCCTGCTCTTTTGTCGCTACCCACAACTCCCTAAGCTATCTTGCCCGGGACTACGGGCTTTTGGAGGTTGGAGTGCTTGAGAAGGCACCTGGATACGAACCCACACCTCAAGAATTGACAGAACTTGTCGCCCTCATGCGGAAGAGAAACGTTCGAGTCATCGTGGTCGAACCGCAATTCAGCGTGAAAGCCGCTCAAGTTCTTGCTGAAGAAACAGGGAGCACGCTCGTTTTCTTCGATCCCTTGGGGAGTTTCCCTGACACGCCATACCATGTCCTCATGGAGGAGAACCTCACAAAACTCGTCGAGGCCTGGAGAGGAAGTGCCAATGAGCCAACCAGTCATTGAAATCCAGCATCTCTCCTTCTCATACGAAGGCGTTCCAGTTCTCGAAGACGTTTCCCTTACCATCCAAAGAGGCGAATTCGTCGCGCTTATTGGACCAAATGGAGCGGGAAAGACAACGCTTCTTAAAATCGTCCTCGGGCTTTTACCAGTGCAACGTGGTGAGGTGAGGGTTTTCGGGAGAGCGCCGAAGGACCTTGGATGCTTACGTCACCGCATTGGATACGTTCCACAGCTTCCTCATTTCGACCCCTATTTCCCTATCACCCTTCGGGAATTCGTCCTCACCGGACGGTATGGACTCATTGGGGTGGGGAGAAGACCCCAAGCGTCTGACTGGGAAGCTGTCCAGAAAGCTCTTGAGGCAGTTCACCTCAAGGCGTTGGAGAACAAGCTCCTTGGAGAACTCTCGGGCGGTCAGAGACAGCGAGCTCTTATCGCCCGAGCTCTGAGTACCGATCCAGAAATCCTCCTCTGCGATGAGCCAACAACCGCTATCGATCCAAGGAACAGCGAAAGTTTTTACGAACTCCTTCTCCACCTAAAAGAGCAAGGAAAAACAATACTCGTTGTATCCCACGATGTGGGGGTCATCGCCCAGTACGTTGACAGCATCGCCTGTCTCAACCGAACCATTTTCTGTCACCGCAGACCTGAGGAAGTTGTCTCCCAGGAAGTGCTTGAGGCGCTTTACGGGAAAGAAGTGGCCTTCTTTCACCACGGAGACATTCCCCACATCGTGGTTCGAAAGGAAAAGGGAGAACAATGAATGTACTTGGCCTCGGCTTCATGCAACGGGCGATACTTGCCGGATGTCTTGTGGGTGTTCTCTGTGCCCTCATTGGGGTCTTCGTTGTGCTCAAGCGACTCTCTTTTATGGGCGCTGGAATATCTCACGCCGCCTTTGGAGGCGTGGCCTTGGGATATCTCCTTAGGGTCAACCCTATTCTCACGGCCTTCGTCTTCTGTGTTCTCACGGGGCTTGGCATTGCCTTCCTCTCAAGGCAACGCCGCCTCAAGGAAGATACCCTTATTGGCATCGCCTTCGCAAGTACTATGGCCTTGGGGGTGTTCCTCATCGGTGTGGGGAAAATCCGAAACGTCGACCTCTTCGGATACCTCTTTGGCAACATCCTTGCCATTACCCGGGAGGACCTCTGGTTTGCGTTCTCCCTCAGTGGAGTAGTCCTTTTCCTCTTGTTTATCTTCTACAAGGAGTTCGTCATTGCGACCCTTGATCCTGAAGGAGGAAAAGCCATTGGTATTCCTGTTGAAGCTTTTTCAGACCTCCTTGTGGCCCTTGTGGCAGCAGTGGTCGTTGCCGCCATGAGGCTTGTGGGCATTGTCCTCGCTTCAGCACTCCTTGTGCTGCCTGCAGCCACAGCTCTCACCAAGGCACGGAGCATCCCTCAAGCAATGTTCCTCGCACTCCTTGACGGGGTTGCCATATCTCTCGGTGGACTGTTTCTGGCGTACTTCCTCGATGCTCCCGCGGGGGCGACGATTGTCCTCCTTGGCACTGGGGTATTCCTGGGTACTTCTATTTCTTCTTCATTTCCCAAGCGAGGATAATAGCCTCAGCCACTTCTTTCATGCTCTTTTGCTTGTTCATGCTGTACCGCTGGATTCGACGATACGCTTCTTCTTCAGTTAGGCCATACTCCTGCATGAGAATGCCCTTGGCCCGCTCGATTTTCTTTCGACTCTCAAGCTCCTCCTTAACGAGTTCGCTCTCCATGAGAAGGCGGTGGTTCTCGATGACGATTGCTGCCTGGTTGGCAATTGCTGTGAGAAGCCGAATCTCCTCCTCGCTGAAATCCCGAGGCTCAGAAGTATAGAGGTTAAGCACTCCGATAACTCTTCCCCGAACAACAAGTGGCAGGCTTACGAGCGAAGCAAGTCCCTCTTTCTCAGCAATGTCTTTGTTGACGTACCGCGGGTCCTTCTTGACATCGTACACGATAATGGGACGACGTTCCAAGGCAGCAAGACCAGCAATACCCTCACCGAGGCGAAGCGGAGGCTTCCGGTTGTATGCTTCGCTGACCGATTGCGTAGCCTTCACCTCGAGGAGTTTTTTCTTCTCGTCGAGGAGCATGAGCGAACAAATACGCGATCCCATAACTTGGGCGGTAATGGTAACAATGAGGCGGAGGATATCCTCAAAGTAGAGATCTGAGGTTATCAACTCGCTGATTTGCGCCAAAGCATCGATTTTCTCCTTCATGGGTTCCACCTGGTATAATGAGGGTAAATTTCTTGGTTTTCATTGTACCACTCCTGTCAACAAGCGAGGTGGAATCATGCCCAGGCTCTTTGGGACCTTTGGTATCCGGCGTATCGCCAACGAAGTTCTTACTCCTGAAATGGCAACAAAGCTTGCCTTGAGCTTTGGAACCTTTATCGGGGGAGAAGGTGTGGTCGTAGGACGCGACGCAAGGAAAACAAGCAAGATGCTTTACGATGCCGTAGTTGCCGGACTCCTCTCTGCAGGATGCCAGGTAATAGAATTGGAGGTAACAACAACCCCAGCTCTCCAGTGGGCGTGTCGGCAATGGAACATGTGGGGAGCCATGGTTACGGCAAGCCACAACCCTCCAGAGTGGAACGGCATCAAGTTTATGGAAAAAAGCGGTAAAGGCCTTGACCGGGAAAAGGAGGTGGAGGTCGAAAGGATATTCTTTACCGAGACGTTTCGTCGAGCATCGTGGTTTGCTATCCCCCAAGAAACTCGAAAACGCGACATCCGCTTCGATTACATCGCTGCTATCATGTCTCGAGTCGATGTGGAGGCAATCCGCAGAAGGAATTTCCGAGTTGTGCTCGATTGTGCCAATGGAGCTCCATCCCTTATCACACCTTACCTCCTTTCTGAGATGGGTTGTCACGTCGTGACCTTGAACGCCCATCCGGATGGAAATTTCCCGGGAAGAAATCCTGAACCTACCCCAGAAAACCTCCAAGACATTATCACCCTCATCCGTTATGGGAATTTCGATCTTGGCTTTGCTCAAGATGGTGATGGAGACCGCCTCATCGTCATCACCAAAGAGGGTGAGTTTGTGCCCGGAGACCTTAGCGTGAGTCTCGTGGCCCGAGAACTCGCTGAGCGATCCATTCCTGGCCCCATAGTCACCACCGTTGCCACAACCCATATCCTCCAAGAAATCGCCCGTGCCACGAACCGGGAAGTAATCACTACGGCGGTGGGTGATCTCGTTGTAGCGAAGGCCCTCCAAGAACATGGGGGGATTTTTGGCTGCGAGGAGAACGGCGGCATGATTTTTCCTGATTTCGTCTGGGGACGGGATGGAGCGATGGCTGCAGCGTTCATCCTCCACATTCTCGCAACTCGAGGAAAGCCCTTAAGCGAACTCCTGAGGGAGCTTCCACCCTACTACCAGGTAAAGCGAAAGGTAACCATCGACCCCGAGAAACGGGATGCCGTGCTTCAAGCGGTCGATGCAAAGACTGCTCGAGAGAAAAACCGCATAACGATCGATGGCTTTAAGGTCATCTTCGACGATGGAAGCTGGGTGCTCGTCCGACCATCGGGCACAGAACCCCTCATCCGAGTTTTCGCTGAAGCAAAGGACAAGGAGAAAGCTGAAGCGTTGGTGATAGAGTACTTGAAGCTCATCGAGGAAGCCCAAAAGTGAGCGTACGCTCACTTTTGGGCAACGTACATGAGGTAGTAGGCATTATTCTTTCGCTCAAGGCCAATAGTTGTCTCCGGACCATGACCTGGGAAAACCGTCACAACATCCGGAAAACGGGTAAAAATCCGCTCAAGGCTTGCCACAAGGTCACGAAATGATCCCCCAGGAAGGTCGGTCCGGCCGACCGAACCAAAGAAAAGGGTATCGCCACTGAAAAGCCACATCCTCTGAGGGAAAAAGAGGCAAATGCTCCCCGGAGTATGACCAGGGGAAGCAAGAACCTCAACCACCGCATCTCCAAAGGTAAAACGCGCGCTCTCCCCTTGGAAGACGAGGTCTGGAACGGGCGAAACAAAGGGGCGGGAAATTTCTGCGGAGAGGTTCAAGTCCGGACGCGCAAGATACACCAAATCCCCGTCGTGAATAGCCAAAACCGCTGAGGGAAAAGCACGCTTAAAGAAAGCGTTCCCCCCGATATGGTCGATGTGCCCATGGGTGTTTACGATGTAGGCTAAAGAGAGTCCACGTTCCTCTATCCACCTTTTGAGCTCTTCCGAGGGACAGGCAGGATCAATAAGCAGAGCTTCCTTCCCATCATGGACCACGTAGGAGTTCGTGGCAAAATCACCAAGGACAAATCGCTCGAAGGAAAGGTTCATCGTCTCCTCCTTTCTTTGCTCTCAAGAAGAATGGTTACCGGACCATCATTCACGAGTTCCACAGCCATAAAAGCACCAAAAATGCCACTTACCACCGGCACACCTTCGTTCCTGAGGCGACGTATGAGCTCCTCATAGTAGTACCTGGCCATATCAGGAGGTGCCGCTTCATCAAAACTCGGTCGCAGGCCTCGGCGACAATCCCCGTAGAGCGTAAACTGAGACACACAGAGAATTGCTCCACCCACATCGAGGACACTCAGGTTCATCTTCCCCTCCCCGTCCTCAAAAATCCGAAGGCGGGGGATCTTCCACACCATGAATTCCAGGTCCTTCTCGTCATCGTCCTTACCAACACCAAGGAAAACAAGCAATCCCCTATCAATAGCTCCGACAATCTTCCCATCCACAGAGACCGAAGCCTTCCGCACGCGTTGCACAACTGCCCTCATCGCCCGGAGAAAATGCCTCCTCTCTTAACACTCTGGACGTTTGGGACTTTACGGATTTCCTTGAAAACTCCTTCGAGTTCTTCGCGATTCCTTACCTCCACCACAAGGTGGATGTGCGCCAGGTCGCCAACCGTGTGTGCTCGGACAGCCTTGATTTCCACCTGACAGTTGGCAATGGCTCCGGAAACATCGGCAAGGAGTTTGGGCCGATCAAGGGCCTCAACGACAACACCCGCATGGAACCGTCCTTCAAGACCTTCCACCCATGCAGCCTCAAGGAGACGGTCGGCACTCTGGGAGAGGACTGCCAAGTTCGCGCAGTTTCTACGATGCACTGCTATACCCTTCCCCTGGGTTACAAAAGCCACAATGTCATCCCCAGGAACAGGGGCGCAGCAACGGGCCAATCGCACGACGAGATTGGACACACCCTGAACGAGAACACTCTCTTCCTCCCGTAAGGGACGGATGATTCCGGATTTTTTCTTCTCTTGAAGACGTCGACGAATGGTGTAGGGGACAATTCGGTTCACAACGTGCCTGGCGCTGTAGCGACCTTCTCCAATGGCCACATAGAGATCCTCGACGTCTTTCAAGCGTTCCTTCTCCAGGAAAACGTTAAGATTTTCAGCAACCACGACGTTCTCCTCAGGGGTAAGGGAGTACTTTTCCATTTCCCTGACAAAGAGTTCCCTTCCCCGCTCCCGGTTCATCTCCTGGTTCTTCTTGCGGAGGAATGCTCGGATCTTACTCCGGGCAGAGGGAGTCTTGGCAATTTTCAGCCAATCGGCACTCGGACCGGAAGAAGACCGAGAAGTGATGATTTCCACGATATCTCCGCTTTTGAGTTCGTAATCCAGAGGAACCATTTTTTTGTTGACTCGCGCCCCAACACAGGTATTCCCAACTTCGGTGTGAATGAGATACGCAAAGTCAATGGGTGTGGACCCTTTAGGAAGCTTCTTGAGATCACCCTTAGGAGTGAACACGTAGACCTCATCGTCGAAGAGGCTAATCTTTAAGCTCTCCATGAACTCTCGAGTGCTTTTCAAGTCCTGCTGCCACTCGAGGATTTGTCGAAGCCAGGCCATCCGTTCATCGAAACCATTATCTCTCTCACCCACCCTACCCTCCTTGTACTTCCAGTGGGCAGCAATGCCATACTCCGCCACCTGGTGCATATCCCACGTCCGGATCTGCACCTCCATAGGGAGCCCCTTGGGGCCGATGACCGTGGTGTGAAGCGATTGGTACATGTTTGACTTAGGGACCGCAATGTAATCTTTGAAACGTCCCTCTATAGGATTCCAGAGGGAATGGACGATGCCCAAAACGGCGTAACATTCATCCACCGTTCGCACAATGACCCGAAGAGCAATAAGGTCAGGAAGATCCTCAAGGTTGAGGTTCTGGCGACGGAGTTTGTTGTAGATACTGTAGATGTGCTTGAAGCGACTCTGAATTTCCCCCTCAATACCCGCCCGCTCAAGACGTACAGCAAGCTGTCGTTTGGCCTCCTCAATTTGCGCCTCCCGTTCTGCCTTAAGGCGCTCAACCCCCCGCTGAATAGCACAGTATGCCTCAGGATCAAGGAAAAAGAGCGAAAGGTTCTCAAGCTCCACCTGGATAGCGTACATGCCAAGGCGGTGAGCTATAGGAGCAAAAATTTCCAGGGTTTCCCGAGCAATTTCCTCCTTCTTCTGCCGATTTTGGTATTTGAGGGTGCGCATGTTATGGAGCCGATCAGCGAGTTTAATGATGATGACCCGAACATCCTCTGCCATGGCGACGAAAAGACGTCGATAGTTCTCTACCTGCGTTTCCTCCTTTGAGGAGTAGGAGAAGCCCACGTTCAGCTTCGTTACCCCTTGAACGAGGTTGGTGACCTCCTTCCCGAATTCACGTTCGAGGTCCTCCGACGTCACACCTTTGGCATCCTCAAGGACATCATGGAGGAGCGCGGCGGCAACGGTCGCCTCATCCATACGGAGATCAGCAACAATGTGAGCCACAGCAAGGGGATGGACAAAAAAAGGCTCTCCTGAGAGCCTCGTTTGACCTGCGTGAGCTTGCAACGCAAAAACATACGCTCGGGAAACCAGGTCCCGATCGAATTCAGGATGGTACGAGGAGATTTTCGCAAGTAGGGTCTCAAGACCCTCCTTATCCTCTACCCCACCTGATTCATGCATCCCACCTCTACAACTTGATAAGCGAAACGACTGGATACTTTGCGAGTCGTTCCCTCCCTCGGAGCGCCTCGAGTTCTATAACAAAACCAATACCCACGATATTTCCCCCAAGCTCTTCAACCATCTCGCACACCGCCTTCGTCGTCCCCCCGGTTGCTAGGAGATCATCGACAATCACCACTCGTTGTCCAACCTCAATAGCGTCTCGATGGATTTCCAAGGTCGCTGATCCGTATTCAAGCTGGTACGTCTTTGACAGCGTCGCAGCGGGAAGCTTCCCTTTTTTCCGCACTGGGACAAAGCCGCAGGCAAGAAGGTAGGCAATCGGTGCTCCCACAATGAATCCCCGAGCCTCGATGCCTACGATGAGGTCAGGATTTGCCGGACGAAGCGCATCGGCAAGGCGCTCGACGGCCTCACGAAATGCCTCTTTTCTCTTAAGAAGCGTCGTAATATCCTTGAATTGAATCCCTGGAGTGGGAAAATCAGGAATATTGCGAATATACTGAGCAAGATCCACGTGACATTCAACCTCCTCACTTTTTCACTCTCCAGTCGTGCACCTTGAGATAGAAGGAGTTTTCCGCACCGTTTTGCACCTCAAAGGCAAAATCCGCAAGAGACCCTCCGTACAGCTCTTCCTCTCTCCCTTTCCCCTCAAAAACCACCGCCTCCTGGTATTCCTTACCCTGGCGAAGGAGAAGACGGAGGTGGTTCCTTCCACGACCCCATGTCCAGCGCCGCTCAAGCACTACGTTCAGCGTTGCCAAAAGGGGGTTAGGGTTTTTCTCCCCAAAAGGTTTCAGCCGCTCCCAAAAGGAAAGAAAGCGTTCATCAAGATCCCTCAAACCCACAAGCGCGTCAACCACAAGCCCCCGGAAAGCGAGACACTCTCGTATCGTCCGAGAAAAACGTTCGTTAAGGCGCTTCCGGAGAGATGGCACATGCTCTGCGTGAATTCGCAAACCCACAGCCATCTCATGGCCTCCAAACCGAAGGAGCAGCGGAGAACACTCTTCAAGCGCCTTAAGGAGATGGAACCCTTCTATACTCCGCCCTGAACCTATGGCTATGCCGTTGTGCTCTCCAAGGACGATAACCGGACGTCCGAGATTTTCGCTGAGACGAGAAGCCACAATGCCCAAAACTCCAATGTTCCAACCTTTCCCTGAGAGGACAACCACCGCGTCTTCGAGAAGAAGCCGCTTCTCCGGATCCCCAAGAATATCCATAAGTACCCGCTCTTCCTCTTCCTGCCGTCGGCTATTGAGACGATTCAAGCACCGTGCATAGGCCAAAGCTTCCCCAGGATGGTCAGAGAGCAAAAGATCAAGAGCAATCTTTGGATGGGCTACCCGACCCGCTGCATTCACTCGCGGAACAAGAATAAACCCCACTTCCTCAGTATCAACGGAACGCCCAGCAATCCCCGCGGCCTCGCAAAGGGCGCGCATCGGTAAGGAGGGATTCTCGTTGAGCATCTTCAAACCATACTTCACAATGGCGCGATTCTCACGAAGAAGAGGCACCACATCCCCTATAGTTCCAAGACAGGCAAAATCAAGGTACTCCTCCGCCGGGTCTTGGGACAACCCAAGACGTAACGCCAAAGCCCGGACGAAAAGGAGCGCAAGACCTGCCCCAGAGAGAAAGGAAACCATTGTGCCTCCAAAATCCCAGGTACTGACCAGAGCATCAGCCTCAGGAAGAGATGAGGGATCGGGGAAATGGTGATCGAGGATAACAAGCCGAGCACCACGCTCCTTCAAAAGGCGCGCCCCCGTAACATCCCTTATGCCACAATCAACCGTGATGACAAGGAGAGGAACCGACCACTCAGCGATGATACGACGTGCCGCTTCCTGTGTGAGACCATAACCTTCCACAAAACGGCTCGGGATGTATACCGCAACGTTAGCGGCAAGGCGCCGCAAAAATCGTACCAGAATAGCCGAAGCCGCAAGTCCATCAGCATCATAGTCACCAAAAACGAGAATCTGCACACCCTCACGGAGAGCCTGCTCTACGCAAGAAACCGCCTCGGAGAGCCCTGGAAGGTCAAAAAGCGCATCCAACACCTTAAGGGAAGGGTGGAGGAAACGCCTCCCCTCTTCAGGGGCGGTGATACCCCGGTTAAGAAGGATACGAGCAGCTACCGGGGGAAGAGAGAGTTCTTCCGTGAGGCGACGAAGGTATGCCTCGTTAACCTTTCGGATTTGCCATCGCCTCTCCAAGTGCCCTACCTCCGGCGGGGTCGTCGTCTCTCCCAATCGACCCACAGCGCACTCACCACGAAAATCGAAGAGTATGTCCCCACAAGGAGTCCGACAAGGATCGCCAACGCAAAGTCTTGAAGCATCTTCCCTCCGAAAAAGTACAGCGCAATAACGGGCAAGGCAGTAGTCAGTGCCGTGTTGATGGTTCGGGAAAGGGTCTCGTTAATGCTACGGTTCACGACTTCTTCAAGGCTCTCATTGCGTCTTGCTCCCACCAAGTTCTCTCGAACCCGATCCATCACGACAATGGAGTCGTTGATTGAGTATCCAAGAATAGTCAAAACTGCAGCAAGGATGGGGATGGTGAACTCCTTCTGGAGGAGAGAGACCGTCCCAATAACGATAAAACCATCGTGAGCCAGAGCAAGAATAGCGGTGACCGCAGGGCGGAACTCAAAACGGAACGCTACATACACAAGTATTCCCCCAATAGCCACGAGGAGGGCAACAATCCCCATACGCCGCAGGTCTGCCCCAACCGCGGGTCCCACATCCTCAATACGGAGGAGTTCTGCAACACCAAACTGCTCCCTCAAAAGAGCGGTGAGACGACTTTGGTCTTCTTGGGAAAGCTTAGGGGTACGGATGACCACTTCCGTTGGAGAAAACCTCTGAATGACACTTTTTTCAAGCTTCATTGTGCCAAGGACTCGACGAAGTTCCTCAGTTGTGACTTCCCGGGAAAAGCGAAACTGCAAGAGCGTTCCTCCCGCAAAATCTATGCCATAGTTCAAACCCCGAAGAGTAATACTCCCAAGACTCAACGCCACAAGCGCCAAAGACACGACATAGGCGAATCTTCGAACCCCCATGAAATTGATATGTGTGCCTTTGATGAATTCCATGTTCTGTCCTCCCCTATGCGCGCATCTTCAGACGATCTGCAAAGAGATCCACGAAAACCCGACTTACCCAAACCCCCGTGAACATGCTGCAGAGAATACCAAGGCTTAAGGTAACCCCAAACCCTTTAATCGGCCCAGAACCAAGAGAAAAGAGCAGCACCGCTGCAATGAGCGTGGTGATATTAGCGTCAAGAATAGTTCGAAAAGCTTTCTGGAAACCCGCGTCAATGGAAGCCCGCCAGGTCTTCCCCGAACGGAACTCCTCTTTAATCCGCTCAAAAATGAGAACGTTGGCGTCCACCGCCATGCCCACAGTAAGCACAAACCCTGCAATTCCCGGAAGCGTAAGCGTGGCCCTAAGCCCGATAAAGATTGCAAAGAAAAAGAGAACGAAACACAAAAGCGCAAGATCCGCCAGAAGCCCAAAAGACCCGTAATACAAAACCATAAAAGCAAGAACAAGGATAACCCCGATGACCGCCGCACGAAGTCCTGCCCGTACCGAGTCCTTTCCAAGAGTTGGTTCTACCGAGCGATTCTCAATAACCTCCACCTTCACAGGAAGCGCTCCCGCACGGAGGAGAATAGCGAGATTTTGCGCTTCTTCAAGGGTGAACCGCCCAGTGATCTGCGCTTCCCCTCCTGGAATAGGCTCCTGCACAACGGGATTTGAAATGAGCTTACCGTCAAGGTAAATCCCAAGAGGCTTTCCCACGTTGGCAGTTGTCGCCTGGGCAAAGAGTTTTGCCCCTTCGCTATCAAAGGATATGGCCACAACCGGCCGACCAAGACGGTCAAACTGCACCTGTGCGTTCTTTAGGTGTGCTCCAGTAAGGAGGGTCTGCCCAGTCTCATCCTTAAACTCAAGGAGTGCCGTCTTCCCAATGATCTCCACCGCTCGCTGTGGATCCGTAACTCCAGGGAGCTGCACAAGTACCCGCCGTTCACCTTGTCGAGCAATCACCGGTTCTGCAACCCCAAGCTGGTCTATGCGATTCCGAATGATTTCCACAACCCGCCGCACCGCGTCCTCATCAACCGGTGCTTCAGGAGTGTCTACACACTCAAGGAGAATGTGGGATCCTCCTCGAAGATCAAGCCCAAGACGAATGCGGTCCTGAACCGGAAACACGACGACAAGCGACACCCCGACGAGGCCAAGCACAACGAGGAGCCGCCACGGAAGCAATCGACGTTTCATCAACGACCCTCCTCTTTCTCACGAACTATTTCTTCGAAGCAATGGCCGTCTTCGAGAATCGGATGCGAACGTCCTTGGCAACCTCAAGAACCACCTCATCCTCATCGACCTGGGTTACAACGCCGTGGATGCCTCCTATAGTGATCACCCGATCTCCTTTCTTCAAACTCTTCCAGAGTTCTTGCTGAGCACGCTGACGTTGCTGCTGCGGCCGAATGAGGAGGAAATAGAAGATAGCGATGATGAAAATGAGGGGAAGAAGCTGGGCAAAAACGTTCGGCGCAGCCTGTGGAGAAGAAGGGAGAGGAGACGAAGCCACTTCTTGTGCAGCGTAAGCTACAGAAACGAGAAAGCTCACCTACATCACCCCTTTACTCCTGTAGAGAGATAAAAACTCCCGGGCGAACTCCGAAAAATACCCTTCCTGCAGAGCTCTCCGGACATCCGCCATTAACTTTACCATAAAAGCAAGGTTGTGTATAGTGGCAAGCTCAGCAGCAAGGATTTCTCCGGCCTTAAAGAGGTGCCGAAGGTAGGCTCGTGAGAAATTCTGGCATGTGTAGCAGGTACATTCTGGATCAGGAGGACGGAAATCTCGAGCAAACTCCTGTTTGTCAATATTCACACGGCCACGGGACGTGAAAAGGCAGGCATTCCGAGCATTTCGTGTAGGCAAAACACAGTCGAACATGTCCACCCCCCGAAGCACTGCCTCAATAATGCTTTCTGGATTCCCTACGCCCATGAGGTAACGGGGCTTATCCTGAGGAAGCAGTGGTTCCACAGCGTCAATCATTTCATACATGAGGGGTTTTGGTTCCCCCACACTCAAGCCCCCAATAGCGTATCCGTCAAAACCAATCTCTACAATCTTCTTCGCGCAGAACTGACGGAGGTCTTTAGTCATTCCACCCTGGATGATGCCGAAAAGGAGCTGCCCATTTCCCGAGAACACCTCTCGACATCGCCGCGCCCAGCGAATGGTCCGCTCCGCAGCTTTTCTCTCCCGTTCAAGGGATGCAGGAAACCCAACACACTCGTCAAGAGTCATGAGGATATCCGCACCAAGGGCTTCCTGAATCCGTATCGCGCCCTCCGGCGTGAAGCGATGGAGCGATCCATCAAGGTGCGAGCGAAAACTCACCCCCTCGTCATCGACACGCACAAGCTGGGCCAGGCTGAACACTTGAAAGCCTCCGCTGTCGGTAAGGAGTGCTCCGTCCCAGGAGATGAAGCGGTGCAGACCGCCCGCCTCTCGAATGAGCTCTTCCCCAGGGCGAAGATGGAGGTGATAGGCATTACAGAGGAAAATTCGTACACCCAGCGCTTTCAGACGATCAGGAGCAACCGCTTTAACCGTCCCCTGTGTTCCCACCGGCATGAAGACCGGTGTTTCAATGGAACCATGTGGCGTTGTAAGGACGCCATACCGAGCCTTGGAGTGCCGATCCACAGCAAGCACTGTAAAGCAATGCCCCATATTAACTCCCCTTTAGAGAATGAGCATGGCATCGCCAAAGCTATAGAACCGGTACCTCTGGGCAATAGCTTCCTCATAGGCACGTTTCATGAAAGCCGTTCCCCCAAACGCACAGACAAGGAGAAAGAGCGTGGAGCGAGGAAGATGGAAATTGGTCACAAGGGCATCAACCACCCGGAAGGGGAAACCGGGGTAAATGAAAAGATCCGTCACACCTTCAAAAGCCTGTATCGCCCCATACCGCAACGCCACAGTCTCAAGGGCCCGAACCACCGTTGTTCCCACAGCAACAACCCTCTTTTTCTTCTCCTTCGCCCTTTGGATTTTCTCTGCTGTCTCTTGGGAAACCGAAAACCACTCTCCATGCATTTTATGATTTTCCACTCGTTCAACCGTAACCGGCCTGAAGGTTCCCGGACCCACATGAAGGGTAAGCATAGCCCTTTCCACTCCCTTTTCGTCAAGCTTTGCAAGGAGTTCCTCGGTAAAGTGCAACCCAGCTGTTGGCGCAGCTACAGAGCCGGGTACCCGAGCATATACCGTTTGATAGGCTTCAAGAGGAATATCCTTCCTCTTCACGTACGGTGGGGTCGGGGTATGGCCAAAACGGGAAAGCACCTCCTCAGTCTGTCCTTGAGGGAAAAGGGGACGGAGGAGCCAAAAATCGCCTTCCCGTCCGAGAACCTCAAAACGAATGGTGGCATCCTCTTCAAGGACAAGAATTTGGGATGGACGAAGTCGTGATGCAGAAAGAAGACACTTCCAAAGGCCAGCCTGCTCCTCAAGGAAGAGAATTTCTACCCTTCCACCAGTGTGTTCCTTGCGAGCAAAAAGACGTGCGGGAATAACTTTCGTGTCGTTGAACACAAGAACATCTCCAGGATCGAGGTAATTGAGGATATCCCGAAATACCCGGTGTTCAATTGTCTCCGTTTTCCTCCAGAGGACCATGAGACGGCAAGCATCTCGGGGAAACACAGGTTCCTGAGCGATGAGCTCTTGAGGAAGGAAAAAATCAAACTCTCGAAGATCCGTCATCGGATGACAACCCTCCCAAGTTCACATCCCGGAAAGTAGTGGTGGAGAATCTCAGAAAAGCCGGCGCCATTCCTCGCCATGCCTACTGCACCCCACTGGGAAAGGCCGACTCCATGTCCCCATCCTCGCCCAACGAATGTGAAGGATGGTCCACTGTTTTGTCGAGTAGGACGTTGATGATTCAATCCCACTACACGTTGTCCTCTCTTTCTCGCCTTTCGCTCTGCCTCCCTAAGCTTCAAAAAAGTGATGATATCATCAAGGTTCCAATCCCGCTCCAACCACTCTCGGAAGTTCACCCCTGCCGCATCCACTTCTCCATCCTGTACAGACCTCTCTTCTTGGCCCTGCGGTGTGCACTCAACATCAAACATAGTGCTTGGCAAACGGTCAAAACCTATGATTTCCCGAAACTGGTTCCCAGTGAGCTCCACAGTTCCACAGTCTGTATCAACAAAGACCTTGGTAACCCGTCCACTTCTTGTGCTTTTCTGGCATCGGAGACCAAGAACCACACTCCCAACGTATCCCCACCTTCTGAGAGCCTCGGCAATCTCCTCGGAGGTTAAGGTTACTCTCCAAAAAGCACGTGGTGCACCATCCTCCCAGGGAGAGGGAACCTCAACAAGGTAGGGCACTTTCTTCCCCCACACATGCTCCGAACTATCGGTATACCCCCCACTTTCGGAGTGAAACACGACCCCCGCCAACTCTCCCCGGTATGTCAGGACAACACCTCGGGTCTCCTCGATGAGTGCGTTGGTACGAGCGTCCTCAGCAAACACCCCTCCATACCGCTGGCAATGGACCGTCGCACAGAAGTCAAAACCCTCTTCTCGATGACGACCAAGGTTCTTTAGGGCATACGTTCGGGCAACCACGATGTGGGCCTTTAGGGCTTCCTCGGGCCATGAGGGGCTCACCTCAAGCTTCATCGTTCCTTTCAAGTACTCATCAAGGGGAAGGATGTTGATCACCTCAAGATCATTGCCTCTTTTGCGAATCTCAAGACGACCCCGATATGGCCGCTTCCCAAGATACACCACACCATCCTCTGGAGTAAGAACCAGAGAAGCGGCCACAATACCTTTCTCTTTCCAGAGAACCCCTGAAACATCGGGCAAAAGGGAAAGAGGACAACGAGCAGGAACAGCGAAAACTTTTTTCTCCATCTGAACCCGAAGCCTCTCGGGAGAAGAACACGTAACCCCCTCCGGGGTACGGAGGAGGAGAACCCGGACCATAACATCCTTTGTTTTCCCCTCGCTCCAGGCAAATGCCCCAAGAACAAGGGTCACAGCGAGGAATATCCCCAGAGTTCTCATCTTATCGCCTCAAGATAAGGGTAAAAAGGAGCGTCAAAAAGAGACTGATAAGGAGCGAGGTCATAAGGGGAAAATAGAAGACAAAGTTGCCCTTCCGGTATACGATGTCTCCCGGAAGGCGTCCAAGACGATGCAGACCCGGGATGCGTGGAAGAGCGAAGAGGAAAAGACCAATGAGGACAAAAACGCACCCTACGATGATAAAAACTCTTGCCCAGTATGAGACTTCCATATTCGCTTTTTCACCCCTTCCCAAAGACTCATGATACACCCACAGTATTTCTGACGGTAGAGATGGAGCTCCTTCGCCATCCGTACGCTCTCAGAAAAACCTGACCGGAGATCCACTCCAAGAAAGGGAATACCTATCTCTTTTCCTATCTGTTCCCCCACCTCGAGGATTCCCGGAACGTCCTGATATGGGCTGATAGTAAGAGTTGTGCTGAAAGCCGAGAACTTCCACTGTTTCGCCCACTCTGCAACCCGACGAAGTCGCAAACCATAGCACAACCTGCAGCGCTTGACAAGATCTGGAGAAAGGGCAAAGAATTCTCTCGGATTGTAAGGAAAGGGCGTGCAAAGTTCTCCACCCACCTGGGCAATGTAATTTTCAAGGGTTACCCGCCGGCGTTCGTACTCGTCAATGGGGTGAATGTTCGGGTTATAGAACACGTTAACCACGGTAAAACCCTCATTCTGGAAGAAGCGATTCACGTAAGTTGCACAGGGTGCACAACAAGTATGGAGAGCAAGTCTACCCTTCACGAAGGACCACCTGGTTTATGTACTCTCGCCCAGAAGGGGTGAGAATCCTTCCCCGCTTTGTTCGAGCAATAAAGCCCATCTTGACGAGAAAGGGCTCATATACCTCTTCCAGTGTATCCGGATCTTCCCCAAGGACCATTGCAAGACTTTCGATGCCCACTGGTCCCCCAGCATACTCCTCAAAGAGGACCTTCAAGAACTTCCGATCTACCTTAGTGAGGCCAAAACCATCCACTTCAAGCTCCTCGAAGGTCCTTTCTACGGTATCCCGTGTGATGCATTGCCTTCCCAAAACCTCCGCAAAGTCCCGCACTCTCCGAAGGAGGCGATGTGCTATCCGAGGCGTACCTCGGGAACGGCAAGCAATGGCCTGAGCTGCCTCAGGATCTATAGCAATCCCAAGAAGCTGAGCTGCCCTCATAACAATGAGGGTGATCTCCTCATCAGCGTAAAAATCAAGCCGCTCTATAATGCCGAAACGATTCCTCAGAGGGGCACTGAGAAGACTCACCCGGGTTGTAGCCCCAATGAGGGTGAAAGGGGGAAGGTGAACAGACACATCCCGGGCGAAAGGACCTTTGCCCACGAGCACATGAAGGGTAAAGTCTTCCATCGCTCCATAAAGAATTTCCTCACACTGCTTGGGAAGACGATGAATCTCGTCGATGAACACAACGTCCTTTGGGGCAACAGTAGTAAGGACAGCAGCAAGGTCTCCAGGACGGGCAAAAGCAGGCCCCGAAAGACAACGGATGTTCTGCCCCATCTCCCGAGCAATAACATGGGCAAGGGTTGTTTTCCCAAGACCTGGAGGACCATAAAGGAGAACATGATCTAGAGGTTCGTTTCGCATACGGGCAGCCTGCACGTAAACTCGAAGGTGCGCCACAACAGTTTTCTGGCCGATGAACTCATCAAGGGACCGAGGACGCAGGACCTCGTCTTCCCGCCTCATCCCCGCCCCCCCAATCGGATAAGGGCCTGTTTGATCACTTCCTCAACATCCATACCCCGGCGGTCGATCTCCCTACAAAGACGCGCCATAACTCCGTTGACCTCCTGGGGCGTGTATCCAAGACGAAAAAGCACTTCCCGTGCTTCCTCAAGGACTTCACTGTAAGGTGATGGAGGCGTGAATCCAGCCTCAAGGAGAATAGGGCGAAGCTCAACAACGAGGCGCTTCGCGGTTTTGGTGCTTATCCCTCCCCGTTCTTCGAGGGTATGAGCATCTTCTTCAAGGACACAACGGACGAGCTCTTTCCAGTGAAGGCGGGAGAGAATCTTAAAGGCTGTCCGGTGGTTAATGCCTCTAACCTCTCGAAGGCTATCGAAAATCCTCCGTTCTTCCTCGTCCTCAAATCCATACAGAACAAACTCTCCGCTCTCTTTGAGAAAAGAGCGCACCAAGAAACAGCGCTCTTCACCTTCTTCTGCTGGTTTGACAAAGGGTGTAATCCGAAGTCGAAAGGCAAATCCCCCTGTTTCGAGAACCCATTCATCCTTCTCCCTTTTCTGAACCTTCCCCCGGATGTACTCAAACATTGCGCATCCTCAGGCGAAAAGCATGGCATACGGCAACCGCCAAAGCATCGGTAACATCATCAGGTCCGGTAATACGCTCGCACCTGAGGATCTGGTGCACCATAGACGCAACCTGAGGCTTCGTAGCCTTTCCGTACCCCACAACTGCCTGTTTCACTTCAAGAGGGGTGTACTCATACACCGGAACTCCATGAAGGGCAGCACAAAGTAAAACAACACCCCGCGCTGCACCCACCGAAAGGGCTGTTTTAGCGTTCCGATTGAAGAAGAGCTCTTCAACCGCCACCTCTTCCGGGACATATGTGGCAAAGAGCGCTTCGAGCTCTTCAAAGAGAGTACGTAACCGCTTTTCTGGAGAGAGGTTTTCTGACGTTACAATGCATCCAGCATGAAGAAGGCGCAGCGAATTCCCTTCGATCCCGAGGAGACCAAAGCCCGTGAGCGCTATCCCCGGATCGATACCGAGCACTCTCATGAACTCTTGAGCGATTCGAGGAGTTCGTCAGCGATGTCAAAATTGGCGTACACTTCCTGAACATCATCGTGGTCTTCCAAAGCTTCAATGAGTGACAAGACCTGCTGAGCTTGTTTCCCTTCAACACTTACTGTGGTTTTGGGAACCATGGTGACCTGGGCAACAGCGTACTGAAGGCCGCTTCGGTCAATAGCTTCTTTTACTTTCTCAAAGTCTTCGGGAGCAGTAATAACATCGATAGTTGTCTCTGTCGACCGGATGTCTTCGGCGCCAGCATCAATAGCAACAGCCATAACTTCCTCCTCATCAACCTTTCCCCGTTCGAAGCTAATGAGGCCCTTCCGCTCAAAAACCCAGGATACACAACCTGTCTCCCCAAGGTTCCCCCCGTGTTTGCTGAAAAGGTGCCGAATTTCTGCGGTGGTCCGATTCCGATTGTCCGTTGTTGCTTCCACCATGATGGCAACGCCACCTGGTCCATACCCTTCGTAGACAATTTCTTCATACGCTACACCCTCAAGCTCACCAGTCCCCTTCTTAATGGCTTTCTCGATATTCTCCTGGGGCATGTTCATCTCTCGAGCCTTCTGGATGGCAAGGCGAAGACGAGGATTGTTCTCAGGATTACCGCCACCTTGACGTGCCGCAACAGTGATAAGGCGAATGAGCTTTGAGAAAGTTTTCCCTCGCTCAAGATCGGTCTTCGCCTTTTTGTGCTTTATCTGCGCCCATTTTGAGTGTCCAGACATACCCTTCGACGCTCCTTGTCGATTTTCTCACTGTATTGTACCACACTCTTTCAAGGACAAAAAAGCCTGGGAGGAATCTCCTCCCAGGCTTCATACTTTCTCCCGGCAGCGTCCTACTTTCCCGCCCAGTTCCCCAGGCAGTATCATCGGCGCTGGAGGGCTTAACGCAGGGTCCCCAAAAAGTCACTGACTTTTTGGGGCGCCTCTTCCGGGTTCGGAATGGTTCCGGGTGTTTCCCCTCCGCTATGGCCACCGGGAAACCTCTATACCTCTGGGGAAGCATCCGATGAAGCCTTTGCGGTCAAGTCCTCGACCGATTAGTACCCCTCGGCTCAAGGTGTTGCCA
>JANXBI010000042.1 GCA_025060675.1 Candidatus Caldatribacterium sp.
CTACACACTTCTTGGGGGTGTGGCGGAGAATGTAGAAACTCACATGGCGTAAGAAGGGGAAAGAGTGCGTACTTCAAACGATAGGAGGACACCATGAAGGTCCGTTGGGGTGTCATTGGGGCCTGTGGTATTGCAAGGCGACGAACGATTCTCGAAGTCCTTCGCTTTGCTGAAAAAAGCGAGATTATCGCCCTCATGGATGTAAACGCAGAAGCACTTGGAGCAACAGCTCAGGAATTCGGCATTCCCTGTGTGCACCTTACGGTCAAGGAACTTCTCAAGGAGGACATTGACGCTGTCTACATCGCTTCGCCTGTAACCTTCCACTTCTCCCAGAGCAAAGAAGCCCTCGAAGCGGGGAAGCACGTCCTCTGCGAGAAACCCCTTGCCCTCAACGTAGCAGAGGGAGAAGAGCTTCTTGAACTCGCAGAAAAAAGGGTCTGAAATTCGGCGTTGCCTTTATGAGGTGGTACAACGTCTCCCACGAGAAAATCAAAGCGTACATCGATGGGAGGAGCATTGGCCAGCCTGTCTTTGTTCGGGCGCAACTTACATGCTTCTATCCCGAAATCCCCGGTGCCTGGAGACAGAAGCGAGTAACTGGAGGTGATGGAGCACTCACCGATATGGGATGCCACTGTGTCGACCTCTTGGAATGGTTCTTTGGAGAAATCACAGAAGTCTTCGGTTTCCTTGATACGATAGTGCACCCCTACGGGGTTGAGGACACAAGTACCGTTCTTCTCAAGTTCAAAAACCAAGCGCATGGCTTCGTGGACAATTTCTTCAACGTCCCGGATGAGGCCGCCCGAAACGTCCTCGAAATCTATGGCACAAAGGGTGCTATTCTTGCCCAACACACCATCGGTCAGGACCCTGGGGGTGAAGTGTGGTACTGCTTGAGCGAAAAAGCGCAAGAGTACGATGCCCTCCAAAGAAGAGCCTTTCTCTCGTGGCAGAAGCTTGAACTTGCTCCAAAGCCCCTATACACCCAAGAGGTGGATGCCATGAGCGCGTGGATTCTCGGAGGCGAGAAACCCTGGATAGCAACTGAGGTTGGCCTCCGTAATATGGAAGTTCTTTCAGCAATCTACCGCTCGGCAGAGGAAAAAAGGGCCGTAGCGGTATGAAGGAGGGAGACGCATGAAGAAGTTAGTGAGTGTCCTTCTCGTGTTGGGTCTTTCGCTCCTTGGCTCCTTTGCCCTGGGAAAAGTAGAAATCAGTGGGCTTTTCATGAAACAGGCAGGATACCAAGAGAGTGACATCCGGGCAATGACCGAGGAATTCCTCAAAATCCGTCCAGATATCGACGTCAAGCTCTCCTTTGTGGCGTACGAGGAACTCCACGACAAAATTGTTGTTGCCGCAGCAAGTGGAGCAGGTACCTATGACGTCATCCTCGTTGACTGCATTTGGCCCGCAGAGTTCGCCGAAGCCGGATGGCTCCTTGACGTTACCGAGAGGCTTTCCGAAGAGGAACGCGCCGACATTTTCCCCGAGGTCCTTTCCTCTGTCACCTACAAAGGACGTCTCTACGGCATGCCCTGGCTCAACGATTGGGAGTACTTTTTCTACAACAAGAAAATGCTCGAAGACGTGGGCGCACAACCTCCAACCTACTGGACTGAGGTCATCGATATATCGCGAAAGCTCAAGGAACAGGGTATTGTCGAGTACCCTATCATTGACGCCTGGGGCCAAGGAGAAGCCGTGGTCATCCAATGGCTTCAGTATGTCTACGCCATGGGCGGAACGCTCTTTGATGCATCAGGAAAGCCAGCAATGAACCAAGGAAAAGCCCTTGAAGCTTTAGAGTTCATGGTTACCCACTTAAATGAGGGCCTTTTTAACCTTGCTTGCATTGAGTCGTTCTACGAAGAAGTCCGACGGGTCTTCTCTGCCGGACAAGCGGCTTTCGGTCTTAACTGGACATACATGTACAATCTCGCCAACGACCCAAAGGAATCCCAAATTGCCGGAAACGCAGTCATTGCCTTAATTCCTGGTTTTCCCGATGGGCGGCGAAGTGCCACCTGTAACGGCGGCATGGGATTGAGCATCCTTGCTTCAAGCCAGCACCCCGATGCAGCTTGGGAGTACATCCGGTACCTAGCGAGTAAAGAAGTCCAGAAAAAGTACAGCCAAAACGCCCTACCCATTTGGAAATCCCTCTATGATGATCCAGAGCTCATCGCCCAGCAACCCGAGCTTATCAAAGTCGCCAAAGAACAAATTCACTACATCTTTGACCGCCCTCAAGTCCCTTGGTACTCGCAGTTTTCTATCATTCTCAGTGA
>JANXBI010000003.1 GCA_025060675.1 Candidatus Caldatribacterium sp.
CTGAGGATGTGCTTCGTTGAGCCATTATGACAGAAGTGGTATACCAAACTCTGCAAAAATGCCCAAAAAGGGGGGAGGTTTGCCGCAAGGTTAGATGTCTAAGGATACGCATCATTGAGCCATTATGACAGAAATGGTATACCACGCGTCACACAAGGAAGAGAGGGCATTTTCTAGCCAAAAATACCGTACAAGGAGTACAAATTGCTGCAGCACCACAGATAGTTGCAACTTCAGGACGTCCTTTTTGGAATATCAGTGTACTCCAAGATGCAGTGCGTAGATCTTTAATTTAAGCCAACCATTAAGGACTTTCTTTAGCCTCTCAGTAGCTAAGGAAGTTCTGCAGAGAAATCAACCCCAAGAGGACACAATCTTGCCAAAGACGACAAAGGTGTCCACTTCGGGGTACAATGCCAAACTCTATCTCAAGGTTTAACAATTAACAACAAATGATAGTTGTTCAATCATTCATGCAGATGTCGCCAGAAATGTCTTTCTAGTAAGCTCAAACACTCCCACTCTGCGTTCCACCTGGAAGACAATTATGAGACCACAGGATGCCTTTTTCGCTCTTTACTTTACCAAGAAGTCCACGCAAATACTCCTTTGCGTGGAATGAGAGAGCGCACCCAAAATCACATCTCTGAGACCCGACCTTGGGAAACTTTTGGAGAGGCATCCGCATCTACCATGATACCACCTCCCCACCCTCTCTCCCAAAAGGTTCCGCGTTCCCCAAATTACTCTGAAAGCACCTTATCTCTCGGGGAGGTGGAAAAACGGTGAATTCTCACTAAAACAAAAATACAGGTACCTGACACATTTACTTTTTCCTCATCGCCTCCTGGAGGAACTTCCCCATCTCTTGATCCATTCCCAGAATGTGATTCTTCAGCCAATCGACAAGGGTTCGATTCACCTGAACAACTAAGTTTACTCCCGGTCCTTCTGCCTCGGCTTTCTTTCGAAAGTCAAGAAACGTCTGGACAAAACCCTCATGCACCTTTTTGTGCTCTGGAAGCTTCGGGTACTTGTACTGGGTCATGTATCGTTCCTCGGTGGCAAAGTGCTCTACAGCGTACCTCCCAAGGAAGTCGAAAATCTCCGGGAGAAGAGTCTTCCCTCCCCCTTGCATACAGGCTTCAAGAAGGCGATTCACCTGGCGAAAAAGCTCCTGGTGCTGAGCATCGATTTCAGGAACACCGATGGAAAACCGATCGGACCACTCAAGCACAGGTGTCTACCCCCTTTCTGATGCTCTCAACGAGTGCAATCGCCATGTCATACCGCTCAAAAGGCGGCATGATGTAAATCCCTGCCACAAGGGGTCGAATCTTTGTCGCAATTTCCAAGGCAATTGCAACACCCTCGGCTACCGGGTCCTGAGCGCAGGCCATTCGCAAACGAAGATGTTCAGGAATCACAATACCTGGGACCTCATTGTGGAGAAACTCTGCGTGACGAAACGACCGCAAAGGTAAAATACCACCAAGAATTGGTGGAAGCGGTTCGCGAAACTTCGCCAGAAACTGTTCAAGAACCTCTGGCTCATAGATTGGCTGAGTAAGGATGAAGTGAGCACCATTGTCAATCTTTCGTCTAAGACGGTCGATTTCCCGCTCCAGATCCTGCGCATTGAGGTTCAAAGCAACCCCTATGGTAAAATTCGTGGCCCGTCCCAGGGGGTTGCCAGCAAAGTCAAAGCCACTGTTTAGGCGGTTCAAAATGAGCACAAGGCCTTCAGAGTTCACCTCAAAGACCGGACGAGCAAAAGGGTGATCCCCTACAGAAGGGGGGTCTCCAGTCAGCGCGAGAATGTTCTGTACACCTAAAGCTGCCGCTCCAAGAAGCTCAGACTGCAGAGAGATAAGGTTCCGATCACGACAGGTAAAGTGGACAATGGATTCCATGCCAAGTTCTTCCCTCAGGATATGGGCAAGCGCAATCGGAGAAATACGAACTCGAGCCATAGGTGAGTCAGAAATGTTCACCGCATCGACCTGCGCTTCTTGCAAACGGCGCACACCCTCTTTGACTTTCTCAAGGTCGGTCCCCTTTGGAGGGTTAATCTCCACAGTGAAAACAAACCTTTTGCCAAGTTTTTCACGAAAACTCGAAGGAGGAAAGGACGTAAGGGTAATCGTCTCTCTTTCCTCTTCTACCACCTCGATGACCGCCTCGTCTCGGAGATGCTCCACTGCCTGAGCCAGAGCTCGGATATGCTCTGGAGTCGTCCCACAGCATCCTCCAAGGATTTTTGCTCCAAGACGCACAAAGGTTCCTGCGAAAGACGCAAAGTACTCTGGCGATGCCCCAAAAACCATGCGCCCCTGAATAATCTGCGGATACCCAGCATTTGGCTGAACCGAGAAAGGACCGGGGAGATAACGGGAAAATTCCCGAAGCACCGAAAGGGCTTCGTGGGGACCACTACCGCAGTTGATCCCCACACCACAAGCATCAAGACTCTTCAAAAAAGCGAGGACTTTCGCTAGAGACTCACCGTAATGAGTCACCCCACCAGGGAGGAAAGAAAACTGAACGATATAGGATACATCCCCAGAAAGCGATCGCAGCGCTTCGAGGGCGATTTCTACTTCTCGAACTGAGGCCATAGTTTCTAAGAGAACAGCGTCAACTCCTGCGTCAAGAAGAGCGCCAATTTGCTCTCTGTAAGCCTCCTTTGCTTTTGCATCCTCAATCCCAAGACCAACCCCGACGGGTTTCCCCAAGGGACCAACGCTCCCAAGAAGATACGCCTTACCTTCTGCCACACTCCGGGCAATCTGTACTCCGCGCCGGATGATCTCGGAAACCTGTTCCTCAAAACCGAAGTGGGAAAGCTTCACCCTGTTAGCACCAAAGGTGTTCGTCTCAAGGAGCTTCGCACCAGAGGAAAGATACGCCTCGTGGATTTCCGCAACAAGTTCTGGAGCGGTAAGGTTCGCGAGTTCAAGAGGAGTATCCTTGGGGTACCCACGACGAAGGAGTTCCGTTCCCATTGCGCCATCGCAGAGACAGACCTTTACAGCTTTAAGGAATTCGCGAAAGGGCTGCACTCCTCTCCCTCCTACACGTTTTCCCCCATTATACCCGAACTCTTCCTAAAGCGCAGGAAGAGAGGATACACTCTGCGATAGCTTCTCTCACCGCCTTTCCCACCTCAGGGAGCATCCGGTGCACCGCAATATCATCCGGCCGATCGGAGAGTATCTCTCGAAACGCCTCAAGGTATGCCACCCGTAAGGCAGTACTATAGTTGATTTTTCGAACTCCCAAAGCGATGGCCTCTCTGAGTTCCTCTTTCGGTGTTCCACTTCCTCCATGGAGCACAAGAGGAACTTGAGTCCTTCTCCGGATTTCTTCGAGTCGTTGCAGGTCAAGCTTCGGTGTCCCACGGTAGAACCCATGACGCGTCCCCACCGCCACGGCAAGGAGGTCCACCTGTGTTTCCCGCACAAAGGCTTCCGCTTCTTCGGGAGAGGTGAAAAAGGTCAGCTCGTCATCTTCCCAGACTTCGTCTCCCTCAAGTCCTCCAACCCTCCCGAGCTCTCCCTCAACAAGAACACCAAGAGAATGCGCAAGATCGAGGACTTCCCTCGTGATTCGGACATTGTCGGCAAAAGGGAAACGCGAACCATCAATCATGACTGAGGAAAATCCATGCCGCAAGGCAAAAAGCACCTCTTCCCGCCTATGGGCATGGTCAAGGTGAAGCGAAAAGGGAATGGAAAACCGCTCAGAAAGAGACAGGAGAACACCATGAAACATACGGATGTCCAGCGCCTCGTACTCCACAGGAGCCACCTGGATGATAACCGGGGCACGAAGACGCTCGCTCTCTTCAAGAACCCACAGAATGAACTCAAGAAGGGGGGTATTAAAGGCAGGAAGGGCAAAACGTTGCTCTTCCGCAAGGGCAAGGAGGGAAGCAGTCGGGACAAGAGGCATGTCTATGCTACCCCTTAACGGCACCAAAAGTCAAGCCTCGAACGATGTACTTTTGAATAGCCACCGCAAGAACCACCGGAAGCCCCAAGGCAAGAATCGCCCTTGTCGCCATAAACCAGAACTGTACCCCTCGAGTATCCTCTGCCCCCGCAAGGTAGACTGGAAACGTTTTTGCTCGGAGAGAGGTCAAGGAGAGAGCAAAAAGGAATTCATTCCAGGTGAAGGCAACACAAATAGCCACAACCGCAACGATAGTGGGTGCAGCAAGGGGAAGGGCAATACGCCAGAAAGCAGCAAAATCTGAACATCCATCAACTGCCGCTGCTTCCTCAAGTTCTACCGGAAGCTCTTGAAAGGTCTGGCGAGTAATGACCACTGCAAAAGGTAAGGTAAAAGTTGCATTCACGAGGATAAGGGCTAAGCGGGTATCGAGAAGATGCAACGTCCGCATGATGAGGAAAAAGGGGATAACCACGACAACAGGGGGCAAGACCCTCTGCGAAAGGTACCATACGGTGAGATCCCGGTTTTTGAATCGTCTGAACTTAAAGCGAGCAAGGGCATATCCTGCTGGAACTCCTAAGGCCATAGCAATAAGGGTAGCAAAAATAGCTACCACGATGCTATTCACTAAAGCCATGCGACTTTCTCGAACAGAGAGCTCTGTCCGCCAGTTGTCGAGAGTGGGTTTAAATTGGAGGAAAGGAACAGAAAGACCGGTCACCGTAAAGGTTTCTGCTGGGGGTTTGAGTGACGTGACTACACCCCAGTAGATCATGAAAAGTGCCCAAAAAAGAATAATTCCAACGAGCACATACCGGAGAACTATGGTGACTTTCGAGCGCTTCCGAACAACCCCCATAGGTTACCTCCTATTCGTACACCTCCCGAACTCGCCGGAAAAAGATATTCACTACGACCATGACCATAGCAAGGAGGAGGTACCCAAGAACAGAGGCGTACCCAAAATCGAAAAACTTCAAGCCGGTTCTATAGGTGAAAAGGGAATACACCTCGGTTGAAGTCCCTGGTCCTCCTCCGGTAAGGCTGTACACCACGTCGAAAATCTTGAAGGACTCGATAAGCCGCAGGAGAAGAACGATGATCACTACCGGCCGTACCATGGGAAAGGTGATTCTCCGAAAAATCTCCCACTCAGAGGATGAATCAATGTACGCCGCGTCATAAATCTCTTCAGGCAGTGATTGCAATCCTGCAAGGATTACAAGAAAACAGAACGGAGTCCATTGCCAAACGTCCAGGAGAAGAATGGCTATCCAGGCCCAGAAAGGGTGAGAAAGCCAGGGGATTTTCGTCCCAAAAAGACTCATAAGAATGCTGTTTATAGGTCCTCCTTCCTCGTAAAAGACCGTAAGCCCCAAATATCCCACCGCCACAGGGGTACAGAAAATGGGGAGAATCAGTAAAGCTCGGAAAATCGTCTTCCCCTTCATCTCCTGGTGGAAAAGAAGGGCAATGAGCAGACCAAGGAGAACCTGAAGCGCCACGGTAACGGCAACGTAGAGAAGGGTGATTCGGAGAGAATTCCACATTTTATAGTCGCTGAGAATTCGAGCAAAGTTGGCAAGGCCTACAAAGCGAGCAGGCCTCCCAAGACGAACCCGAAAAAGCGTAAGACTTGCAGAATACAACAGGGGAAATATCGTAAAAGCAAGCACCCAAACAACCGAGGGCAGGATGAAAAAGTACTTTATCCGCTTGCCCCTCTGCATGCTCTACCCCCTTCCGGGGGAGGGGAAAACCCCTCCCCCAGAGCACTTTTTACTTCCCATAACCAATGGATTCTTGGTACACTTTGAGCTGGTCTTCTCGCCCGTAGCGCTCGGTGATCTCTTCCCAGTCTTTGGCAACCCGATCGAGAGCTTCTTTTGCCGAAACCTGGCCCGTGTATGCTTCAGAGAGATGACGGTCCAAAGCCACCCAGTACTCGTTCCCGCCAGGGATTCGAAGGTACGGAGCGATGTTTGGTGCGAAGAAGTTGTCGTAGTATGCTTTCAAGTACTCTTTGGCATCCTCAGGGTTAAAGCCGTTGGCAACGTAATCCTCAAGACTTGCTGTACCATACGGTGGCAAGAAGTGGAAGCGAGCACCAGGATCGACACCAGTCCAACCCCGTTGGACGTTCCAGAGACTGATTTTATTCGTCGCATGGAAAGCAAGGAGGTGGTACACCACTTCAGGGTGTTTCGAAAGTGCCGAAATGACTCCATGCCAAGAACCACCAGTCGTATTCCCCCAAACGTTCGGTGTCTCAAACTTCACGAATGTCCCTCTGCAACGATCGTACACCTCATAACTCCCCGGGAGGATAGAACATCCAAGCTTCCCCTTGATCTTGGAGCGAGTCTCGTCTTGAACGAGAGAACCCACATCACCCCATGAGAAGGTAAACACCGCTTTCCCTCGGAGGAAGTAGTCCCAGGCTTCCCCAAGGCTCCAGGCAACCTGGGCATCAGGACCGGTTTTCTGCAACTTGAGCTGGAATTCGAGGGCTTTCACATGACCCTCGCTGTTGATAAGGGGAGTCATATCCTCCGGATCAAACCAGTAGACATTATGGCATTTGTCGACTTTCTCACCTGGAAGGATGCAGAACGGTGCAGAGAGAGAAGCGTAATGGTACATGCCCTGGGCACCTACTTTAAGGTGCATGACGATTCCCGAATCCGGCTCTCCGTCGTTGTTCCAATCCCATCCATTGAAGAATTCCGACACGTCGTAGAGTTCATCCCAGGTTTTGGGCGGAATGTTGTATTCATACCCGTACTTCTCTTTAAACTTCGCTCGGTAGTCGGGATTCGTTAGGATATCCTTACGATAGTAGAGAATCTGCCCATCGCAGTCATTCAGAGGACCGTACCATTTGTCACCCCAGGTGTACAGGGTACGAATCGAGGGTGGGAGAGAATCAGGGTCCCACTTTGGGAAACGGGGGTCCTTCATGTACTCATCGATGGGAACGATGTAGTTGCCAGCAACAAGTTCGCCCATCCAATCGGAACCGATGAAGAATCCGTCATACTGACCGGTACCAGTCATGAGGTCGGTCATAACCTTAGGATAGTGCTCAGCATAGGGAATCTCAACGATGTTGAGCTTTGCGCCGGTGATCTGCTCCCAAGCATCTCGCCACTCATAAAGGGGCCCCGAGATACCACCCTTTGGTCCACCTTGGTTCACCGTTATGGTAATCGTTATCCCCTCAAAAGGTTTCTCTCCCGAAGCGGCAATGGTTCCGAGTTCTTCCTCTGTGAAAGTGATGGACTCACCAGAAGCGTTCGTCAGGGTGATATCGGCTGAGGCTACCGACACCGCAAAAAGGAACACCACCACAATCCCCCAGGGAATGAATCGACGCATTGCCTTCCCTCCTCTCTCGCAAAATCAAACGCTCAAAGGGAAATACACCGCCTTAAAACCTAATTTTCCCGCATCTCACCCCCCTTTTTCTGAGCGCTCAAGAAGTTTTCGAGCAACCTCTTGGTCGGTCACCAGGACATTCACATACCCACCACGTAAAACTGCTTCCACAACCTCCACTTTTTCCAGGGATCCGGCAACACCAACGACATGCGGAATACCCTTGAGTTTCTCGAGAGGAATACTCATGACCCGGCGATCGAAGGTCGCATCCGCAAGGGTACCGTCTCCTTTCAGAAAGTGGTACAGCACGTCCCCCACAACATCATCCCGCTTGAGGATTGCCGCTGAAGACGGGTCGCTGAGGAAGAATTTAGGAACAATAGACCCTTCCCTCCGAGGATCTCCCATTCCTACAAGAGCCACGGTCACTTCGTTCCACAGGTCTACCACCCGACGGACACTCTGATCCGAAAAGAGCGCTTGAGCAATGTTCTCAGAATCAACGAGAGCCGGTGCGTAGAAGGGAACGAAAAATCCACCAATTCTCCTGGCAAGCTGAGCTCCCAGCTCGTTAACCTGGAAATCCACCTCAACTTGACCCACAGCACCGATAAGGGGAACAATAGTAATGACCGCTTTTCGCTTGAGGAAGCCAAGGGTTTCGTAAATCGTTCGTCCCCATCCGATGCCAAGGACATCACCGTCCCGGAGCGTGGCTTCAAGGTAACGAGCAGCAGCCCTACCAATGCTCCGCCGAACGAGGTACAGGGAATGGGGCGGTGCAGGAACAACAATCGCCTTTTTGAGGTGGAAACGGGAAACAAGAGCCTCTTCAAGCTCGGCAAAGGAAACCCCAGGACTCACCAGGTGAATCTCCACAATGCCTTCCCTCCGAGCCGCTTCAAGAAGGCGCTGCACTCGAGATCGAGAAAAACCAAGACGCTCGGCAATCTCCTCTTGAGTGAAACCATCCTCGTAGTAGAGACGGGCGACTTCGTAGAGCAGGAGAAGATCAGTATCCTCGTCCAAGGTACCTCTCTCCTTGAGCACTTGTCCTGAACAATTGCTCAAGGATATTGTAAGAAAATTTTTCCCTCCTTGTCAAGAGAGATTCCCCTAATGGGTCAGTGCATAGCTAGTGCCAAAGTGTGTAGACAACTTGGAAAACTTCATGCTATGCTTTCTGTGATTCCCAACGGGAGGTGGAAGGGATGTGGGGTTTCCGCCAGCAGAGAGACGTTCCGCAGGTGCACGAATCACCTCCTGAGCCCCAAAATTTCTGCGAAGAAGCGGTAGCGGTTCTCAACTATGTCGATGCCCTGTTGCAAGGTGAACAAGTGCCACAGCCAAAGGTGCAGCATGCTCCTCATCGAAGGCTTGTGAGTCTCTTTGAGCGCATCATCCAAAATGAGGTGGATACGTTCCGTGCAGCTTGGCGACTTCTTGAGGCAGTCAGCAAAATCTCCTCCTTCGATGTGCACATGAGTTTCCTGGGACAAGAGGTTAGAAAACTCGCCGAGAGAATGAATGCTCTGAGTCGGGCGAACTTGGCAATTGTTGAGGAAACCACAGCAGGTATGGAAGAGGTTGAAAGTTCCCTCCAGGCCATCACCCAAAGGATTGAGAAACTCGCCCAGGAAGCAAACAACCTCAAGAAGAAAAACGCCGAGAGTTTAGAAACCCTTGCAACCATAGGCACAATGCGGGAAAAGCTCTTTGAAGAGGTACGGCAAATGCAGCAAGCCATGCAAGAACTCGTTACCCTCATCCGGAAAATCGAGGAAATCGTGGGTAGCGTGGAAGAAATAGCCGAACAGACGAATCTCCTTGCACTCAATGCTGCCATAGAAGCAGCAAGAGCAGGTGAGGCAGGAAGAGGCTTTACGGTCGTAGCCCAAGAGATTCGTAAGCTCGCAGATCGTACAAAAAGCAACCTCGAGAGTATGCGAGCGTTCACCCAAAGCGTCCAGGATAAAACGAGAGAAACAGAAGAGAACCTCCAAAGGACAACGGCAACTCATGAGGAGATGAGCAAAGTCTTAGGAGATGTCCAAACAATCATCGGTAACAACATTGCCCTCTTTGAAGATGTCTCCCGAAGCGTTGCAGATACCCGCAGTTTCGTCACAGGCATACTTGAGTCCACCACAGCAGTACAACAGGCGGCACGTAACCTGAGCGCAAACGCCGAAGAGCTGCACCTCGTCGCCTCAGATTTAAGCACCGAATCCGAGAGAATGCTTACCTTTTCCCGGGATATGGAACTCATCGATGCCACCATTTCCGAAATCACCCGGGGACTTTTCGAAAACCTCCAGAAAGGATTCTGCACAGTCTCTGGGGAAGAACTCCGAAACGTT
Organism: Candidatus Caldatribacterium sp.; assembly: GCA_025060675.1. Classification (GTDB taxonomy): domain Bacteria; phylum Atribacterota; class Atribacteria; order Atribacterales; family Caldatribacteriaceae; genus Caldatribacterium. The sequence goes on from JANXBI010000003.1 coordinate 9,699, forward strand.
CTCCAAAGGGCAAAAGAGGGACACATTGAGTGGTTACATACCTTAAAAAAGGCGGTCGAGACGATGCAACCACTCCCTCTGCAGCTCAACCCACGACGGTGTGCCTTCGGTCACTTCTACTACGCCGTACCCATACGTTTCAAGGACATTGCGGCAGAATGGAAGGAAATCGAAAAGGTCCATACTGCGTTCCACGCCGCAGGAGGCCGTACCCTTCAGGCGGTGCAGGCCAAAGATTCTCAGGAAGCACATCGCCTCCTTGCCGAGGCCGAAAACCTTTCTGGGCTCCTTCTAACACTGGTTGATAAGGTAATCCAGAAACTCTCTCTGCAATGCGCCCCACCAGGGTGAACGTATGGTTTTCCGGGAATGGCTTCGAGGAAAACTCAAAGAACGTGGTCTGACCCAGCTTGAGCTCGCACGGCTCAGTGGTGTTTCCCAAGCGGCGATTTCCCGCTGGCTTCGAGGAGTGAGAGAGCCAGATGAAGAGTCTATCGTAAAGGTGGCCCGAGCCCTTGGAGCAGGCGAAGAGGAGATTGCCCTCCTCCTTGGCCTTCAGAAGGGGTACGTGTTCTCCCTGGACGATAAGGATATCCTTGTTCCCCTCCTTTCTGGTGAAATACCTTGCGGGACCCCTGTGGATGGGTTCGAAGAGTATGCCATAGGCATCATCCCTCTGAACGAATCGTTGCTCTCTCTCCGCATTGGTCGAGCCCACCGGGCAGGCCTTAGGCTCTTTGCCGTGCGAGCCCGAGGAGATTCAATGATTGGCAAAGGCATCGCCGACGGAGACTTTGTTGTCTTTTCCCCAGACCTTGAAGTGCAATCTGGAGATATCGCCGTCGTGAATATCGAGAACGAAGGGTTGTGTGTGAAGCAGGTCCTCCTTCAGGGCAACACTATCGTCCTTCAGTCTGCAAATCCCGCGTATCCTCCTCTGGTCTTTGTGGACCGCCCCGTCCGAATCGTAGGAAAGGTCATCATGAGCCTCTCCTTCCACTAATTATTCCACTTGTCATATAAAAATTCCATGTGGTATAATCCAGGGCACAACGACTGGAGGTGACGCAATGGTCCCACGACATTTGCTCTATTTGTGGAACAGGCGGCTCAAAGAAGAAGGGCTTGGGACAGCTCGACCTTGGAGAGAAATTCCGTTCCCTCCGGAAAAGATGGAGCGCCTCTCGCCATACCCCTCCCGGAGGCGGCGAAAGCATCTCTCCCTTCCCCTGAACCTTCTCTCCCCAAAGCAACGCGATGTCGTTGAGCTCCTTTTCTACGAAGGCCTCTCTGAGGCGGAAACGGCGAAACGTCTCCATATATCTCGCCGATCAGTACGAGTGCACAAAAGAAGGGCTCTTGCCAAGCTCAGGGCACATCTTTCACAAAACCGTCACATTTTCACCACAGAACTGTCACGCCCTCAGAGTACAGTAGAAACACCAAAGGAACAGGGAGGTTGAGACCATGAAACGGAAAGTCCTTTCTGTAGTCTTCGCTGCTGCTGTCATCTTCTTTACCACAGCCTTAGCCTTTGCAGGGCCGCATTCTGACCATTCTGGCAAGGGTCCGTGGGATGTTCGTGGGGGTAGATGCCCAAGGTTTCTCCCAGGATTCTGGAGCACCAACCTTTCCGAGGAGCAAAGGGCAAAAATCTTGGAAATCGAGAAAAACTTTGTAACTCAGGAGGCAAACCTCGAAGCGCAAATAAGGGCAAAAATTCTCGAACTCCGGGAACTTCAGCTGAAAGAGGCGTCTGAGGAAAACGCAAAGAACATAAGAGCAAAGATTGATGAAATCCTTGCCCTTCAACAGGAACTTTTTGCTCTCAAAAAGGATATAGTACAGCAGATACTCAGCGTTCTCACACCAGAACAGCTTAAAAACCTTCCACCCTTTGGGTGGGGTATGGGGAGAATGTGCTCTTGAAGGTACTCCCTCCTTGGAACTCCATCCCCAGGGCCCCCTCCTTCCCCCCTTGCTCTGGGGGTGGGGTTTTGCGTACAATCAGAACGCGCAATGGACCGTATTCTTGTTGTCGATGACGAGCAGGCAGTTGGTGAAATCCTCCGCCTTTACCTTGAGCGGGAAGGATTCGCGGTGACCGTGGTGCACGACGGGGAAGCAGCCCTCGAGGCAGTGCGACGCCACCCGTTTGACCTCGTTCTCCTCGACCTCATGCTCCCTAAAAAGGATGGTTGGACGGTTTGTCGAGAAATCCGAAGCTTCTCTTCTATTCCTATCATTATGCTCACCGCCCGGGGTGAAGAAGTTGACCGGATCCTGGGATTAGAACTCGGAGCCGATGACTATGTTCCGAAACCGTTCAGTCCCCGAGAGGTCGTCGCCCGGGTGAAAGCAGTGTTGCGCCGAAGCAAGGCCCAGAACACTGAAAAACATCGGATGGTTGACCTTGGACCCCTCCACATTGACTACGAAGCACGGAAAGTCCTCGTGCATGGAACTCCGGTGAACCTGACGCCAAAAGAATTCGAACTGTTGTACTTCCTCGCTTTGCATCCTGAGCGGGTGTTCACCCGGGAAAAGCTCCTTGAAGAAATCTGGGGATACGACTTCCCAGGGGATACCCGTACTGTTGACACCCACATAAAACGCATTCGGGAAAAGCTCGAAGAGGTCGGTGCACCACCCCTCATCAAAACAGTGTGGGGTTTCGGCTACAAACTCGACCCTAGTGCGTCATGAGGCGAACGCTTTTTGGAAAGTTCTTCCTTGCATCCCTTCTCATCCTTACCATAACCTACATTGTGCTCCTTGTGAGCATGTCACAACTCTTCAGCCAATTCTACCTCTCCCTGAAAGAGAGGGAACTCAAAAAACGGGGAGAGACCATCGTAAGTCTTCTGACATCCTCTTCCTTCGAGATCCCAGAAACAATACGCAAGCTTAGCGAAGGTGTGCAAGTATTCCTTGTTCCCCTTCCGCAGCTCTTTGCCCAAGATTCTCCCCTCAGACGGGGACCAAAAATGATGCGCCCCGGGGGGCTTTTCAGGCGCGAGTTCCCCCTTCAAGAACTCCAAGAGCGCCTCCTCCGGGGAGAGACGGTAACCTTTCAGGGACTCATTCCCCTCCTCCGACAGGAAATGCTTGTTGTGGCCATACCCTTCCCCTCTGGAACGTCACCCCACGCAGTGCTTCTCCTCTCTACTCCTCTTGCAGATATCACGACAACAGTGAGAGCTGTGCAGTATCTCCTTCTCATTTCTGGTCTTTTTGCCTTCCCCCTTGCCGTGCTTCTCGCCTTCCTCTTCTCCACGTCCCTTTCTGCACCTCTACGTCGTATGCGCACCATTGCTCGAGCCATTACTCTTGGGGATTACACGCAGCGCATGGATATCCCCAAAGAGGAAGAACTTGGTGCTCTCGCCCAGGATTTCAACACCCTTTCCCGAGAACTTGAGAAAACCATCGGTGCGCTTCGGAAGGAGAAAGAGGGTATCGAAAACATTCTCCTCGCCCTCCAGGAAGGAGTCATCGCCATAGACTCTGAGGGCCGAGTGGTCCTGGTCAACCCTGCTGCCCAGGAACTCCTCGGGGTTTCCATCACTGAAGGCGTGGAAGTAGCACACCTCCTCCCCGAGAGCGCTAAGGGGCTCTTCACAAAAACTTTGCACGACGGGGTTCGAACTAGCGGCGAATGCGCATTCCAAGGGAAGCACCTTGTCCTCCGAGTTGCTCCCCTTTGGGAAAATGGAAAGGTTTATGGAGCCGTTGGAGTCATTCAAGACATAACGGACCTCCGGAAACTCGAAGAGCTCCGCCGGCAGTTCATCGCTGATGTTTCCCACGAACTCCGAACCCCGGTGACAGCCATTCGAGGGTTCATCGAAGCGGCTCTTGATGGAGTCATCCCTTGGGAAGAGTTTAGAGTAAAGTACTTGCCTCTCCTTCACGAAGAAACGATGCGCCTCTCCCGACTCATACGAGACCTTCTTGACCTCTCCCTTATAGAATCGGGGAAGACGCAATGGCACATGGAACCCGTAGACATAGGGGCTTTGGCCTCTGAGGTTGTCCTCACCCTTACTCCGCTCTTTCAAGAAAAGGGCATTACGATCCTCAATGAACTCCCTTCTCCCCTCATCGTCCTTGGGAACCGCGACCGTCTCGCCCAGGTTCTCACCAATCTCCTCCACAACGCCATTCACTTTTCAAAGGAAGGGAGTACTATCGTCCTTGAAAGCGAACAAGACGAAGAAACCGTGACCATTGCCGTCCTTGACGAAGGTCCAGGCATTCCTGAAGAGGACATCCCCTTTATCTTTGAGCGATTCTATCGGGTTGACAAATCCCGCTCTCGAAAAGGAGGAGGTATGGGGCTTGGTCTTGCCATTGTTCGAGAAATCGTGGAACGCCATGGAGGAAAAGTCGGGGTAAAGAACCGGCCTCAGGGAGGAAGCCGATTCTTCTTCACTCTCCAACGTGCACCCGCTGCAGAGCCTGAGAGAGAAAGAGGGCAATCGTTTCCCCAAGAAGGGCAGTGATAAGTTGAGGCACCTGCATCATCCGAGCAACCGGTGGAGGAAGGTCTATCAAAAGCCGTACCGCCTGGGAGAGGACAAGGTATTTCGCAAACGCCCCAAGGACAACCCCACCAATCGCAAAGAAGAACTCGCCTTTTCGCCTGAAAAGCCCAAAAACGGTGACAAACACTGCGTTACCAAGCATGATGAAAGGGACTATAGGTCCAAGGGGTGCAGGAAGGATTCCCCGCAAGAGGGCAACCCAAGGGGTGAGAAGGCCAATGAGAACACCGCCTCCAACCCCCACGAAAACAGTGGCAAGAAGGAGCACGGCGTTCACCAAAGGTCCAGCCACCACATAAGGAAGCCCCAAAGCTTGCACAATGAGAATCAGGGCAAAGAGCACTCCTGTAAGCGTCACCGTACGAATACCCTTGCGCACCATGCCGCCTCACGAAACCTCAAGGTAGTGGCATCTCCCATCAAAAGCTACCTTGCCAAAAGCATACGAAATAGGGAAACGGTACAATGGCCCGGAAACAACCAAGGTGTGGAATTCCCCCCCTTCCCCACAAGGATCAATACCAAGCTCCACAAGCTCATGCAGCAACGCCTCATCAAATCGGCGTCCGAGGAAAGTCACCGGAAGGGTGCCATCTCTCACCACCGTAACGTACGCTTCAAAACCAGCTCGCACCACCTCAAGGGCGACTTCTTTGTGGTCTCTTCCCCAGAGGGGCAAGAAGGGCACAATGCCACAACGAGCGCAAACTCGCTCAACCCACGCCCGATGTTCCTCAAGGTCAATGTCACCAAAAATCCCAAAGGTAACCCCTTCCTCCCTAAAGGCTCTAAGACAGGCGGAGAAGTTCTCCTCATACGCTTCCCAGGATGTCGGGCAAATGGTGACTGGAATCCCTAAGGCTTCACTTTGACGTTTCAAGATGTCCACAGGGATGCGATGGGAAGCGGAATACGCACCGTCTTCCCGAACCATAGAAAGCAGCGCAACAACCTCAAATCCCGAAGCCTTTGCCTTCCAAAGACTCAAATGCGAATCTTTGCCACCGCTAAAGGAGAGAAAAGCTCTCAGGGTCATAAAAAGACCTCCTGTTGCAAAATTGCGCGTTTTGTGCTATATTCTCCCACAACATCGCAAAATTGCAAAGCGACGAAGGGGAACAGTAGGTGCTCGCAGCGGTCCAGAGAGCCTGCGGGATGGTGCAAGCAGGTCCAAAGCGGCGCCGAAGCTCGCCTCTTGAGTGGCTGGCTGAAAGAGAGTAAGCGGCCCGGAGAACCTCCGTTATGGGGAAAGAAGCGACCTGCCTTTGTGCAGGTAATAAGGGTGGTACCGCGGGGAAAACCCTCGTCCCTTCTGGGACGAGGGTTTTTTGTTCCTGAAGAAAGGAGAGGAGTCCACGTGCGAAGTCAGAGAGTTACAGAAGGCATTGATCGCTGCCCTCATCGGGCACTCTTTTTCGCCACTGGCGTGACTCGAGAAGGGTTAAAAAAGCCGCTCATTGGCATCGCCAGCGCGTTCTCGGACCTTGTTCCTGGGCATATCCATATGCGGGAACTTGAGCGTTTCATTGAGCGAGGCATCGAAGCAGGAGGAGGAACCCCATTTGTTTTTGGCGTTCCCGCAATCTGTGATGGTATCGCCATGGGCCATGAAGGTATGCGTTTTTCGTTGCCAAGTCGGGACATCATTGCTGATGCCATTGAAGCGGTCGTAGAGGCGCATGCCCTTGATGGAGTGGTTTTCCTCACCAACTGTGATAAAATCACGCCAGGAATGCTCCTTGCAGCAGCCCGCCTTGATATCCCAGCGATTTTCGTCACCGCTGGGCCAATGCTCTCTGGGAGGTACAGAGGAAGGCGACTTGCCTTCGTCCGGGATACCTTTGAAGCCGTGGGTCGTTACCGCAAGGGAGACATCGATGAAGAGGAGCTTTTTGCTTTAGAAGAAGAAGCTTGCCCCGGGGGAGGGTCCTGTCAAGGACTGTACACTGCCAACACCATGGCCTGTCTTGTGGAAGCGATGGGTATGAGCCTCCCAGGCTGCGGCACAGCGTTAGCTGTTTCGGCAAAGAAACGACGCATCGCTTACGAGAGTGGAAAACGTGTTGTAGAACTTGTACGAATGAATTGGAATGCCAGAAAGTTCTTGAACGCCACGGCACTCCGAAACGCCATCGTGGTTGACCTTGCCTTGGGGGGATCGACCAATACCGTACTCCATCTCCTTGCCCTTGCTCAGGAACTTGGGGAAACGAACATCACCCTCCGAACCTTTGATGAACTCTCCCGGAAAGTTCCACACCTTGTCCTCCTTGAACCAGCAGGGGATCTCTTCATGGAGGATTTTGCTTTCGCAGGAGGTGTTCCAGCGCTCCTTGCTATCCTTGGTGAACTTGTGGAGGATGCACTGACCGTCTCGGGAAAAACCATCCGGGACATTCAAAAGTCCGTCCGGTACATTGACCATGCAGTCATCCGCCCCCTTGAGAACCCTTACAACCGTGAGGGAGGTCTTGCAGTTCTTTTCGGGTCTCTCGCCCCAGAAGGCGCAGTGGTTAAGCAAGGAGCAGTTGATGCGAGCGTACGGGTGTTCCGAGGGAAAGCTCTCTGCTGCGATAGTGAGGAAGAAGCCATGGCTTTCATCACCTCAGGAAAGGTTACTAAGGGATCGGTTCTTGTTATCCGCTACGAAGGCCCTCGGGGAGGCCCAGGAATGCGGGAGATGCTTGCCCCGACCTCAAGTATTGTAGGCATGGGTATGGCTAAGGATGTGGCCTTGGTGACCGATGGACGATTCTCGGGAGGAACAAGAGGACCGTGCGTGGGCCATGTGGCCCCCGAAGCAGCAGTGGGCGGACCAATTGCCTTGGTGCGAGATGGAGATGAAATCCTCATCGACATCCCTAACCGGAGACTTGACCTTCTCGTAGACGCAGAAGAGCTTGCCAGGCGCGCTCAAGCCTTTACCCCTCCTGCACCAAAGTACACCCGGGGGATACTGGCGCGTTTTGCACAGCTTGCCCGGTCGGCCTCTCTTGGTGCAAGTATGAGCTGAAGGAGGTGAAAGCCCTTGCGCATGAAAGGTGCTCAGGCACTCGTTGAACTCCTGAAAAAAGAAGGCGTAGAGGTCATCTTTGGGTATCCAGGCGGAGCTGTACTTGACATCTACGACGTCCTCTTTGATACCCCGGAAATTCAGCATATCCTCGTACGCCATGAGCAAGGTGCAGCGCATGCCGCCGATGGGTATGCTCGAACAACGGGGAAAGTTGGTGTGTGCATTGCGACCTCTGGTCCTGGGGCCACAAACCTTGTGACTGGCCTTGCCACAGCGTACATGGATTCTATTCCTATTGTCGCTCTCACTGGGCAAGTCTTCACCCACCTCATCGGAAAGGACTCCTTCCAGGAAGCGGACACCACAGGCATCACCATGCCCATCACCAAGCACAATTTCCTCGTCACCAAAGCTGAAGACCTTCCCTACATCATCAAGGAAGCTTTCTACATTGCTTCCACCGGCCGTCCCGGTCCCGTCCTTGTGGACCTTCCCAGGGACGTCCAACAGAAGATGATTGATCTTGTGTACCCGGAGAAAATCAAAATCCCTGGGTATCGACCAACCTACAAGGGCCATGCCAAGCAGATAAAACTTGCCGCCGAAGCCATCCAGGAGGCAAAGCGACCGCTCCTTTACGTTGGCGGTGGCGTTATTGCTTCTGGAGCATCGGATGCGCTCTTTGAGCTCGCCACAAAAGCCGATATCCCAGTAGTCCACACCCTCATGGGGAAGGGAGCGTTCCCAGAGAGCCATCCTCTCTCCTTGGGGATGCTTGGCATGCACGGAACGTACTGGGCAAATAAAGCCGTCATGCGCTGTGACCTCCTTATTGCCGTCGGAGCACGCTTTGATGACCGGGTCACGGGGAAACTCGATACCTTCGCACCCCATGCGAAAATCATCCACATTGATATTGACCCGGCAGAAATCGGGAAAAACGTAAAACCTCATATCCCCATCGTGGGCGATGCTCGGATGGTTCTTGCTGAAATTGTCAAACGCGTTGAACCCAAGACGCATCCGGAGTGGCATGAAGAAATCAACACTTGGAGGAGAGAGTACACTCCGAAATACCGGGAAAGTGAAAAGCTCCTCCCTCACCATGTCATCGAGCGGATTTACGAAAAAACGAAGCACCTTGACACCATTGTGGTCACCGATGTTGGCCAGCACCAGATGTGGGCAGCTCAGAAGTACCCCCGAGAAAAGCCTCGAACCTGGGCAAGCTCAGGAGGACTTGGCACCATGGGGTATGGACTACCAGCCTCTATCGGCGCTCAAATTGGCAATCCTGACAAGACCGTTATCCTCATCAGTGGCGACGGAAGCATCTTCATGAAAATCCAAGAGCTTGTGACAGCAGTGAACTATTGTCTCCCCATTAAAATCTTCATCATGAACAACTCCTATCTTGGTATGGTCCGCCAGTGGCAGGGATGTCTCTACCGCGGGCGGTACTCCTGCACCCGTTTGGTGAATCCTGACATCGCTCAGGTAGCTCGGGCCTTCGGTGCCGTAGGCATCTCGGTTACGAAAAAAGAGGACCTCGATCGGGCTATTGAGGAAGCTTTGAAAGTTTCTGACCGCCCTGCTCTTGTGGATTGTCACATTGCTGAAGAGGAGAACGTCTTGCCCTTTGTGCCTCCTGGGAAGTCCCTTGAGGAGATGATCCTTGAGTAAAGGAGGTGAGCTTGTGAAGCACATTATTGCGGTGCTCGTGGAGAATAAACCTCGGGTCCTCGCCCGAGTGGCCTCGCTCTTTGCCCGACGGGGGTACAACATCGAGAGTCTCGCCGTGGGGCCAACTCAGGATCCGAACATTTCCCGAATCACCCTGGTGGTCACTGGAAACGAACACGTTCTTGAGCAAATCACCAAACAGCTCTACAAGCTCATCGAGGTTATTAAGGTGACCGATTTCTCTGAAACCCCGGTGGTGGACAGAGAACTCGCCCTTATCAAAGTTCATGCCCCCTCAAACCTCCGGGGAGAAATTGCCCAAACCGCCGAGATTTTCCGGGCTCGAATCGTGGACGTCGATGAGGAAAGCCTCATTATCGAAGTCACTGGAACCCCGGATAAAATCGATGCCTTGGAGCAACTCTTGCGAAAGTACGGTATCATTGAGATGACTCGTACAGGGCGCATCGCCCTGGCACGAGGGAGTCAATCACTCTAAAAGGAGGATGCCCAATGGCGAAGATTTACTACGATCAGGATGCTCATCTCGAAGTCCTCAAAGGGAAAGTCATCGCCATCATCGGTTTTGGAAGCCAAGGCAGTGCACAGGCACAGAACCTCCGGGACAGCGGCCTGAACGTGATAGTAGCCGAACTCCCTGGAACTTTGGGTTTTGAGAAAGCGCAAAAAGCTGGATTTCAACCAGTGAGCGCTAAGGAGGCTGCGGAAAAGGGCGACATTATCCAGATGCTTGCTCCAGACCAGTACCAGCCAGCCATTTACCGGGAATCTATCGCCCCCTACCTCAAAAAGGGCAAGACCCTCATGTTCTCCCATGGGTTCAACATCCACTACCACCAAATTATCCCGCCTGCTGACGTTGACGTAGTCATGGTTGCCCCCAAAGGTCCGGGGGACTTAGTGCGACGAATGTACACTGAGGGGAAAGGAGTTCCTGCTCTTGTTGCTGTGTACCAAGATGCAACAGGGAAGGCAAAGGACATCGCCCTTGCATACGCTAAAGGCATTGGAGCAACACGAGCTGGGGTTTTGGAGACGACTTTCGCTGAGGAAACCGAAACGGATCTCTTTGGAGAGCAAGCGGTGCTCTGCGGAGGACTCACCGCCCTCATTAAAGCAGGTTTCGAGACCCTTGTTGAAGCTGGATACCAACCCGAAGTGGCCTACTTTGAATGCCTCCACGAAATGAAGCTCATCGTGGATTTGGTGTATGAAGGTGGCCTTGCCCACATGCGCCAGGTCATCAGCGATACCGCTGAGTACGGAGACCTCACAAGAGGCCCCCGGATCATCAATGACCAGGTGAAGCAAGAGATGAAGAAAATCCTCGCAGAAATCCAGGACGGGACTTTTGCCCGAGAGTGGATTCTCGAGAACCAGGCCAATCGGCCAGTATATCACGCCCTCCGAAAGAAGGACGCTGAGCACCCTATCGAAAAGGTTGGGAAGACCCTGCGGAGCATGATGCCCTGGCTCAAGAAAGAGGGGTGAAATTATGCGGCGTATCCGTATCTTTGACACTACCCTCCGAGATGGGGAGCAATCCCCGGGGGTAGCCTTGAATCCCCAGGAAAAACTCGAAATCGCTCTCCAACTTGCCCGCCTCCAAGTTGATGTTATTGAAGCAGGTTTCCCCATCGCCTCCCCTGGGGACGCAGAGGGAGTGAGACTCGTTGCTCAAAACGTCAAAGGACCAGCCATATGCGCCTTGGCTCGGGCAAAAGCGAAAGATATTGACATCGCCTGGGAATCCCTCAAGCCTTCGGAACACCCCATCATTCATACCTTCATTGCCACATCTGACATTCACCTGAAGCACAAACTCCGCCTCTCTCGAGAAGAAGCTTTAGAGCAAGCAGTCTGGGCGGTAAAGTACGCGAAGAAATACGTCTCCGAAGTAGAGTTCTCTGCAGAAGACGCTACCCGCTCGGATTGGGAGTACTTAAGCCGTGTGTACGCTGCGGTTATTGAAGCTGGTGCAACCATTATCAACGTTCCTGACACCGTTGGGTATATTACGCCCTTTGAGATGCAAGAACTCATCAAGTACCTCTTTGAACATACCAAGGGTATTGAAAAGGTTATAGTGAGCGTTCACTGCCACAACGACCTTGGCCTTGCCACTGCTAACTCCCTGGCAGCAGTGCTTGCTGGGGCAGGACAAGTGGAGTGCACCATAAACGGCATTGGGGAACGAGCGGGAAATGCCGCCCTCGAGGAGATTGTCATGAGTCTTTACGTCCGCCGAGATTTCTTCCAAGTGGAAACCAACCTCAACTTCCAGGAGATTTACCGAACGAGCCGTCTGGTTAGCCAGAGGACTGGAATGCTTGTGCAGCCGAATAAGGCTATTGTGGGACAGAATGCTTTTGCGCATGAATCGGGAATCCATCAGGATGGTGTGCTGAAGGAGAAGCTCACCTACGAAATCATGGATGCCAAGCTCATCGGCCGCGAGGATCGAGTTCTTGTCCTTGGCAAGCACTCTGGACGCCATGCTTTCGCAAAGAAAATCGAGGAACTCGGATACAAGCTTTCAGAAGAAGAGCTCAACCAAGCTTTCCAGCGCTTCAAGCAACTCGCTGACCAGAAGAAGGAAATCACCGAGGACGACCTTAAGGCTATTGTTTCTGAGGAAGTAGCCAAACCTGAGGAGATTTACCACCTTGATTTTGTGCACGTGTGCTGTGGTAACAACATCCTCCCCACAGCCACCGTACGCCTTGTGAAGGATGGGAAGGAAATCCTCGAAGGAGTGGCAACAGGCGTTGGACCGGTTGACGCGGCGTACAAGGCGATAAGCAAGATGCTTGGTATTTCTTCGAGTCTTGTCAACTACACCCTCCAATCAATCACCGGCGGAACAGAAGCCCTTGGGGAAGTTGTTGTTCGAATCCTTGATGGGGAGGAAGAGTACATTGGACGGGGTTCAAGCCAAGACGTCGTGGTGGCAAGCGTGATGGCTTACCTTTCCGCCATCAACCGGATGGCGCAGAGAAAACGACGTCTCAATCCACAGAGGGATTATGAGGAGAGCTGAAAGCCTATGGGGATGACGATAACCGAGAAAATCATCGCTGCCCATGCGGGAAGGGAAAAGGTGCGACCTGGAGAACTCGTCCAGGTTACCGTAGACGTCATGCTCGCCAACGATATTACCGCTCCCCTGAGCATTAAGGAACTTGAGAAGCGAGGCATTGCAACCATTCCATATCCGGAACGTATCGTCCTTGTCGCTGACCACAACACACCAGCTCGGGACATTCCTTCTGCAGAGAACGTGAAGCTCATGCGAGAATTCGCCAAAAAGCATGGCATTCCCTACTTCTTCGAGGGTGGCAACGCTGGCATAGAGCACGTGCTCTTGCCCGAACTTGGCCTTGTCGTCCCAGGAGACTTAGTCATCGGTGCCGATTCCCACACCTGTACTTATGGGGCCTTGGGGGCATTTGCCACTGGTATGGGCAGCACGGACATTGCTGCCTCTTGGGTCTTGGGGGAAACATGGCTTCGAGTCCCAGAATCGTTGAAGTTCGTACTCTTTGGGGAACGACGGCCCTTCGTTACTGGAAAAGACCTCATCCTTTTCATCATCGGGGAAATCGGGGTTGACGGAGCTCGCTACTGTGCCATGGAATTTGAAGGGCCGGTCATCTCTTCTCTCTCTATGGACGAGCGCTTCACCATAACGAACATGGTGATTGAGGCAGGAGCCAAAAACGGCATCATAGCCCCAGACGAGAAAACCCTTGCATATGTTCGCGAAACGGGAACTTCACGCCAAGTAAGAATTTTTGCCTCTGACCCTGATGCTGAGTGGCAGAACGTTTTCGAAATCGATGTCACCTCTATTGAACCGCAGGTTGCTTTCCCACACCTCCCAAGCAACACCCGTTCAGTCTACGGCATCCCCAAGATTGAAATTGACCAGGTGGTCATTGGTTCCTGTACGAATGGCCGTATCGAGGATCTCCGCATGGCGGCAGAAGTCTTACGGGGACGCAAAGTCCATCCGAGAGTCCGTCTCCTCATCTTTCCTGGAAGCCCCAGAGTTCTCCGACAAGCCGAGAGGGAAGGTCTCATCCGCGTGTTCCTTGAAGCTGGGGGCGTCATTGCTCCACCTTCATGTGGTCCTTGTCTTGGAGGACATCTTGGGGTTTTGGCTTCCTTTGAACGGTGTGCCTCCACAACAAACCGCAACTTCATCGGCCGGATGGGGCACGAAACGAGTGAAGTGTACCTTGTGAATCCGTACATTGCGGCGAGCTCTGCCGTTGCTGGCTACATCACTGCTCCAGACAAACTGTGAGGTGAAATCGATGATCCGTGGAAAAGCAGTGGTTTTTGGAGACAATGTGGATACCGACGTCATTATTCCAGCTCGGTACCTCACTAGTACCGACCCTGGAGAACTTGCCAAGCATTGCATGGAAGGCCTTGATCCCCACTTCCCAGAGCGTATCACTCCCGGAGCGACGATTCTCGTTGCTGGGAAAAATTTCGGTTGCGGCTCGTCCCGAGAGCATGCTCCCTTAGCCATTAAAGGATGTGGGGTCGTAGCAGTTATTGCCGCTTCTTTTGCCCGAATCTTTTTCCGGAATGCCATCAATATCGGGCTTCCCATCCTTGAATCAGCAGAAGCAGCTTCTCACATCCGAAACGGAGACATGGTCTCTGTCGACCTCGCTACTGGAGAAATCCGTAATGAGACAACTGGTGAGGTCTTCCGAGCTCAGCCTTTTCCCCCATTCCTTCAGGAAATCATCGCTGCCGGAGGACTTATGAACCTCGTGGAAAAGAGAGTCAAGGCTAATTCTTAAGACTTGTGAGGGGGGCAGGGACACGACCACCCCGCAGAATGAAACGGGCTCCCTGAAAGGTGTTAACGGGGATAATGGTCGTCTCTCCCAAAAGCCCCCCAAAGATTGCCTTCTCTCCTGCTTTCTTCCCGGGAACAGGGATCAGGCGAACACCCACCGTTTTGTGATTCATTACGCCAATGGCTATCTCATCAGCCATAATACAGGCAATAGTCTCCCAGGGAGTGTCACCGGGAATTGCAATCATGTCAAGACCAACCGAGGAGACGCTGGTCATAGCTTCGAGTTTCTCCAAAGAGAGCGCACCGACCTCTACTGCCTCACTCATGCGAGCATCTTCACTCACTGGGATGAACGCCCCACTCAAGCCTCCAACAGAAGAAGAAGCCATAGCCCCACCTTTCTTGCAAGCGTCGGTCAAGAGGGCAAGGGCAAGAGTCGACCCAAAGGCCCCGCATCGCTCCAACCCCATTTCCTCAAGGATTTCCGCAACGCTGTCACCAACTCGAGGGGTTGGAGCGAGGGAGAGATCCACAATCCCAAAGGAGACCCCAAGCTTCTCCGCCACTTCTCTTCCAATGAGTTCTCCAACTCGGGTGATTTTAAAGGCTGTCCGCTTGATGACTTCAGCAAGTTCTCCCAAGGTCGCTTTCGGGTGGCGACGCACCACCTCTTTTACTACTCCAGGACCGCTCACCCCCACATTGATCACTGCCTCTGGTTCCCCAACCCCGTGGAACGCTCCAGCCATGAAAGGATTATCTTCAGGTGCGTTAGCGAAGACTACAAGTTTCGCGCAACCTATGCCGTCCCGGTGAGCGGTGCGAAAAGCCGTCTCCTGGACGACCTTGGCCATGGTGAGGATCGCATCAACGTTAATACCAGTTCGGCTTGACGCCACATTCACCGAGGCGCAGATGCGTTCCGTAGCCGAGAGCAAAGCGGGAATGCTCTCCATAAGGAGGATATCTCCGCGGGTTGCTCCCTTATGGACAAGAGCCGAAAAGCCTCCGATGAAATCGATACCAAGGTCTTGCGCAACGGTATCAAGCGCCTGAGCAAGGTATACCACATCACTCTCCCTTTCCTCTCCAGAGAGAAGAAGGGCCACAGGAGACACCGCAACTCTACGGTTCACAATAGGGATGCCGTACTTTTCCGAGACCTCATCGGCTACAGCGTTGAGAGAAGAGGACAAACGACGAATTTTTGCTACGATACGTTCTGTGGTTGCTGCGAAGTCTTTCCCTCGACAGTCGAGAATCGAAATCCCCAGGGTCACCGTACGCACGTCAAGGTTCTCAAGCTCAAGCATCCGCAAAGTCTCAAGAATCTCTGAACGGTGGAAAAGCACGGTACCCCCTCCTAAACCCGGTGCATAGCGCGGAAAATGCTCGCATGCTGTACGTAGACCCGCACCCCCACCTCTTTGCCACGCTTGACAAGGTTTCTGCGGAGTTCTGAGAGGGATACGGGACACCGTGAGGTATCCCCCACAAGAATCATGGTAAAGTACTCCCCAAGGATTTTCTGAGTGATATCCTCGATGTTAACCTGGTGCTCGGCAAGACAGGACGTTATAGCCGCGATGATGCCAATACGATCTTTTCCCACCACCGTAATGACCACTTTGTGTTCCGTCGATGGCTCCTCCTCAAAGACCAAGGGATCCACCATCTCCCTTTCCTCCTTCCTTCAACCGCTCACTCATGATGTGGGCCAAACGCACCGGCTCGGGGAGTCGAAAGTGCCTGCTTGTTCGCAACACCCAGTCCTTTGCACGATCAAAATCAATCTGATTCCCCGGAGAGACAAACACCGGCTTTGTCGCGTCTTTCGTACGAAGGACCATGCCAACCCTCTTTCCCTGGTACTCAAGCCAGCTGAACGCTCCCCGTTCCCTCCCCGGCTCTTCAAAATGGCCAACAAGGGGCTTCTTCGCTACTCCTATAGAGACAAGGCCAAAGAGCACCCCAATATGACTTGCCAGACCCACTCCCCGAGGATGGGCAATGCCTTGCCCATCGAAGAAAAAAATGTGCGGAGCGTATCTGAGGCGTTCAAGGGCTTTTTCAATCGCTGGCCCCTCCCGAAAAGAGAGAAAACCAGGGATATAGGGGAAGTGAGGGTCATGGGTTCCTGATGCCACTTCCACAACATCAAGAGACGGAAAACGGAGAACCACCACAACAGCTAGGGCTTGTCCTCTATGAGTATAGGAGACGTCAACACCGGCAAGAAGGGTGACCTCATCCTCTCTGAAGGGGAAATCAAAAGAAATCCTCTCACGAATACGTTCTTGAATAATCAACGCCTCTTTGAGGGTAACCTCAAAAGGATACGGGTACCTACGCTCCATCAAAGGATTTCAAGTTCGACGGTTTTCGTGAGGATGTCGACGTAATTGAAGGCGATGCGTTGGGCAGTACCATCTACGTCCACCCGAAGGATGAAGAAGAAGGGGTAAATCGCTTCTATAACGCCTTTTCGAACGACAGTCTTTTTGCGCCCTTTGTTGACCTCAACAATGGCCTCTCGTCCAACGAGCGACCCAATCCACTCTTTGATTTCTTGGAGATTCTGGACGGTCAAAAGCATCATTCCCGCTGCGTTTTTTGGTATTATATCTTATTTCCCAAGAAAAAGCAAAGGGAATCGCGAAAAAATCTCCCAAAAACTACTACATCTTGATGACTCCACACCGCAACCCCCAAAAGATGGGAGGACCCTAAACCCTTGAAAGTCCTCGCAAGCTGTGGTATTATACCCTTGCTCCTGCTGAGAGGTCGTCTAAGGGTAGGACACGTGACTCTGGATCACGTAGTGGTGGTTCGAATCCACCCCTCTCAGCCATTTTCTTTTCGTACGAGCTTCTCGCGATCTTCTATATCGGCTCCCAGAGCGTTGAAGAACTTTGCCCGAGCAATGTTATAATCGAAAACCGCTTGGAGGTAAGCATTCTCCGCTTCATAAAGGTCATTCTGTGCATCGAGAAGATCAAGGAGAGTGATCACTCCAGCTTCAAAACGGGCTCGTTGGACATTGAGCGTTTCTCGAGCGACTGCAACGCTCTTTTCGGCAATAGGAACGTTCTTCTGTGCAGCAAGAAGTTCAGAAAATCGTTGCCGCACCTCAAGGATAATAGATTCCTTTACGTCGGCAAGCTCTGTTTCAGCAATCGCCAGACGAATCTTTGTCTTTTCCCGCTCAAGAGGCGGGGTGTAGGAGGTGAGAACCTCAAGCTCCTTCTTGCGAAGCGCAAGGGTTTCCTCTTTTTCTTTGACCTCGGGACGATGTGCCAGAGCATACTGGATACAGGCATCAAGATCAATAGCCTCCGGCACAAAGTCAAGGCTCGACGAGAGGGTGAATTGCGCTTCAAGACCCCTCCCAAGGATGCTCCCCAAGCTCATTCTAGAAAGAGCAAGGTTCTCCCTGGCTTTCTCAACCTCAAGACGAGCCCGATCGACCTCAAGTTCACTCCGGAGCACGTCGATTTTTGCCACCACGCCGAGGGAAAATTTCGTCCGCACATCCTCAAGTTGTTTCTCGACACGTGCTAAATTCTCCTGGGCAAGGGTAAAAGCCCGCTCCGCCTTAAGAACGTTGTAGTACGCCTCTTCAATCTCCAAGGCAAGCTGCATCCTAGAAAGGGCGAAACTCCGTTGAGCACTCCGCCAAGTATTCTCAAGCTGCAGCTCGGAAACCACAGATGGGGAAAGGAGGAGATTAGCTTTCCCTTCACGGTACGCTAACTCCTGAAGCTTCACGGTGAACTCGGCACGGCGAATGGTCCGACTCTCTTGGAGGCCCAAAGTGAGAGCTTCTTTCAGAGAAAGAGAAGGTGGGGTCTTTGCCTCCTCCCCAAAAGCACAGAATCCCAGAAGAAGAACACCACACCACACCACAAAAGTTGTCCAAAGAGCTCTCTTCACGTTCATCCCTCCTTCACTCGTATCGGAGCGCCGCAATGGGGTCAAGACGACTCGCTCGCCGAGCGGGGTATATCCCAAAAAAGAGCCCAACTACAAGGGACACGGATAGTGCCAAGGCCACAACCTGGGGCGATACCACGAAAGAAAACTGAGAAAAGGAAGCCATGCTTCTTCCCGCAAGCACCCCAAGGAGAACACCGACACCTCCTCCTACAAGACTCAACAGAGAGGATTCAAGGAGGAATTGGAGTAAAATGTCCCGAGGTCTTGCTCCGATGGCTTTGCGGAGGCCAATTTCCCGAGTTCTTTCGGCCACCGACACGAGCATAATATTCATGATGCCAATACCCCCCACAAGGAGAGAAATCCCCGCAATAATCGCAAGAAAGAGGGTAATGGATCCTGTAACGCTCTCGACGGTCTCCAGAATGTCTTGCTGGTTGAGGATTGAGAATTCCTCTGGATTCCCAATCTTCCTTGTGAAGAAATCCGAAAGCCACGCAGACACGAGGGGAATGTTTTCCTTTGCATCCACCTGAACGATGATGTTTTGGAGATATCGGTTGCCCGTCAGGTACCTCTGGTGCGTGGTCAAGGGGACGAAAATGTGATTGCCCAAATCTTGGCCACCAGCGGTTTTCGGCTCCAGGACACCCACAACCGTGAAGATGTTCCGCCCAATGCGTATGCTCTGCCCAAGAGAGGCTGCGGGATTTCCAAAGAGATCCTGAGCTACGGTGTGGCCTAAGACCGCAACCCTCCGGGAATAGGAGCAATCGTACCCGTTAAAGGAACGACCCTGCAAAAGCGAAAAGTTCCGAACCTCGAGAAACTCTGGGGTTGTTCCTACCACGTTCACCACAACACTCTCCCGCCCAGCGGTCACGACAAAGCTCGCCATGGTTTCAGTAGTCACAGTCCGTATCCCTGGAAAGGCGGCTTCCCGGAGTTCTCGAAAGTACTCATACTTGAGAATATCACCCCCTCCCCGAGCCATGAAAAAACTCCCCGGACCTTGGCGGACCCGTCCTGGAATCACAGTAAGGATGTTGGAACCAAGACTTGTGAGTTGTGCAAGAATTTGCGCTCGCATTCCCTGCCCAAGACCAACCATGGCTACGACACTAGCCACTCCGATGATCACCCCAAGCATGGTGAGGAACGACCGAAGCTTATTTGCCAGGAGGTTGAAAAGAGCCGTCCGGAAGCTCTCTGCAAGGTTCATGGTTCCGCCTCCCGCAGCACCCGCTCTCTTCTCAGCTCTTCGAGGAGTTTTCTGGCATCAAACCGGTCTCCTACATCCTCGTTTTTCACAATCTTCCCATCTCGGACGTGGATCACCCGCCGGGCATGCTGGGCAATATCCCGCTCGTGGGTCACCAGGATAATGGTCTTTCCCTCTTCGTTGAGTTCCTGGAAGAGGGCCATGATTTCCTCTCCAGAGAGCGTATCGAGGTTCCCTGTAGGCTCATCCGCAAGAACAATTGCCGGGTCATTCACCAAGGCTCTGGCAATGGCCACCCGCTGCATTTGTCCACCTGAAAGTTCGTTGGGCCGATGGTGCATTCGCTCTCGAAGCCCCACACGTTCCAAAAGTTCCTGAACTCGCCGTACGCGCAAGGCACGTGGCACGCCTGCGTAAAGAAGTGGGAGTTCCACATTTTGAAAGGCGGTGAGACGAGGAAGGAGATGGAAATTCTGAAAGACGAAGCCAATTTTCCGGTTGCGAATCGCAGCAAGTTGGTTCTCTCGCAGCAACGACACCTCAACACCATCGAGGACATACCGACCCGAAGTGGGTGTATCAAGACATCCCAGAATGTTCATGAGCGTCGTCTTCCCAGAACCTGATGGTCCCATAATGGCAATGAACTCTCCAGGGAAAACCGTAAAGGTTATCCCTTGGAGTGCCCGAACCTCAACCTTCCCCATACGGTAGACCTTTACAAGGTGCTCCACTTGGATGAGCGGTTGCACTAGGTTACCTCCTCGGCGGCGGACCTCCAGGGCCAACACGGATTTGCACGCTGCGCGAAGAGCTTCCTTGCCCTGTCTGGGGTGTTTCCTGAGGCCCTTCAGGTGGCGTCAAGAAAACCTCTTCACCCTCTCGGACACCCTCGACAACCTCAACAAAGGTATCACTCCGTACCCCAAGGACAACTTCCCGACGTTCCGGTTGCCCCTGAGCATTCTTCACAAAAACAAAGGATTTTCCTCCTTCTTCCCGGAGAGCACTTGCTGGAACAAGGAGTACGTTCTCTTTCTCCTCAACGATGATCTCCACATTAGCAGTCATTCCCGCCCGGAGGAGGCCTTCCGGGTTCGGGAGATGAACAGTGGTATCATAAGTGACAACGTTTTCCGTAGTCCTTCCCTGGTACGCGACAGAGACAACCTCACCCATGAAGACCTTGCCTGGAAAGGCGTCGAGCGTAATCCGAGCCTTCTGACCAACTTTAACCTTAGGGATGTCCACTTCGTTCACCGGCACATCAACTTTCATCGTAGAGAGATCAGCTACCACTACCGGGCTGGTCCCACCGGTGGCACTCGTGCCACTTGAAACGAAATCCCCTTCTTCCACGTTCACCACAAGGACAAGACCAGAGAGGGGCGAGCGAATTTCAGCTTTCGAGATACGACGTTCTATCGAGCGAAGCGAAGCTTCAATTTCTTCAACCCTTGCCTTTGCCCGCTCTACATCCTCAGGTTTTGGCTTTTTGCGGGTTTCCTCAAGCTCTGCTTGAGCCACAAGGAAAGCCTTTTCCCGACGAATCACCTCGTTTCGGCTTGCCTCAAGTTCTTCTTGTGACACCGCCCCTTGGGCGAAGAGCTTTTCGTTTCGAGCTAAAGTCTTTTTCGCCTCCTCTAAGCTCAAAAGGGCCTCAGTGTATTGGGCCTCTTTGGAACGGAGTTCCACCTCCGTGGGTTGAGCAAGGAGCTCTCTCAAGTCAATCTGTGCAGACTTCAACTGTGCCAGGATCTGGGTTCTGGAAATCTCAAGGTCTTGGGTGTCAAGACGGAGGAGGAGTTGCCCCTTTTCAACTTTATCGCCCTCCCTCACCAAAACCTCGGCAACCCTTCCGCTCTCCTCAGCAATGACTTCCACCTTAGAGAGCGGCTCAAGAGTTCCAAGCTCAGATATAGTATCGGCAATCTTCCCACGGCGCACCAAAACAGTTTGAGAGGAACCAGCTTGCGGCTTTGTGGAGAATGACTCCTGCCGCGGGGGAACACACCCCCCAAAAATACAAAGCACACAGAGCATACCCACGATACCGGTCAGAAGACTCTTCCTCACCGCGTCCCTCCTCCCTGAGGGGCAAAAAGCACCTCCCAAGAGATTGGTGTTTCAGTGGCTCGAAGGAAAGCAAGGAAACGCTCCAAAAGCTCGTACCGAGCGTTCTCATATTCCTTCTGTGCGGTGAAAAGTTGCAACTCGCTCTCTAAAAGAGCAATCTTGTCGAGCACTCCGAGAGCAAATTGCTGTTTTCGGCTCGCAAAAACCTCCCTCTGTGCGTCAAGGCGCACTTTTTTACCCTCCAGGATTTCCCAGGCCTTCAGGACAGCAGAGTATTGCTCCTGAAGATTCAGGAGAACATCCTTCTTTGCTACCGCAAGGTCAAGAAGGAGAATCTCTTTTTGAAGCAGAAGTTGCTTCTTCTCCTCCGCTACGGTTGGAGAAAAATCCCACGAAACCACCAAACCAAGGCCAAACTGCTCCTTAGAAGACCCCAAAGGAGCAAGGGATTTCTCAAGGAGAATATCAAGGGACCTTTGAGAGAAATCGTACCGTGCAGAAAGGGACCAATCACTTCTCCCATACGTACCTTCAAGAGCAACGTGCGGACGCTCGGCACGACGAAGGTTTGCAATCGAAGCCTCAAGAACACGCCGTCGCCCCTCAAGATCCTCAATAGTATCGTTGACCGCCACAAAATCGTGAAGACGCACCTCCTCAGGAAGGGAGAAGGAAAATTCTGGAAGAGGGGCAAAGGGAGGATCCCCCTCCACTTCCTCGCCAAGGAGAGCAAAAAATCGCTCCTTACAGAGCCGAAGCTGTGCCTTGAGATCGGACAAAACCGCCATCTTCTCCTTGTATTCTCCTTGCGCCTCTTTCAGGAGGAATGAGGCTGTCTCCTTTTTCCCATACTCCTCTTCAAGACGCCGAAGCCTCTCCCAGGCAAGCTCTACGCTCTTTTGCGCGAGAGCAAGTTCGTTCTCCATCCTCAACACTTCAAGATACGAGGTGATGACCTTTCTTTTAACCTCTTCCCTAGTTGCCGCAAGAGATCGCTCGCTCTTTTCAAGATTCACCCTCTCCTCCTCCCACAAAGAGGAGTCAAAAAAGATACGATCCTTGAGTTGGAAAGAAAACCCACTCTGAGCAGTGCCAAAAAGGCTCACCTCTTCCCCAAAAGAAATGGTTGGGGAGAACGTATCCTCTCGAGCTGCCCGAAGCGCCGATTGGGCAACAGCAAGAGAAAGTTCCGCTTTCGCAATATCGGGATTCTGCCGTAGCGCCTTCGTGAGGGCTTCCTGTAGCGTAACCTCCCGCGCCAAGACAGGAAAAGCAAGAACAAACGCACACCCCAAACAGAGAAGAACACGATACGTTTTCCGCACGAGAGAAGCTCCCTTTCTCTTTTTTCTCCATTGTAACAGAAAGCCTTACTCTGTTTTTTACAGATTTGTGACAAATCTGTAAAATCCCGCTATAATAGGGGTAAAAAGGGGGAAACCATGGGAGTCGTTGCTAAAGCCTTTCTCTACTTTGGGTTTTACGTTCTCCTTCACTTTGCTTACGAGGCTACAGGCTGGGAGGTACTCCGCCCCATTGCGGGAACGAATGAATCGGTCTTTGAACACCTCAAAATTGGCTTTTTTGCCTATTTTTTTGCCTCACTTGGGGAGTTTGCCTTCCTCAAGAGGCGCCCCATTCGTCCTCGAGAGTTCTGGACGTCACGCCTTTTGGCCACATGGTCCGTACCGTGGACGGTTGTCTCCGTCTGGTACCTTGCCTACGCCTTTACGGGAAAACCTCTTCCTCTCTTTGCCGAACTCCTCTGGGCACTGGTGGTAACGTTCCTCTCGGGAATCTTTGGTGCCCTCATTGAACGGGGAATTGAAGACAATTGGATACCCCAAGAGGTTAAAGGCGTCCTCGTGGTGCTCTTCCTCACCGCCTTGGCTTTCTTCGTCGCTTTCACGTACCGTGCTCCAGTCTTTGATCTCTTTGTGCCTCCTTCGCTCTCGCACACCTTGGCCGGGCAATGACGATATCGGCAGCTTGCAGAAGCGCTTCAAGCATGTCCACTTGGGCCTGGGGATTCTCAAGCTCAAGACGAGCAAAGACCTCGCCCACTTCACGGGAAACGTACTTGGGGGGGAGCGACCGCAGCGCCAAGGCAAGAACGTCCTCTTGACATTGCGAGCATGGGCAGAGGTTCTTCCTCACCGCGTACACCTCTGGGAGAAGCCGACGGAGAGCGTCTTCAAGGATGTTCTTGAGCACCCCTTTTCACCTCACGCGGTTGTGTCAATGAGACGCCCAAGCTCTCCAGACGTTTTTGATTCTGGGGAGGGTTTGGAATCCCCCCGGTGGGGAGTTTCCCTTTGTTTCCCTTCGTCTTCCTGCTTTTTTCCTCTCTCCCGCTTCCATTCTGTTCGAGCAGATTGGGGTGGAGAGGGCACAACTTCTTCCGTCCTACGCGCTTCTTTAGCAAGCTCTTGAGCAAAAACCTGACTCTGGACCTCAGGCGCTCCCTCCTGCACACGCTGCACCCGAGCAACTTCCGGTGCCCGAGTCACGACGTTCTGCAGGTGGACCGGGTCAATCACGGCCATCCCTCCTTCACCCGGGGTCGCTCAAAGGAGCCGATGACCACGTCCTTGTCCTTTTCGTAGAAGGAAGCGTACACAATCTCGTCTCGAACAATGTAGGTGGATTTCCCAATGGTGATCCGTACCTGAGGGTACACTTTTTCTTCGACAAGGACTTTGCCCTCGTGCCTCTCAAAGATTTCCTCAATCTCAGCGAGTCGCTCAGCGTAGATTCTCTCCTGTTCCCTGGCAAGCTCATAGTTTTCCTTTGCCCGCTTCACCGCTTCAAGAAGCTTCGGCTCCAAGCACGTCCCACTTTTCTGCTTGCGCCACGCAAGCTGGAAAATCTTCTCTGCCTCCCTAAGTGCTTCTTGGGCCCTTTTCAGATTCTCCTGAATCCTCCGATACTCTTCTTGAATCTCAGGATCAATACCTACACTTACTTCCGTCCTCGTCCCCATAGGCGATCCAAGCACTTTGACCCAGACGAGATTCCCAGCCCTTGCCACCCCTCCAGCAAGGATACCCTTTTTCCCTCGAACAATGATGTTCCGTCCGGCGGAAAGGAAACTGTGCAACGCCGCCTCCTCAATGAGGATATCTCCTCGGGCCTTCACAGTAGCACTCTCCACAACTTTCACAATGACATTCCCCTGGGCTTCGAGGAAACCTTTTTCCCCTCCGAAGAAACCGCCTCGAATGCGGACATTCCCCTGGGCTCGAATAGTTGCCGCTTCCACACTCTCCCAAACTTCCACATCGCCTTCGGACTCTACGGTAAACCCCGAACGAACCGTCCCCCGAACCACCACTGACCCAACAAAGCGAACATCTCCCGTTGCCGGACCCACATCGCCATCAATCTCAAAAAGGGGTAAGACAGAAAGTGTTTTACCCACCACCACGGGGCGCCCTGCCATTTTAGCCACCGCGATTCTCCCGTTCTCAAGAACTTCAACGTTTTTCCCAGCTCGAATCTTTGCTGGTCGACCAGGAGGAGCCGGCACCTCCTTACCAAAGATATTCTTCCCAGGGATGCCTTCTTCAGGCGGAAGAACTTCAGCTATCACATCCCCCGCACGGACCTCAGGGATATGGAGAATACCAAAGAGCTCTCTGTCGCCTTTTGGTTCCTCAACGAAGTGCTTGTGAACCTCTTCCTCGAAGAGGTAACGCACCACACCGTCTTTTCCCCGCTGCGGCCTGACCCCTTCTGCAATGAGGTAGTGCCCTGAGGAGGTCAGAAGGAGCTTCCCACGAGTTTTCGCCTCTTCTGTCAAACCAAAAACAATCCCCTTCCGTCTCAAGTACTCCTCAAGGTCCTCGTACGAAGCAAGGTCTTCTTCAGACAAGGGGTTTTTCACGACAATTTCTGCCCGCATCCCATCAGTGGGGACAAGAAGCTGGAAGAACCCGTCGCGCTCTAGACCGTCAAGGGGCCTTTTGTCGTCTTTCTCCACTTCCTTTTCCCTCCCATTCCTCCAGGCGGATACGAAGATGCAGAAGGGTTCTAGAGAGAATCTGAGACACCCTCCCTTCGCTGAGAGAAAGCACCTCTCCGATTTCCCGAAGCGTCAAACCCTCAAAGTAGTAAAGGCTTAAGATGAGGCGCTCCCTTTCAGGCAGCGCATCGATGAGCGCCACAAGGTATGTCAAACGTTCCTGGTCTTCGAGAACATCCGCCGGATCGAGAAGCTCATGGGCTTCTCCGTTGGTAAAAGCTTCCTCACTTTCGAAAAAGAGCATCGGCTTTCCCCGTTCCACAAGCCAGGTGATCTGCCGGAGGGAAAACCCCGTAACCTCTGCAAGGTCCTCAAGCGTTGGCTCTCTCCCTTTCTCGTTCTCCCATCTTCGCCATGCATCAAGGATACGACGCAGGTCCTGACGTTCCCCTCGGGTGAGCGGATCAAGGCTTCGGAGGTAGTCAAGTATTGCCCCGCGAATGCGGGAGAGGGCGTACGTCTCAAAACGCACCCCTTTCCGAGGCTCAAAGCGGTCAAGAGCTTGGACAAGACCCAAAACACCACACCCTTCAAGGTCTTCTCGGTCGATATAAGGGGGAAGGAGGTAGAGGATCCGACCCACCACAATCCGCACGAGGTAGAGGTAGTGCTCAAGGAGCTTTTCTCGGGCGGAACGATCACCTCGCTCAAGAAACTCTTGCCAGAGTTTTTCAACATCTTCGGGCTTTTCAAGAGTACGCATCATGAGGTTTCACCCGATCCGCTCTGGGGCATGCCCTGCCGCATAACCCAGAAAAAATAGGCAAAAAGAAGCCCGTACACCACACCAAAAAGGATGAGAAGTCGTATCGCCAGGGTAAAAAGGCTCATGCCCCGGAGCATCCCCCATATGGCATACCCCAAAGTGAATGCCCACCCTCCAAGGAGGGCAAAAAGCTGAGCAAGACCTTTTCGATACCGCCTTTCGTCCCTCATAGCACGATGACGTCCTTTCCGAGAGCCCGCACCTCCAACTTCCCATCAACAACATAAAAGAAAATGCTTCGCCCCCGATTTCCTCCTATATCTTCACCCTTGAGAGGAATCCCAAGGCTTTTTAGAGCCTCTCGGACCGCATCGGCGTTGCGTTTGCCAATGTCAAAGAGCGTGTCAGCTCCCGAGAACATCTTCGCCCCACCAGAGATTTTGGCGATAATGTTCCGGCGGCTTGCTCCAGCTTTTTCGACCTCAGCAAGGAGCGCAGGAACAGCAGTATCAGCAAATTTAAAGGGGTTGCTTTGACCAGGGATGTGCTCTGGGAGAAGCACATGGACCATCCCCCCAATGCGGCGCACAGGGTCATAGAGACACACCCCGACACAGGAACCAAGACCGAGGATGCAGAGAACATCCTCTAAGTCATTGCTTACCCGGTACTCAGCCATGCCGACAGTAATCTTCCGCGCCATAGTCACACAACTCCCAGAGCCTGGAGGATGATTTCTAAAGAGCCAGTATCCGGAATGAGCATGAAGTACCCCGTAATCCGGTCCTCTTCCTCCACAAAGACGGTCTCAATGAGCAGAGCGTAATCGCTGTGCTGTGAGATTTCAATGAGCACGATATCCACAATAGCCCCCGCCATGTCAACGGCAATGGAAGGAACCGAGTGGTTGAGGTGTAATCCCGTGAAATCGGCAAGGGCAGAGAGGTACGAAGAGGAAAGGATGTTTCCGATTTCTCCCATGGCTGAGGAAGCAAGCTCATCCATTTCGAGCACCTGATCCCGGGAAGGGGCCATATCGCCAAGGAGGATGTGCATGATTTTCAGAGCATCGTCAATGGTCATGACAAAGAGGATATGCCCAGTGAGTGCCCCAAAGACGCTCAAATAGACCCCAAGAACTTCCTTCTCCGGACCTCCAAGCCACTCAGGGACCTCCTTGAGGGGGATAACCCGCACCAGGGGTACTTCCATATTCACGCGCTTTCCCACCATTTTAGAGAGCGCGGTCGCCGCATTCCCCGCACCGATATTGCCGATTTCCTTGAGAGCATCAAGCTGCATTTCGTTCAAATCCTCAAAGAGAACCATCGCTCACCCCTTCCCCTCTCTTTGGTAGAAAAACGGCATCACGTATCGAAGACCGAACTTCCCCGGATTGGCAATCCGCTCCGTGCTCCCAATCCAGAGATATCCCCCAGGACGGAGCGCGCCGGCCAGCTTCGAAAAGGCTACTTCCTTTGCTTGGTCCTCGAAGTAAATGACGACGTTTCGGCATACCACAAGGTCAAAGGTCTCCCGAACCGGATCTTGCAAAAGGTCATGCCGTTCAAAAACCACCCGTCGCTTGAGGGAAGGCAAAACGGCAAACCGCCCATCGTCGACCTTCTGAAAGTACCGCGAGAGGTACTCTGGAGGGACATTCTGGAGGTACTGCAGAGTGTAAACACCGCGCCGTCCCTCTTCAAGGGCATCCTCATCGATATCGGTTGCCCAGATTCGGTACGGTTTTCGTACCCCCATTTCCTCAAGGAGAATAGCGATAGAGTACGCTTCGCTTCCCACCGAACATCCCGCACTCCATATCCGGAGGAGCATACCTGACCCAGGGAGGATTTCGGGAATAACCTTTGTGCGAAGGTCCTCGAAGCGCTCCGGGTTTCGGAAAAATTCCGAAACGTTGATGGCAAAGCGATTTTTGAAATCTTCGAGAACTTTAGGGTCGGTCTCAAGAAGGCGCACATACTCGGCAACGTCCTTGGCTCCCGCTCGAAGCATAATGAAATAAAGGCGGCGGCGGAGCTGATTCTCCTTATAGTAGGAGAGATCAATCCCTGTCAACCTTCTGACCACATTCCGCAAAAGCACCAGGTCTTCAGCGCGTATTGTCTCCATAGCGATCCCACTCAACGATAGCTTTCCCAATCTCCTCTATGGGGAGTACGGCATCGGCAAGGCCCTCCTCAATGACCGCTCTTGGCATCCCAAAGATGAGCGAAGTTTTCTCGTCTTGAGCAATGACCTTTCCCCCAACCTTTTTCAGTTTTCGGCATCCCTCAAGCCCGTCCTTTCCCATTCCCGTAAGGACAACGGCAAGCACACGATTACCAAAGACATCGACAAGGGAAGAGAGGGTGATATCCGCGCAGGGCTTAAGACCTTTGAGGGGTGGGCTGTCATCGAGGGTAAGGCGTCTGTCGCCATTCACAAGCAGGTGTTTCCCTCCAGGGGCAAGGAAGGCATAGTTTTTGAGAATCGCTTCCCCACCCTGAGCTTCCCGAACGGGGAAAGGAGCAAGGTCACTCAAGCGGTCAGCAAGGCTTTTCGTAAATCCAGGAGGCATATGCTGGACGAGCACCATACCACTGTCCTCAAGGGGGGCAAGACTTTGCATGAGAATCTGGAGAGCCTTCGGACCCCCAGTAGATGAGGCCACAAAGACGATACGCTGGGATTCCTCCCTCACCTCTTTGCCGTGGGGACGCTTCCGAAGTGCCCCCCAGGGAAGGCAGCACATCTTCACCCGTTCCAGAGGAATAGCACTCACTGACTTCACCTTCTGGATAATCTCATCCTTTTTCCGGTCGATATCAAGAGAAATAGCCCCTGAAGGTTTGGGAATGAAATCGAGAGCTCCCCGCTCAAGAGCCTGGATGGTGACGTCGCTCCCCTCTTGGGTGAGGGCGCTGAGCATAATGACCCGAAGCGGCTGCTTGGCAAGTGCCCGCTCTAAAAACTCAAGTCCGTTGAGGCGAGGCATCTCCACATCAAGGAGCACAACGTCTGGCCGTACCTCCGAAAGTAATGTTAGGGCCTCCTCCCCATCCCGAGCCAAAGCCACCACGGTAATTTCAGGATCGGTTTCAAGGAGGTCCTTCACCATCCGCCGCATGAAAACAGAGTCATCCACCACCATGACTCGAATAGGCTTCATTTTCTGAGTAACCCCTTTCTCCGGAGTTCGATTTGCTTTTGGAAAATGTACTTGATGATACTCTCCCTGTCTTGGTCAGCAATCTCGCTGAACTGAAAGGCGTAAAGACCCGGACCGTCCTTCCGCACCACCTGGGCGCGACCGACAATATCTCTCCCGTCAAGGGAGAGGAGGAAGAGGAGCTCTTCCCGCGGCTCGAAAACGTCCCGACCTTCTCGGAGCTGCACGAGCATGCCTCCACCACTTATGTTCTTTGTCGTCCCAGGGAAGGCTTTCTCTTCCTTCTTCAGGAGGACAGGAAGTATTGCCTCAAAGCGAACATAGTTGCGCCGTTGTTTCCGAACAATCTTCTCCGGCATGCCAAAGACCACGTAGGCGATACTCCCCCGTTTCACCCGATCCTTGACCTCTCCCTCAAAGAAGAAAACCTCATTCTCACCAACGATGTAGACCTCAAGAACCTCTCCAGGACTGACTGGAACAAGTGTCCCCCGTTCCTGTGGCGCAGCAAGCCACAACGTATCCTCGTTCACAAACTCAATGCGACTTGGGTAGTACACAACCTCAAGCTCTCCTCGCTCGTTCCTCCTACGGACCCCAAGACTCGCCTTACGATTAGGGCGGAAAATTCGCTCAACTTCCATACCCTCTCATTCCTCTTCCTTCACAACCCCCTCCACTCGAACCTCCACGTCCTTTGGCACTTCCTCGAAGGCGAGGACAACAAGTTGCGGCATTGATCCAGCGAAGAGATTTCGGATATTCCTTCTCATTTTACCAGGAACAAGGAGGATTGGGAAATAACCAAAGGTCGCCATACGCTCGGCATGCCTTGAGAGCCCCCCAAGGAGCTTACGGAAACGCTCTGGAACGAGCACTTCTTCCCCTCCAAAGACCCGGCCCAAAAAAGCCTCAAGGTGAGCGTCGAGGGTAAGGACGTGGAGTTTTCCATCGTCCCCCAAGTACTGGTGGGTAATGCTTCGACCAAGTCGCCGACGTGCCGCCTCGATGAGTTCATCGATACTTTTTGCTTGACGAACAGAATCGGCTAACGCCTCAAGAATGAGCACAAGGTCCCGAATGGGAACCTGTTCAGCGAGTAATCCCTGAAGGACCTTTTGAATGTCCCCCAAAGACAGGGCATGGGGAAGGAGCTCATCCACCACCGCCTGGTTCACCCGTTTCACCTGGTCGATGAGAAGCTGCACATCCTGACGGGTGAGGAGTTCTGCAGCGTGAGCCTTGAGAACCTCTGCAAGATGGGTGACGAGGACCGACTCAGCATCAACAAGGGTGAAACCAGCAATCTCTGCTGTCTCCTTCTGGGCCTCTCCTACCCAGTACGCGGGAAGGTTGAAAGCCGGTTCCCGAGTTGGTATACCCTCAAGGGGAACCGCTTCACCCTGAGGGTGAATCGCTAGGTAATGACGGGGAAGAATCTCTCCTCGAGCAACCTCAACTCCTCGAATCTTGATGACGTACTGGTTCGGCCGGAGACGGAGGTTGTCCCGAACCCGGATAGGTGGTACCACAAAACCTTTGTCCTTGGCCATGTTAATGCGCATCTGCGTGATGCGCTCAAGGAGTGTTCCGCCGCTTTGGGGATCCACAAGAGGTACAAGAGCATAACCAATCTCAAGCTCCACCGGATCCACTTCGATGAGCCGGACAATTTCTTCGGGACTTTTGGGGAGCTCCTCCCTTTTTGGAGGTTGTGGTGGTTCTTTCTTCGGTTTCTCCTTTCCCTGGGTGAGGAAAAGCGCCCCCGCCAAGCCGGCAAGGAGGAAGAAGGGTACTTTGGGAAGACCGGGAATAATGCCGAGGAAAAGAAGAAGGAGCGCTGTCAAAAGCACCGCCCTGGGGGTTTGGGTAAGCTCTCGGGTAACGTCTTGCCCAAGATTCTCTTCGCTCGCTGCCCGGGTAACGATGAGCCCGCTCGCGGTAGAAATGAGGAGAGCTGGAATCTGAGCCACAAGACCATCGCCAACCGTCAAAAGAGCGTATGTCTGCAGTGCTTCTTGTAGGGCGAGACCTCGTTGCACCACCCCAACAACAATGCCCCCGAGGAAATTGATAAGCGTGATGATAAGGCCAGCTATAGCATCACCTCGAACGAACTTACTTGCCCCATCCATCGCCCCATAGAAATCCGCCTGTCGTTCGATCTCGCGCCGTCTGCGGCGTGCCTCTGCTTCATCGATGAGCCCTGCATTGAGGTCCGCGTCAATGCTCATCTGCTTCCCTGGCATAGCGTCAAGGGTGAAACGGGCAGCCACCTCGGCAATACGGTTTGCGCCATTTGTGATGACCACAAATTGAATGATGACGAGAATAAAGAAAATGATAAACCCTACGACGTAATTGCCTCCTATCACGAACTGCCCAAATGCGGCTATGAGCCGCCCCGCATACCCTTGGAGGAGTATAAGACGCGTCGTAGAGATGTTGAGTGCCAGACGAAAGAGCGTAGCAAAGAGGAGCAGGGACGGGAAAACAGAAAACTGCAAGGGATTGGTAATATAGGTCGTCACAAGAAGTGTCATGACTGAGAGAGTGATGTTGCAGCTCAAGAGGAAGTCGACAAGAGACGGAGGGAGAGGCACCACCATCATGAGGATGATAAGGATGAACAGGAAGGCAAAAAGGAAATCACTTGATTTTGTACTCCGTGTTACAAGCCGTTCCAGGGCTTCCCTCACAACTTCCTCCCCTTTTCACGTTGCAAGCGGTAGACGAACGCGAGGATTTCCGCAACTGCCCGGTAGAGAAAGTGGGGAATCTCTTGGCCAATGTCACAAAAACGGTACAAATCCCAGGCAACTTCCCTATTCTCCACGATAGGAATACCATGCTCTCGAGCAATAGCCTTAATCTTCTCAGCGATGAGTCGTTTCCCTTTTGCCACAAGGATTGGGGCGCGCATTTTCCCCCGCTCGTACCGCAAAGCGCAGGCAACATGCACCGGATTTGTCACCACAACCTGGGCTTTAGGCACTTCTTGCATCATCCTCCGGCGAGCGAGTTCCCGTTGACGAGCCCGGAGACGAGATTTCACCAGAGGATCTCCTTCTGTCCTTCGATACTCCTCTTTCAGTTCCTCCCGGGTCATGCGGATGTTCCGCTCGTACTCAAAACGTTGGTAGAAAAGGTCAAAGACGCCAACTCCCAGAAAGAGCCCCCCAAGGTACAACCCAAGTTTTCGCACTATCCCTCCAGCAACTCTGAGCGCCTCCCCGGTTTCCATAGCCAGGAGATCCCCAAAAAGAGGAAGTGAACCTCGAACGACAACGTACGCAAGAAGTACACCAAGAAAGGTTTTCAGGGAGACCTTCAGGAACTCTATAGCCGTACGCAAGGAGAACAGGCGAGCCATTCCTTGGAGAGGGTTCACGCTCTCGAAGCGAGGACGCAGTCGCTCAAGGGAGAAAACGAAACCCGTTTGCATAAAACCAAGGAAAAGCCCAAGGAAAGCCGCTACAGCCACAAAGGGGGCCACAATTCGCACAAAGTACGAACCTCCGAGACGGAGAATATGGTTCACCCAGTGGTAATCGGGAGCGGAAGGAACGTTCTCCGTCCAGAGAACGACAAAACACTCTTGGAGCCCCGCAGCAAGAGAAGGGGTAAGCGTCGCAAGGACAAGGAAAAGAGCAAAGAAATGGAAACCACTTGTAAAATCCACGCTTATAGGGACTTGGCCCTTTCTGCGGAGCTCTTCCCGGCGCCTCGGTGTTGGGGCTTCAGTCTTTTCTTGCCCTGGCATACCCATTCCCCCACTTCCCTGGATAAAAAACTCTGCCAGTTCAAGAGCCCCGGAGGAGGTGGAAAAAGCTCCGCATGAGGAAATCCAGGACGTTCTCGAGGAGAGGCAGAAGATAGGGGAGAGTGGACAGCGTGATGAAGAAACCGATGCCTACATTAAGTGGCAAGCCGACGATAAAGACGTTCATCTGCGGAATCGCCCGAGAAAGGACTGCCAAAGTAAAGTTTGCAAGGAAAAGCGCCACAATCACCGGTGCTCCAAAACGGAGGGCAAGGAGCATAACCTCCCCCACAAGGCGCACAAAAGATGGCGCAAGGTCTGTTCGCACAAAGAACCCCCCCGGAGGGACAAGAGCAAAAGACCGCACAAGCCCTTCGATGGTCAAACGATACCCTCCAATCCCAAGGTAGTACATCGTCGCCAAAAGGAGATAGAATTGTCCCATGACTGAAACCCCAATTCCTGAGAGGGGATCCACAACATTCACGTAGCTAAAACCCATTTGGAAGTCGACGATCTCGCCTACAATCTGCATCGAGGAAAAGACCAAATTCGTGACGATACCAAAGGTAACGCCAAGAAATACCTCTCGGAAGAGAGCCACAAGGTACGGAAAGGAAAAAGCTGAGAACACCGGGGCACGCTCTCGCACTAGGGGAAGGCAAAGTAAGGCAAGGAACGCCGCAAAACCAATTTTGACTTGAGGAGGGATGAGGCGACTCTGGAAAACTGGAGCCGTGAGAAAAAGGCCAAGGCAACGCATCATGAGGAGGAGGAAGAGGAAAAAGTCGCTCAAGGAGGGGACCATCAAGGATCACCGGAAAAGGAGGGGAAGGTTCCAGAAAAGTTCCCGCGTGAAATCGAGGACAACCCGGACCATCCAAGGACCAAGGAGAGCACCAATAAGGATAACGGCGAGAATCTTGGGAACAAAGGCAAGGGTCAGCTCATGAATTTGCGTCACCGCCTGGAAAATGCTCACGAGAATCCCTACAAGGAGTGCTGCCCCAAGAATCGGTAGGGCGACCTTGAGTACCACAAGGAGCGCTTCGTTTCCAACGGTGAAAACAAGGTCTTCCATCGCAACTCACCGGAAGCTCAAAACAAGTCCCCGCGTGATGAGCGCCCAACCATCCACAAGGACAAAGAGGAGAATCTTAAAGGGGAGAGAGATGAGCACTGGTGGGAGCATCATCATCCCCATGGACATGAGAATGCTTGCCACCACCATGTCAATGACAAGGAAAGGAACGTAAATGAGGAAACCCATGGTAAACGCAGCTTTCAGCTCACTCACGATAAAAGCAGGGATGAGGACATGGGTGGGAACATCATTCCGTGTCTGTGGACGGGGAAGTCCCGCCAGGGATACCATGAGGGCAAGGTCCTTCTCCTGGGTTTGACGGAACATGAATTCTCGAAGGATCCCGATACCCCGCTCAAGAGCTTCCCTTTGAGAGATTGTCCCCGCAAAGTAAGGGGAAAGCGCCTCTGTCTGTATCTGGGAAAAGGTGGGGGCCATGACGAAAATGGTCAAAAAGAGCGCAAGACCTATGAGTACTGGGGTTGGGGGGATTTGCTGGGTACCCAAGGCATTTCGTACAAAGCCAAGAACCACCACAATCCTCGTGAAAGAGGTCACCATGACAAGGAAAGCAGGAGCAAGGCTCAAAACCGTAAGAAGGAGGAGGATTTGGAGCGACAAGGCAAAGTCTTGAGGTGTTCCCTCGTTCTGGGGCTCAATGACAATGCGGGGAAATGCAGGAAGAGTTAACTCCTGCGCCCATCCCCATGAAGCGCCCAGAAGCACCAAGAGGACCCCAAGGAGCATTCCAGCCACCCAACGGTACTCAACTCTTTGGAGGGAATCTCCGAAAGATCCGCTCAAGGTAACCAGAAAACCCTTCTTCTCTCTGCTGCTCCACGAGTTCCTCCACATCAAGCTCAGCAACCTCCCGAACAGCATTCCCAGTGTGGGCAAGGAGAATAATTCGCCTTCCCACCTCAACAAGATACAGGGTGAGGTTCCCCCGAACCGGTAAGACGTCACGGAGACGCATGTACCGAGATGTTGCAAAACGGATGCTTCCTCCCGAGTACCGGCGCAACAGGTAAGAAACACCCCAGAGAATTCCTGCCACCACGAGAAAAGCAAGAAGAAAGCGCAACATGCTCACACCCTCCGTCCAGGTGGGAGGAGGGGTCACCTCAGGAAGACGAAGCGTGTCCTGTGCCCAAGACACTCCAGGAGCAAATATCCACCTCACAACCGTGTCTCCCGGATGCTCCGCATCCGCTCCTCAGGGCTCACAATTTCCGTAATTCGGATACCAAAGTTTTCCTCAATCACCACCACTTCTCCTCGGGCAAAGAGCACATCGTTCACGTAAAGGTCAACTGGCTCACCAGCAAGCTTATCGAGCTCAATGATGGACCCAGGGCCAAGGTCAAGAATCTCCCGCACCGAAAGTCGTGTCCTCCCAAGCTCCACAACAAGCGGCAAAGTAACATCAAAAAGAAGCTCCAAATTCCCCTGTTTCTGAGGCTCACTTTTCTTCTTGAACTCCACAAACTCCACAGGCTGTGCTTTGACTTTTGCTCTCTCTTTCTCTTCCCTCTTTGGTTCTTCCCTCAGAGGAGGTTCCTCAACCCGAGAGGTCGACGGCTCTTCTTGAGGTAGGAGAAAGTGTACCACCTCCTGGGCAAAGGAGAGGGGAATAATCTGGAGCATAGTGCTGTCAACAATGTCCTCGATATTCAATCGAAAATGGACAACCACGAAAAATGGCTCCCTTTGCTCCTCGAGCCAGGACCTCTCCGCTTCCTCAGCATCCTGCCAGATAGTCTCCGGAGGTGAAATGTTAATCCTCCGGCCCAAGAAATCAGACATCGCCGTACAAGCCGAACCCATCATCTGATTCATAGCCTCGGAAACAGCGCTTACCTCAATCTCCCCAAGTTCTTCTGGAAGGCCGCTTTTTCCATCCCCACCCATCATGAGGTTGACCATAACCTTGGCATCTTCTTCTTTCACAAAAAGGACGTTCTCCCCTTGGAGTCCCTCCTGGTAGAGAACTCGAACAAGGAGGTGGCGTTCCGGGAAAAGCGCAGGAACCCTCTCTTTTTCCACAACCTCAACCTGGGGAACGGTGATTTCCACCCGTTTCCCTAAAAGGCCACTGAGGGCTGTAGCCGCTGACCCCATGGAAATATTCCCAAGTTCCCCAATCACATCCCGCTCTTCTGGGCGCAGGATTTCGTCCCTCATGGTTCCTCCTCCTCAACGTACTCGGTAACCTTCACCGCCAAGCGCCGGCCACTCCTTCCAGGCACACCACGCATCTTCAGCCGCTTCCCCACATAGATTTCAAGGGGCTCGTCAACTTTTCGCTCCAAAAGGAGCACATCTCCCACCTCAAGGGTCAAGAGCTCTCGAAGGCGAATGTGGGCTTCCCCGAGCTTCACCCACACCGGAAGACGCACCCGCTGTATCCAGTACCGAATGTTCTCTTGAGCTCTCGCATCATGGCTTTTCCGCGAAGCAAACCAAAGCGACGCACTGAGTTTTTGGGTTATCGGCTCTACGACAATGTAAGGGATGCAAATTGTCATGACCCCACTTCGCTCCCCTACCTCAACTTCGAAAGAGAAAAGAACCGTCATATCGCTCCCTGAGACAATCTGCACAAATTCCAGGCTCGACTCAAGCGTCTCTACTCGAGGCTCTACTTGATAGATATTCGCCCAGGCCTCTCGAAAGGCGCTCATCAGGCGTTCCACAACCTCAAACATAATGCGATTTTCGATTTCCGTAAGCGGTCGAAGGTTTCCAAGAGGCACTCCCACTCCCCCAAGGAGCCGATCAATCATCGAGAACACGACATCAAGGCTCATCTGGAGGACACATCGCCCCTCAAGGGGTGGAATGGCAAAAACGCATACGAAGGTTGGGCTCGGCACCGAGCGCACAAACTCGTCATAGGTAAGTTGGTCCACGGACACCAAGTCAATCTGGAGACGGCTTCGCAAAAACCCTGCCAAGTTCGTCGCCCCGAGGCGAGCAAAGGTTGAGAAAATCATGTGGAATGTCCGGATTTGGTCTTTAGAGAACTTCTCTGGACGACGGAAATCGTAGACTTTCAGGCGAACCTCAGGTTTTGCCTCTTCCTTTATCCTCTCCGCCTCAGCAGCTCCAGAGCTCAGAGCTCGAAGGAGAGCATCGATCTCTTCTTGAGAGAGAATTTCACCCACAGCACCACCCCGCTACTGCATGACAAAATCCAGAAAGTACACGCTCTCCACTTCACCCTGGGTGAGCATACTGTTTATCCGTTCAGCGATAAGGGTTTTCAATCGCTCTTTCCCCTCAGGGGTTGCCAGGTCTTCCGAGGTCTGAGCGCTGAGAATCATGATAATCGCATCACGAACCTCTACACTCTTTTTGCGAAGCTCGTCCTCTGCCCTCTGACTTGAGAGGGCAACGCTGATAACGGCTTTCAGATACCTCAGGTTGTCCTTATCCGCAAGGTTCACGAGAAAATTCCCCTCAAAGGTATAGATGATGGGTTCCTTAGCCCGGGCTTTCTTTGGAACATCCTCTTTCGGCGCTAGGAAACCGCTTTGCCTGAGGAAGGTGTACCCCATAAAACCCACCATAGCTAGGACAAGGATAAGGAGAACGCTCTTTATGGAAAATCCCTTTTTTACCTCCTGCGCCTCCTCAACAACTTCCTCTCTCTTCTTTGCCATACCCTTTCCCCCTACTCTTCCTCCCGGAGGATAACCACTTCGACCCTTCGATTCTTCCGACGGTTCTCTTCATTCGTGTTCGGCACCAAAGGCCTGTACTCCCCATATCCTACCGCAATGAGGCGCTCAGGTGGAATCCCTTGTCTCTCCACAAGGTAGCGTAAAACGGCAATCGCTCGCGCGGCAGAAAGTTCCCAGTTTGATGGAAACTGTGGCGTGTTAATGGGGAGATCACAGGTATGTCCCTCAATCCGAACAGCGTTAGGAATCTTCTTGAGGACCTCGGCTAAGGCATCAAGAACGGGGATCATTTCCGGCCGGAGATTTGCCTTACCGATGTCGAAGAAGACGTTGTCAAGAAACGTTACAACAAGACCTCGCTCATCGATATGGACGTTCACCTTTTCTGGGGAAAGATGAGCTTGTTCAATGAGTTTCCGCTCAATTTCTTTCATGAGTCCAGCAAGTTTCAGCTGCACGATGCCTGAAGGACTGAGCTGGGAGGGTGGTTTGGGAACCGGAATTTCTGAGGGATGGAACACCCGGGGTCCCCCCTCAAGGACGCCCAAAGCCCCCTGAATGGAGGAAACAATCTCCTTGAACTTCGCCACATCAACAGTGGAGAGGGCAAAAAGGAGGACGAAAAAGCACAAGAGGAGGGACATGAAATCCCCATAGGTTAGAGCCCAAAGTGGTGCACCAGGGGGAACTTCCTCTTCACGCTTTCTGGGCATGCTCCCTCACCTCACGCCTCCTTGGTTCTCCGAAGGGGAATAACCCGTTCCTGTCCTTCCCGCTCCCGCTCGAACTGCTCCCGAACCTCTGGGGCAAAGAAGGACTTGAGTTTCTCCTCAACGATTCTTGGGTTGTCCCCTGCTTGAATCGAGAGAATCCCTTCAATGATGACCTCCTTAAGGAGGACTTCTTGCGCGCTTCGGAGCTTCAGCTTGTTAGCCACTGGAAGGCAGAAGAGATTCGCAATAACCGCTCCGTAAAGGGTGGTCAAAAGCGCCACCGCCATTCCTGGACCAACCTTCTTAGGATCATCAAGGCTCACGAGCATGGCCACAAGGCCAATGAGCGTTCCAATAAGCCCAAAGGCTGGGGCAAAGCTTGCCATGGTCTCAAAAACCGCTCGCCCCATTTTGTGCCGCTCCTCCATGAAGAGGAGTTCCGTTTCCATGATGCTTTTGAGAAGCTGTGGATCAGTCCCATCCACAACGAGCTGAATTCCCTTTTTGAAAAATGGGTCGTTGAACCGATCCGCTTCCTCCTCAAGTGCCAGCAATCCCTCTTTCCTGGCTTTCTCAGCAAGGGCCACCAGAGTCCTTATAATCTCTGAGGGGTCAGGGAGCTTCTCCTGCATAGCAATTTGGAAGAGCTTCATCGCCTTCATGACCTGGTTGAGGCGGAAGCTAATCATCGTTGCCGCTAAGGTCCCGCCACCGGTGATGAGAATAGAAGGGATATTGATGTAAATCTGCATGTTTCCTCCAGCAGAACTCAGCATACCCCAGAAGACGAGAACAATACCAATGCCCAATCCCGCAAGGGTTGCTATGTCCATGGTCTATTCCTCCATTCCCTTCTCAAGATTCCCAATGAGAATTTTCCCCACCCCGGTTTTCCTCCGAAATTCTACAATCCGATCGATGACCTCAGCGACCTTCTCCCGCACAACGTACTTTTTCCCGGTCACCAGAGAAATCACCGTATCCGGCGTGGCTTCAATGGTTTCGATGAGATCCGCATTGAGCACAAACACCGAACCATTGAGCCTTGTCAGCTCAATCACTCCCTCTCACCCCCAGAGGGGGAGGGAAACCCTCCCCCGCCTCACCTCTTAATGTTAATGAGGTCTTGGAGCATCTCATCAGACGTCGTAATCACCCGGGAGTTCGCTTGGAATCCACGCTGAGTGACAATCATATTCGTGAACTCCTGGGCGAGATCGACGTTAGACATCTCAAGCGCTCCAACGGCAATACTCCCTCGCCCTCCAGAATTTGCTGGACCAATGCTTGGGAGCCCAGAGTTATTCGAAATTTGGTAGAGATTCCCACCTTGTTTCAGAAGCCCCTGAGGATTGGGAAAGGTTGCCAAAGCTATCTGCGCCAAGGGCTTTGACTGACCATTCGTGAAAATCCCTGTAATGACACCGTTAGAGTCAGTGGTCACCATATCAAGGGATCCCGCTTCATAGCCGTCCTGGTAACTGATGTAAGCTGAGGGATTGCCACCAAACTGGGTCAGCGCAGAAAAATCGATGGTGAGGTTGAGGGCATTGGCCCCCGGAACGGTGAATGTCGCTCCGCCACTCCCTCCAGAAGCCACAAGACCATCGTTACCGAAAGTTATCGTTCCTGAGCCTCCAGGAGCTCCACCATCGAGCGTGGCTTCCCAATCCCAAGTGTTCGTTCCGCTTTTGGTAAACGTAACGGTCAAAGTGTGCACGTTGCCCAAGGAATCGTACACTTGAGCACTTGTCACCCAAGTCGTCCCATCCAAGGCATTGGCGTTGAGATTCCCCTCGAAAGTGATACTCTCTGTTGCTTTCGGCTTCATCTGCGTCCCAAGGGGGATGTAAATGTCCTGTAAGGCCTTAGTAGTATCAATAACTCCATTGGCGTCGGCAAGCCATCCCTGCACCCGAAATCCTCCAGAATTCACTAGTGACCCATCGGCGGAAAGTTTAAAGGCTCCATCCCGCGTATAGTAGACCTGTCGGCCGTCACTCACCACGAAGAATCCGTCACCCTGAATGGCAAAATCCGTGGGATTATCGGTGGTCTGTAGACCTCCCTGGGTGAAAAGTGTATCGATACTGCTTATCCGCACTCCAAGACCAACTTGCTTGGGATTCACTCCACCTGCTCCCCCTGCTTGGGGACTCCGAGCGCCCTCTATGGTCTGGCTCAAAATGTCCTCAAACGTTACCCGGCTCGCCTTAAAAGCAACTGTGTTGACATTGGCAATGTTATTGCCAATGACGTCCATCCGGGTTTGATGGTTCTTGAGGCCGGAAACCCCGGAAAAGAGCGAGCGCATCATGGTTATTGAACCTCCTTTCCGCAAGCCCCCGACTCTGCGGACCGGCTTGCTGTACTCAGAAAAAGCGCAGAATCAATATGGGTGAACACCCGATTCTCATTCTCTACACAGGTGATGACCGTACGCTCAGGCACGTTCACCACAAAAGCCACACCGTCAACGACAATGAGCGATGTCCTTCCACCCTTCGCCTCAAGGGTCCGGAAACCCTCTTCAAGCTTCTCCCGCATTTTCTCAGAAAAGGGAATCGCCCGCTCCTCAAGACGCCGCCGTGCATGGACTGAAAAGGTAAGTTCCTCACAGAGGAACTGCTCAAAAGAAGCGGCATTGCTCTGCTTTGGGGCAAGGACCTTAGGGTCTTCAGAGACACCCCTGATGCGTTCAATCACGTCCCTCAACCCCCACAAGGTCGGTCACCGGATACGCCGAATCTCCTACAAGGAGGTACACCGCCTCATCTCGCAGGGTAACCCCAGAAACTGTGCCCTCTGTGCCGTCTTTGAAAACCACTGTTTTCCCAATGAGATCTCCCGCCTGTACAAGGAGGAGCGCAACCATACTCTTGTTGAGGTTTTGAATTCCTTCAAGGGTTGAGAATTGGGCAAGCTGTGTAGCCAGTTCCTGGTCTCCCAGAGGCTCCAAAGGGTTCTGGTACCGGAGCTGGTACACAAGAAGCTTCAAAAAAGCGTACTTATCAAGCGTCTTCCGATTCGCAACGGTTGCGCTCTCTGGGGCATTCCCGAAGGCAGAGCTTTGAACTCGAGAAACCGCAGTCACTTCTCTCACCTCTACACAAGGACATTCACTTGGGAAGCCTCAAAACCCGCAAAAGGCGTCTTTTCGTCCTCGCCTTTCCCAGCAGCCTGCGCCCAGCGGAACCCCCAGAACGCGTACGCATTGCCTCCTTTTCCAAGGAAGCTCTCAAAGAGCATCCCCTGGGCGTTGAGCTGAGCCTCAAGAAGAGGTAGGTACTTCACAAGGAGTTCCCTCGTTTCTGGGTTAGCGACCTCCCAAAGGCAGTGGATCTTGCCCCCCTGATCCTCGAGACGAATGGTAATGGAACCAAGGTGTTCTGGCTCAAGGTGGAGCACTACTTCTTTACGTCCCTTGACCTCTCCAACCCTTTTGAGCACTTCCTCAAAGACCTCTGCGAAATCTCTCGCAGTAACTGAGGCAACCACTGAGGGAGTTTCTTGAGGCTCCACTTCTTTTGCGTCCTTCACCGAAAAGAGGGACGGTGCCAAGCTTTCTTCGGGAGATGGAGTGTCACTCCGGGTTGCGTCCCCTTTCGGTGGAGGAGTAAGGACCCTCTCCTTTGACCTTTCTCCAAAAAGGACTGTAGCGTCTCCTTCCTCAGACAGTGGAGTGACTTTGGCAAACAGCGTACGCTCTTCTGTCTTAGCCTCACTTGGAGCCTCCACGGGCTCTTCTGCTTTAGGCTCATCTGGAGCCTCCCACTGATGCACCGCCTGGGTAGAGAGAGGCAATGTCCCTAGCTCATTCTGCACCCCAGATCCACTGCTCACCTCACCAGAAGAACTTCCACCTCCTATGGTCTCTAAAGCGCCCCCATTTTCTCCTTCCACCACGGGATGAGTCGCCTCCTCGCAGAGTACCCTCCCACATCCTTGCGGGGACTGGGAGAATGCTGCTTTCCCCACCATACCCTCTTCAAACCATGCCCTGAGATTCTCAAAGAGCATGGTGAAGAATGCCACAAGCGTCTCCTTCTTCCCCTCGAGAGACAAGGAGAAACTCCCGTCACCTTTGCGAGCACCGCTCACAGTCACATTCCCCTCGCCAAGACGGAGTGTTACCGTAAAGTTCTCCACCATTTCCAGAGCATCGGCAAGGAGACTGGAAAACTGGTGTAGTGGATCCTCAATCCCCTCTCCTCTCTGGCAGGTGCTCACTGGGCAACTCAAGGATGGAGCACCCTCTGGATTGAGAGGACAAGGAAGTGGTGAGGTTTCTTCGACCAAGGTGGAAGGACTACAGGCCTTTGTGGGGGTCACAACAGGTGGCACCGCAAAAAGGCCTGCATTGCGACAACACGTTTCAAGGAAGGTACTAAAGTCCCCAAGATGACCATCACTCTCTGGCGGCGTATCCTTTTTTAGCGACGGAGTACCCTTTCCAGGGAGGATTTCCTGCACAAACAGCGTAGCTGGCAAGGAGAAACCACTCACTTCGTCACCTCCCCTCACGCATTTTCTTGAGAACCGAGGCGGCTTTCTCCACACTCATAGCGTTGAGGATTCTTGCGGCATCCCGCTCTTTCATAGCCGAAAGAACTTGCACCACCTCCTCATCACTCCACTGCTCCAGTATTCTTGCCGCATCCTGCGGCTCCATGGCACTGTAGATTCGGGCAATCCTCGCAAGACTTCCCAACCCTGAGGGCGTTGGGGAAGGTGCAGGCGATGGAGAAACCTCAGAAGGCATTGGCGTCACAGGCAGCGGTGTCACCGTTAGAACGACTTGTGGTGTTGCAGTAGCACCTTCTGCTTCTTGGGAAACCACTTCCCTCGCTCCCTCTTGGGGAAGAGGTGTTCCCTCAAGAGTTGGACCAGGATAGAGGACGGCTTCTTCCCCTTTTGGGGTCACCAAGGCTGCCTCACGCTGTGCTTCCACCTTGCCCTTCCCAAAGGGTAAAAACCGTAAGAAGGGGAGATCCACCATGCCTGTGAACTGGAGGAAAATGAGAAAGGTCACCCCGAAAACGAAGACGAGGAGAACCGTCTCCCCCGATCGGCCTTTTCTCCGCTCTCCTTTCGTTCTTGGAACACTCCCTGCTGCGATTTTCTCTTTTGCTACTCGGGGCGCCTTCCTCCCCTGCACGCCCTACCCCTCCAGCACTTTCCGAATGAACGCCTGGGTTTCTGCAAAGGGTGGTATCCCTCCATACGCCTTTACTCGCGCAGGACCAGCGTTATACGCTGCAAGGGCAAGTTCAAGGCTTCCGAAACGATCAAGAAGCCCTCGGAGGTACCGTACACCACCTTCAATGTTCTGGCGCACATCGAAAGGATCCGAAATGCCAAGGTCTTTGCACGTTTCAGGCATAAGCTGCATGAGTCCCACTGCGCCTTTTGGGGACACCGCTTTCGGGTTCCCACCCGATTCCACCGCAATGAGCTTGCGAACCAAAGCAGGGCTTATGCCATACTTCCTTGCGCATTCCTCTATAATTTCCTCAAAGGAAGAAGAGGGTTCCGTTGGGCGCTGGACTCTCTCTGGCACACGACACCCAAAGCGCTCTTCAATTTCCCGAATTCGGGCAAGGACTCGCGCTACATTCCCGAACATGGCTCCTCTCTCCTTGTGAACCGCTGCACCGCAATCTCATCGAGAGCTTTCTGGTTGTTCCGCTCCACTTCAACCTTAAAGTGCTCGTAGTCCTTTTCCCGCAGTTTCTCCATAACCCTCCGTTCCATAGCCGCAGCAACGAGCTCTTCCCTTGTCTGACGAATTTGCTCTTCAATCTGGCGCAGGTACATCTTCATCCGCTCAATACGGAGACGCAGCGCCTCGAGACAGTTCTCGTAAAACATCTCTTCCTCGAGGGCTACAGAACCTTTCTTCTCACGCAAATTCCGCCGTTCCGAAAGGAGCACTTCTTCCTCCTGTTCTATGCTCCGCAGACGTTCCCTTTGAGATTCGGCAAGACGTTCAAGCTCCGCAAGCTTCACCTCGATGAGCTCCTCTTTAAGCCGACAGGTGTCAAGAACCTTCTGGAGCCGGAACTCGTACCCTTTCATGAGACAACCTCCCCAAAGAGCTCCTCAAGCCGCCGCATGGTTTCCTCAAAGGGCGCAGGCTCCTCAATCCCCTGACGCAGGAACTCTCGGACTCG
The DNA here is from genome assembly GCA_025060675.1 of Candidatus Caldatribacterium sp. Lineage (GTDB taxonomy): Bacteria > Atribacterota > Atribacteria > Atribacterales > Caldatribacteriaceae > Caldatribacterium. The sequence goes on from JANXBI010000003.1 coordinate 54,343, forward strand.
ATCAATCATAGAAAGGGCATAATCAATGCGGGGATTCGACCCTCGCTCGTACGCACCAATGTTGATGAGGTCCTCGGCATCTTGGTACACGGCAAGGACCTCTCGAAGCTTCTGCGCCATAGCCTGGTGACGATGTGTGGTGATATCGGGCATGAGCCGGCTGACGCTTTGGAGAACATCGATGGCCGGGTAGTGACCGGCAAAGGAAAGCTTTCGAGAGAGGACAATGTGACCATCGAGAATTGACCGAACCGTATCGGCCACAGGGTCATTCATATCGTCCCCCTCCACAAGGACCGTGTACAAAGCGGTGATCGTCCCTTGGGCGAAATTCCCAGTCCGTTCCATGAGACGGGGAAGCATGGTAAAGACCGAAGGGGTATACCCACGGGTGGTAGGTGGTTCGCCAACCGCAAGACCAAGTTCTCGCTGCGCCATGGCAAGGCGAGTAACGGAATCCATCATGAAAAGGACATCCTTACCTTTGTCCCGGAAGTACTCAGCAATCGCCGTGGCACAAAAAGCAGCCTTAATACGCAGGAGGGGGGCCTGGTCTGAGGTGGCCACGACGATGCAACTCCGCCGCAATCCTTCTTCTTGAAGGTCTCGCTCGATGAACTCTTTGACCTCTCTTCCCCGTTCCCCCACAAGAGCGATGACGTTGACCTCACTCTGTGCCCGACGAGCAATCATGCCAAGGAGGGTGCTTTTCCCCACACCACTTCCCGCGAAAATGCCAACCCTCTGCCCCTTCCCACAGGTCAAGACAGCATCGATAGCCCGAATGCCAAGGGGGAGAATGTCACGGATACGTCTCCGTGAGAGAGGGTTGGGTGGGTCACACTCTAAAGGATACTCTCCCTCCACCTCAAAGGGTCCCTTTCCATCAATAGGCTCCCCCAAGGCGTTGAGAACCCTCCCAAGAAGCCCCATACCAACCTTTACCCCTCCTCGTCTTCCTAAAGCGATGACCTCGCTCCCAAGTTCAATCCCGTTGCGATCCCCAAGGGGCATAAGGAGGGTCCGCTCTCCCCGGAACCCCACCACTTCGGCGAGAACCTCCCGCTCTCCCTCCCGGGAACGGATGGCGCAGATATCCCCAACCCTACAGGATGGTCCTTGGGCCTCAATGACAATACCCACAGACTGCACCACTTTACCATTCACCCGAAGGGTCTCAATTTCCTTGAGGCGTTGTCGAATCTTTGCCACATCAAGCATGGCTTTCCTCCGCAAGAAGCCGCTCTACCTCTTCACGCAAAATGGCGATTTGCGTCTCTATCCGGGCATCCACGTTCCCAAACTGCGTTTCCACAATGCATCCACCTTTAGCTACCCTCGGGTCTTCCTTCACTTCGAGGAACTCAAGACCATCAACGCGCCGGAAAAGGTCTTCCTTCATATCCCGTACGAAAGCGCACTCTTCAGGGTGTACTCGGACAACAACCCGCTCTCGTTGGGCAAGCCGAAGAAGTGCCCGTGCAATGGTTTCCCCAACGAATGGCGCCCGCTCCGCTTCCCTTTGGATAACTTTTTCTGCCAAAGCGAAGACGAGAGTGCACAGGGGTTCTTCAAGAACCTTCCAACGATGGTCTCGGACTTTCACGAACTCCCTGAGGATACGCTCGAAAACCTTGACCTTTTCCTCCCAAGACTTCTGCACGGCTTCCTTAGCCTTTTCTTCCCCCTCGCGCCACCCTTCCTCATAGGCTTGGCGACGGATAGCCTCCGCCTCCTTCTGGGCTTCTTCCACAATGCGCCGTGCTTCCTGCCTGGCTTCTTGGAGAATCATCCGCCGAAGCTCAGAGAGCTCCTCGAGGGGCAACGGAGTTTCCCGAGTTTCCTGAACTTCCTCTTCCTCCTGCCCCACAAGGACACATCGTTTTATGTACTCCACCCGCTTGTACACCTTAGACAATGATTTCGTCCTCCCCTCCACGGGCTATGACAATCTCACCAGCCTCTTCAAGCCGCCTGATGATATTCACGATCTTCTGCTGCGCTTCGTTCACAAGCCGCGCCCGCACAGGCCCCATATACTCCATATCCTCCCTGAGCATCTGGGCCGCACGCTGGGACATGTTCCGGAAAATCTTTTCCTGGACTTCTTGAGAAGCCCCTTTCAGGGCAAGGGCAAGGTCCTTGGTATCCACCTGGCGAAGGACAAGCTGCACCGCTCGATCATCGAGAAGAACGATGTCCTCAAAGACGAACATTTCAGACTTGATCTCTTCAGCAAGGGTGGGGTCCTTTTCTTCCAAGGCCTCAAGGATACTCTTTTCCGTTCCCCGATCGCTTTTATTGAGAATCTCGATGAGCTTCTTTTTCCCACCTACCCGGGTGAAATCTTGGGTGAGGAAGGTGGAAATTTTCCGCTCAAGAACTGCCTCGATTTCTCGCACCACTTCAGGGCTAGTACGATCCATAAGAGCAATGCGCATAGCCACTTCCCCGCGGACACTTTCAGGAAGGTTGGCAAGGATTGCTGCCGACTGCTCCGGCTTCAGGTACGAAAGGATGAGCGCAATGGTTTGAGGATGCTCTCCCTGAATGAAGTTGAGAATTTGTAAAGGGTCGGCTCGTCGCAGTGCTTCAAAGGGCGTAACCTCAAGCGTCGCCGAAAGCCGTGAGATGATTTCCTGAGCCTTGTGAGGACCGAGGGCTTTCTCAAGGAGCTGCCGGGCGTACTCGATGCCTCCCTGAGAGATGTAATGCTGGGCAAGCGCCATATGGTAGAATTCGTTGATAACCTCATCCCGAACTTCGGGAGGAACCTTCTCCAAGGTGGCGATCTCAAGGGTTAAATCTTCGATTTCTTCATCAGTCAGACGCCTCAGAACCTGTGCTGCCAGGTCAGGTCCAAGGCTCACAAGGAGGATGGCTGCTTTCTGCCTCCCTGTGAGGTGCTTGCGGGGAACAAGCGCCATACCAGGTCACTCCTCACTCAACCAATTGCGAATAAGCCTTGCCACGTTATCGGGATTGGTCTGCACAAGTTGCTGGATTTCCTCCTCCATCTTCTTTTGCAGCTCAAGGCGCATGCGCTCTTCCGGGGTAAGCTCTGGCGGACGGACCGAGGGGAGTTCCTCGACCCGTTCCTCCTCTTCAGGAATTTCTGGGGCCTCGTAGAACTCAGCAACCACCTCCTGAGGAGTGGTTGCTGCTACAAGAATTCTCCTCCCGAGAATGTAGAAAAGGAGCACGAAAAGCGCCACAAGCCCATACTTCAAGAAAAGCTCAAGAAGGTCCATGAACTGCTGCGCCTTGAGCGCTTTGGCTTCTTCTTCCCACATGGCCCGATTAAACGGCAAGGCTTCAACAATCAGTGTATCCCCCCGGGTGAAGTCAAGACCTGCCGCTGCTTGAACCACTGAACGCACTTTCTCCACCGCTTCCTGAGGAAGCGCGCTATCGACAAGGACAGCAACCGAAAGCCGCTCAATTCTCCCAGGAGAGGAACTAAAACGCTCGAGAATACGGTTCACTTCGTAGTTCACGGTGGATTCCCGCCGAGCATAGGTGTTCTGGGTTCCCTGGCCTTCTGGTTCAGCATAGATTGGGATATTTGAAGCAACACCAGCTGTACCTCCAGGAGGTGTTGCCGTTCCCTGGTAGCGCTCCTCGGTTTCCTTGGTGCTTCGAACGATTCCCTCTCCCTCAAGAACCGGCTCGAAAATCTCCTTTTCCCCCTCTCGGCGTTCAAAGCTCACCTCGGCACTCACCCGGACTACAGCCTGCCGAGAACCCAAAACGTTCTCCAGCATCGTCTGAATTCGGCGGGTGAGAACCTCTTCCACCTCTTTCTTTATCTGGAGTTGTGCCGCGGTAAGATTAGCAAGACCAAGAAGGGTCGTACCCTCCTTCGTTCCACTTGCCAGGACATTGCCTTGGTCGTCAATGATGGCCACTCGTTCAGGGCTCAAGCCCTCGACACTGTTGGCCACAAGGTGAGCAATGGCTTCAATTTGGCTCTCCTTGAGAGTTGCTCCAGGACGAAGCCGCAACACCACCGATGCAGTGGGTTCCTTCTCCTCTTCAGCAAAGAGACGCTCCTCAGGGAGTACGATGTGCACCCGTGCCGCTTCAACTTCCGCCAAGGTCATGATAGTCCGCTCAAGTTCTCCTTGGAGCGCCCGCTGATAGTTCACTCGCTGGAGAAAGCTCGTAAGCCCAAACGCCCCCCGATCGAAAATCTCAAAACCCACTCCCTTTGCGGGCAAACCCTTTTGAGCGAGCTTCATTCGCGCCTCATAGAGCTTGTCCTGCGGAACCTCAACAACCGTCCCACCGCTTGAGAGACGGTAGGGGATATTGAGCTCCCGCAAGGTGTCCACAACCCGCCCGGTTTCCTGAGGATCACTACTCCGGAAAAGAGGGGCGTAATCAGGTTTTCCCGAGTAGAGAAACAGCGTGATGAGGCCAGCAAAAAGGGCAGTGCTCACAAGGAGAAAGAGCACTCGCTGCGACTGAGTCATGCCTCCCCAGACATTTTTCATTTGTTCGGTGAAATCGGCAAGGGGGCTGCGCATCGCCTACACCTGCATTCGCATGATTTCTTGATACGCCTCGATAACTTTATTGCGCACCTGAACCGCAAGGCCCAGGGCGAGATTGGCCCGTTCAAGGGCAATAATAGCCCGATGCAAGTTCTCTTCTTTCCCTAAAGCAACATCAAGAATCGCTGCGTCAGCCTCTTTCTGGAGGTTGTCGACCTCTTCAAGTGCCTGCCAAAGCGTATCGGCAAAACCATCCTTTTGGGAAACCCCAAAAGTTGACCTCTCCGGCACAGAGCAAGATCCTACGGTGATTCGAGAAATTTCCACGTTCTCACCTCCTTACCGTCCAATGTTCAGGCTGCTTGTGAGCATACTCTTTGCGGCATTGAGCGCAGCCACATTCGCCTCATACGCTCGAGTCGCTGCGAGAAGGTCAACCATTTCGTTGACCACGGAAACGTTGGGGTATGCTACGAATCCCTCCTCATTGGCATCAGGATGCCCAGGATCGTACACCAGCCGAGGTGGGGTGGTGGTATCTTCCCGAATCGCTGCTACCTCCACACCTCCATCTTCTCGAGGCACGAAAACCACCTCTTTGCGGCGATATGGTCCACCTTGGGGAGTACGGGTAGTCTCCGCATTGGCAATGTTTGTAGCAATCACGCTCAAACGAAGCCGCTCAGCGGTGAGCGCCGATGCACTAATGTCAAAGGACCGAAAAATCTTCATCTACCGCACCTCCCGAATAACGGTTCGCAAAAGCCCAAGTTTATCAGACATCATTCGAGCAAGAGCCTGGTAGTAAAGGGCATTTTCAAGGACAATCGTCATTTCTTTCTCCACGTCCACACCAGACCGATCCTGACGGACAGCGTAGGCCTCTTCTACCGTCCCTACGCTCGGGACATCCGTTGCGCTATCGGCAAAGTGCTTTGGATGGGTCACCGAGAGGGGAAGGGTATCTTCTTTTTGCAGCGCATCGTGGAGCGCACTTGTAAAATCCACGTCTTTTCGTTTGTAGCGAGGCGTTTCAACGTTAGCTACATTCTCCGCAAGGATGCGCTGACGCATCATGGCATAATCAAGCCCCCGGACAATGACCCGCATCGCCCTATCCATAGTGATGTCGGACATACTCCTCAACCCCCACAATAGCTAGATGAAATACCTTGCCAACTTTCCATCCAAAACAGAGAGCATTCCATGGTACAATGAACCGTGGTGATTACCATGACGACGTTGCGGTTCCCCCTTTTCCGGCTTGGGATCATCGGTGGAGGGCAACTCGCCAAAATGATGACCCAGGAAGCCAAGAGAATGGGATTCCATGTGACTATCCTTGATCCCACACCCTTGTCTCCCGCTGCCCAAGTGGCTGATGAGGAGATCATCGCTGGATTCTCCGACGCAGAGGGCTTGGCAAAACTCTGTGCCACAAGCGACATCGTCACCTACGACATCGAACACGTGAATACGCAATTCCTCAGGTCTCTCCCGGAGAAGGATAAGATTCGCCCCTCGCCAGAGCTCCTGGCCACTATTCAGGACAAATTCCAACAACGAATAGCCCTCAAGGAAGCTGGACTTCCTGTTCCCCCCTTCACCCTCCTTGAGGGGGATAGTCCCTCTGCTTTCCAAGCCTTTGGGTTCCCTCTCGTGCAAAAAGCCCGTTTTGGAGGATACGATGGGAAAGGCGTGGCTATCTTGAGGAGCGAAGGGGACTTTCCCAAACGCCTCCAAGGACCATCATTCCTTGAAAAGTACGTACCAATCGCCAAAGAACTCTCCGTTCTTGTCGCCCGAAGCACCACTGGTGAAGTCCGAACATACCCTGTAGTGGAGATGCTCTTTGAGCCAAAAGCCCACATCTGTGACCTTGTCCTTGCTCCAGCCCGCATCCCAGAGGATGTGGCCGAAAGGGCAACTGAGCTTGGTATACGATGTGTTCAAATCCTCAATGGTGTGGGTATTTTCGCCATTGAGATGTTCCTTACGGAAAATGGAGAACTCCTCATCAACGAAATTGCTCCCCGACCCCACAACTCAGGCCACTTCACCATCGAAGCCTGCGCCACCTCGCAATTTGAGCAACACCTTCGAGCAATTCTTGGCCTTCCCTTAGGATCAACAAAGCTCCTTGCCCCTGCAGTCATGGTAAACCTCCTTGGTGAAGAGGGAACAAGTGGCCCACCAGTGATTGAGGGTTTTGCGGAGGCTCTGGCCATTGAGGGAGTTTCCGTCCACCTCTATGGGAAATGGGAAAGTCGCCCTTTTCGAAAAATGGGACACGTGACGGTGATTGACGAAACCCTTGAAGGAGCCCTTGAAAAAGCCTATAGGGTAAAGGCAGTCCTCCGTATTCGAGGAGAAAGGAAGGAGAAAGGCCATGCCACTTGTGGGCATCATCATGGGGAGTGATTCGGATCTCTCGGTCATGGAGGAAGCAGCAAAAATCCTCGAAGAATTTGGCATAAGTTACGAGATAACCATTGTCTCAGCCCACCGAACACCTGAGCGTATGTTTCGATACGCTCAGGAGGCTGAACACCGAGGCATTGAAGTGATCATTGCTGGAGCAGGAGGGGCAGCACATCTTCCTGGCATGGTGGCTTCCATTACTCCTTTGCCCGTCATTGGAGTTCCGGTCAAGAGCGCCGCTCTCCAGGGACTTGACTCACTCCTCTCCATCGTGCAGATGCCTCCAGGAGTCCCCGTGGCCACCGTAGCCATTAACGGAGCCAGAAACGCTGGGATACTGGCTGCCGAAATCCTGGGAATTAAGTATCCGGAAATCCGGGAGCGAGTACGCCAGTACAAAGAGTCTCTGCGGAAAACCGTTGAGGCAAAAGCCCAAGAAGTCGAGCGTATTTTCCCCGGCAATGCTTAAGAAACGACCTTCATCCCTTACCCTTTTCTGGACTTTCTTAAAAATCGGTGCCTTTACCTGGGGAGGAGGATACGCCATGCTTCCCCTCATACGGAGAGAAATCGTAGAAAAGCACGGGCTCCTCTCTGAAGAAATCTTCCTCGAGACTGTGGCTCTTGCGCAGAGCCTCCCTGGAGCTGTTGCCATTAACACTGCATCGTTGGTCGGGTTTGCTCTTGGTGGCGTGCAAATGCAATGCTTAGCAGTCCTTGCAACCGTCTTGCCCTCTTTTGGTTCTATTGTCGCTGCTGCCACCCTTTTCCTCCGCTTTCGGGAATTCTATCTTGTCCAAGCCTTCTTCCGGGGAGCTCTTGCGGTTGTGGCTTCGCTCGTTGCCCTTGCCGTGTGGCAAATCGGGAAGAAAACTGCCGAAAACGCGAGGGATATCCTTATCGCCATGTGTTTCTTCCTTCTCCTCTTCTACACCCGTATCCATCCACTCTTTGTCATCCTCTTTGGAGGGGGACTTGGGGTACTTTTGCAGCGATGATCTACCTCGCCCTTTGCCTTGCCTTCTTGCGAGTGGGGCTTTTCGCTTTTGGCGGAGGACTCGCCGCACTCCCTCTCATTGAGAGGGAAATCGTCGATGCTCACCACTGGCTTACCAAACAAGAATTCCTTGAACTCCTTGCTCTTTCGCAGCTCACCCCAGGACCCATTGCAATCAACGCGGCTACCTTCACGGGATTTAAGGTCGGAGGGGTTTTTGGGGCTTTTGTGGCTACTGCCTCCTTTTGCGCTCCTTCAATGCTCCTTACCCTCCTCATAGGACTTTTCCTCAACCACTTTCGAGATAACCCCTGGGTGGCAAGCTTTCTACGAGGTTTACGTCCGGTTCTTCTTGCCCTTCTTTTTTACGTTGCGTTCTCGGTGGTCCGCGAAAGCGTCCAGGACCCTTTCACCCTTGTTCTGGGCCTTGTGAGCGGTTTTTTCCTCTTCTCCCGGAGGATGGGAGAAATACCTCTCCTCCTTGTTGGGGGCATACTGGGACTTTTCTGGTATGGTCTCCGGTAGCGGTGAGCTACAGGGAAGGCAGGAGAGGAAAACCCGCAAAAAGGTAGTCGACGCCCTAACGGATATTTCCCCGGCCTTGCATCTTCTTTTGGTTTCCGTTAAGATAAAGTTGTGTACGGCGAGAGCTTTGAAGGAAGAATCATCGATATCTCCACAGTTCGCTTCTTTCGGTTTTTCAGGCGTCTGGGGTTCTACGCTTTGGGAATTGTCCTCCTTTTGTACTTTGTGAGCGGAGTGTACGTTGTTGGTCCTGACGAAGTTGGTGTTGTCCGGCGCCTGGGAAGCTACAACCGTACCGTTCCTCCAGGAATTCACTACCGTCTCCCCTATCCCTTTGAGAGCGTCACCAAACCTAAAATCACCGAAGTCCGCCGAGTGGAAATTGGCTTCCGGACTCTTTCTCCTGGGCCACCGCCCAAGTACGCTCTTGTGCCTGAGGAATCCCTGATGCTCACTGGGGACGAAAACATCGTGAGCTGCCAGTTCATCGTGCAGTTCCGCATCAGTGATCCATACCGGTACCTCTTCCGGATCAAAGACCCTGAAAAAGCGGTGAAGAACGCTGCCGAGGCAGCTCTCCGGGAGGTAGTGGGGAAAAAGACCATCGATGAAGTCCTCACCACTGGTCGTGCTGAAGTCCAAGAAGAGACACGGATGCTCCTTCAGGACATCCTTGACCGGTACGAAGCAGGCATTCGCGTTCTGGCTGTACAGCTCCAGGACGTACAGCCACCTCAAGAGGTGGTAGCTGCTTTTAAAGACGTTGCCAGTGCCCGAGAGGATAAGGTTCGTTTCGTCAACGAAGCCGAAGCCTACCGAAATCAGATTCTTCCCCAGGCCCGAGGAGAAGCAGCCCGTATCATCCAGGAAGCCGAGGCGTACCGAGAAACAGTTATCCGCAAAGCTGAAGGCGAAGTCGCCCGATTCCTTGCGGTTCTTCGAGAGTACGAAGCAAACCCTGACGTGACCCGCCGACGCTTACGCCTCGAGGTCCTTGAGGATGTTCTCCCCAAAGTGAAGAAGTTCGTCTTTGACAGCGAGGAGAGCCTCCAGCACACCTTGCCGTTCTTACCCTTGTCTGAGGGAGATGCCGATGAGTAGAACATGGTGGCGGCGAATGAGTCTCGTCGTTGTTCTCTTTGTGCTCCTCCTTATCTTCAAGCCCTGGTACGTCCTTGACGAAACCGAGCAAGGGGTCATCGTGCAGCTTGGGAAACCTGTCCGAGTTGTTCGGGAAAGCGGTCTCCACCTGAAACTCCCCTATCCCCTCCAAGTGGTGCGCAAGTTCGATCGCCGACTTTTAGAGTACGACTCCCCCCCAGAGGAGGTCATCACCAGGGACAAGAAAACCCTGGTGGTGGACAGCTATGTCCGTTGGCGCATCATCAACCCTCTGGTCTTTTTGCAAACTGTGGTCAGTGAAAGTGGAGCTATTACCCGCATCGACGATGTGGTGTATTCTGAACTCCGAACCGAAATTGGGCGAGTGGACCTTTTCGACCTCGTCTCTAAAGCTCGCAAAGACGTCATGGAGAGGGTAACCGCCCGCTCTAGCGAAAAGACCAAAGAATTTGGTGTAGAGATTGTGGATGTTCGGATTAAGCGGGCTGACCTCCCCAAACAGAACGAGCAGGCCGTTTTCCAGCGGATGAAGGCTGAAAGGGAACGTCAGGCCCGTCAGTACCGCTCCGAAGGCGAAGAGGAGGCAACCAAAATCCGAGCCGAGGCTGACAAGGAGCGTGCGCTCATTCTTGCTGAAGCGGAGAAACAAGCGCAAATCCTCCGGGGCGAGGGTGAGGCCGAAGCTCTCCGCATTTACGCTGAGGCATATCGGCAAAACCCCGAGTTTTTCGCCTTCCTTCGCACCCTCGAAGTGTACAGAAAAGCCTTCCACGAGGGCGATACCTTTATCCTCTCCCCAGCTTCCGATATCCTCGTCTACCTCAGGAGCTTGCAAGGACCTCAGCAACAAGGGGGAGAAAGGTGAAGGCTGGTCCGCCTCCCATGACGATTCCAACTTGAGCCGCCTCAAAAATTTCCTCGGGTGTGGCTCCAGCCTTCTTTGCTCCCCGCACATGGAGGATGATGCAATGTTCGCAGTGGATTGCTATACCAATCGCTAAAGCGATGAGCTCTTTCACCTTGAGAGATAAGGCCCCATCGGTCATCACCTGGTTGTAGAAGGAGAGGAAAGGCTCCACGCTCTTTGGCGATTGTTCCCGTACCGTACGAATACCCTTCCGGTACTCCTCAAAGAACCCTTGGACGTCCATGCTGCCACCGTCCTTTCATGCGCCGTCGCAGATGCGACGGTGGAATTCCCATCTCTTCCCGATACAACGCACAGGTCCTTCGAGCAACAAATATGCCCCAGCTTTTGAGCCTCTCGGCAATTTCCCGGTCAGAAAGGGGGCGTTCAGGATTCTCCTCTGTAATAAGGATTCTCATCGCTTCCTTCACCGGATAGGAAGCGTCGAAGAAGAACTTGACACTTCGTACAAGACCATCAGGGAAACGGACGAATTTCCCTTTCAGAACCTGGCACACTCCACTCACGCTAATGCCAAGAGCTTCGGCAATTTCACCTTGGGTGAGAGGGACAAAGAAAGCCGGGCCACGGAGGAAGAACTCCCTCTCCCGCTCCACAATGTACTCAAGCACCCGGAGGAGCGTCCGGTATCGATAGGAAAGACAGGAGAGAATCTCACGCGCCTCGCTAAGCTTTTCCCTAAAGAAGTGGCGTTCTCGTTCTGAGAGCTCTTTTCGCCTTTTCCGCCAGAGGGAAAGCGCCATATCGCCTAAGGTGAGCTGCATAGTGAACGACGGAACAAGGACAACCTCAAACTCCCCTTCCTCAACCTCGACAATCTCTGCGTCAGGATATGCGATGCTACGCCCTTCTTCAAGGTCCTCGCGTTCTCTTCCCAAGGTACTCTCAAAGTACTGTGCTGGAGAGAAGAAAAGGTGGTCTCGGTACGGCGCAAGAATCTCCTCAAAACGTTCTGGGTTCTCACGGAATAGGCGGAGAAGCTGGTCAAGATTCACCTCGACTCCGAGGCGTTCAAGTTGCATCCCAAGAAACTCAAACGCATTTCGAGCCGCAAAGCCAAAGAACCCAGCTTCTCGAATTTTCGCAATAACTCCCTGGAGAACCCCCTCAGATACCCGGAGAATAAAGGCAAGCTCCGCAAGGTCACCCCGCAAGAAACCCTCGCTGTCAAGATGAGCCAGAAGGGCATGAACAATCTTTTTCTCCCCCTCCTCAAGTCCAACGAGGGTCATCACCTCGTCAAAGAGGAACTCCTTCCAGCTCCGCCCTCTCCCCCACTGGGGAACATCCTCGAAGGGGATTTCTTCCCACCCCCGACCTAAGTACCTCCCACACCGAGGGCAACGCTCAGGATATCCGGAAAGTTCCTCCCCACACCCAAAACACATGATGCCCTCTCGAACCTCAAGAAGGGGATTCTCTTCGAGGACCCTGGCAAGATGCACTTCAAGTTCTGGAAGGGGCAAAGCCATGAGGTGGCTTGCCACAATCATTTTGGGGACCATCTGCTGCTTCTGCAAGGGCAAAAGCGCTGGACGGATGCGCTTCATCGTCCAACCTCCCGCTCCACTGGCAGGAACACCGTGACCGTCGTGCCCACCCCTTCCTTCGAGGCCACCTCAATCCACCCCCCATGAGCTCGCACAATGCTATAGGAGATGGAAAGGCCAAGACCCGCCCCTCGCTCTTTCGTGGTGAAGAAGGGCTCAAAAATGCGAGAGAGGATAGCTTCTGGAATACCTTTCCCTGTATCGGCAAAAGTGACCTTCACGTAAGTTGCTAATCCTTTCGGTTCCCAGGGAGGGACATTCTCAAGGAGCACCCTCTCCGTGGAAATACGAAGAGTACCCCCCTTTTCCTGCATGGCTTCAAAGGCGTTTTTCGCAAGATTCATGAAGACCTGGCGCAGGCGTGTCCGATCAACGTACACCGGAGGTAGGTCTTTCTCAAGGCAGAAATCGATTTTTTCGTTCTCTTGGCAGAAGAAGTCCACAAGGGCAACGCTTTCCCGAAGGAGCGTGTTGATATCCACCGGCTCTCGCTCCAGAACCAAAGGCTTTGAGAAATCCACAAGATATCGGATAACCTCACTGCAGTGCGCTGCTTCCCTCTCGATTTTCTCAAGGACCCTCCTGGTGACTTGGCAAGTAGGGCAATTTTCGGCCTTCTCCGCAACTTGCGCAAGGAGCATCTGCGTGTACCCATAGATCACCCCAAGGGGGTTGTTAATCTCATGGGCCATACTGGAGATGAAACGACCGATGCTTGAGAGGCGCTCCATCTGACGAATGCTCTCCCCCCATCGAGCCCGATCCGTCACATCCTCTACAAGCCCCACAACTTGGAAAGAATTCCCCTTCCGCCAGGGGAAAAACCGGAAGTTGAGGAGACGGTCCCCGTTCGCATTGCGCCTCAAGCGGAAGTTACGGACAAGGTATTCCTCTCCAAAACGCAGGCTCTGCCACATATCGTCCATGCGTTCCATTGGGAAGAGCTCATCCCATTTCCTTCCCAGGACTTCCCTTTCCCTTTTCCCGGTGAGCGCCTCCATGGTGCTGTTCCAGAGGAGAATCCGCCCATCCCCAAAGGAGAGGAAAACGACCCCAAGTGGGAAACGGAAGAAAAGAAGCCGCAGAGTGTGTTCTTGCATCTTCTGTATCTCCGCAAGCAACCTTCGCTCCAGGGACGAAAGGCCATTCGCTGGAGGCGGTTCCCCCTCCCGCAGAGGACCGCCAGCGGCAAACACAAGATCAGCTCCCACACACTCAACCCGCATGAAGAAGAGCTCATCCTCGAGGGAGAGGAAGTGAATACCTTCTTGGGGTTTTTCCTCTTGCCTTAAGAAATCCTCAACAAAACGCCGGCACCGGTGGAGCCCATTGTAGAGGAGCACCCCATCCGCCATTCGGAGCACAACGTATGCTACGCGAAGACGCCTCCGAATCCCCCGTAACAGAAGACCCCAGGGAACAACCCACTCCATCACATCAGTTGCCCAGGACTTTCTTCACCGCCTCAATGACTCGCTCAGGCTTGAAGGGTTTGACAATAAAGTCACGAGCCCCTGCTTGAATGGCATCAACCACCATCGCCTGTTGCCCCATAGCGCTGCACATGATAATGCGAGCATTAGGATCGCGTTTTTTGATTTCCTTCACCGCGGTGATACCATCCATCTCAGGCATGGTGATATCCATGGTGACAAGGTCTGGCTTTACTTCTTCGTACTTGAGAATCGCCTCTTTACCGTTACTTGCCTCAGCCACGACTTCGTAACCATTTTTGGTCAGGATGTCCTTGAGCATCATCCGCATGAACGCAGCATCATCCACAATCATAATCCGTCCGGGCATAGCTTCTTACCCTCCCACCTGAACCATTTTCCAAAGGAGACTAGCTACATCCACGATGAGCGAGACCCGACCATCCCCGAGAATGGTCGCCCCTCCAAGCCCCCGTACATCACCAATGTACGACCCAAGCGATTTAATCACGATTTCCTGCTCACCCACAATCTCATCAACCACAAGACCCGCTAACACTCGAGCCGTATTCACGACCACAGTGTAGAGAACATTGGGAATCTCCATGCCTTCTTCGTACTCTGCCCTCTTCCCCTCGAGGAGATCTCGCAGGCGAAGGAGAGGGAGTGTCTTTCCACGGAAGAGAGACGTTAAGGTTTTGTTCACCCAATAGGTATTCTTCTTTTCGATTTTCTCAATCTCCACCACATCCGCAAGGGGTATAGAGTAGATCGTTCCATCCACTCGAACAAGTAAGGCTCTGATAATAGCCAGGGTCAAGGGCAACCGCAGGAAGAAAGTCGTTCCTTTCCCCCGTTCGCTTTCCACATGAACCTGTCCATTCACTCGCTCAATATTCCGGCGGACGATATCCATCCCTACGCCCCGTCCGGAGACATCGGTGACCTTTTCATTTGTGGAGAACCCTGAGTAGAAAATGAACTCAATAGCCTCTCGATCGCTCATCCGAGCCAGTTCCTCTTGTGTCGCAAGACCAAGAGCAAGGGCCTTCTTTCGAATTTTCTCAACGTCAATGCCTCTCCCATCGTCTTGCACAAGGATGACTACAGAATTTTCCTCCTGGTAGGCTTTGAGGAGAATCCGACCTCGAGGCGGTTTACCCAAGGCTATCCGTTCTTCGGGAGGCTCAATCCCATGATCCACTGCGTTACGGAGAAGGTGAATAAGGGGGTCAGTAATTTCCTCAATAAGGGAGCGGTCAAGCTCGGTGTCCTCACCCTCCACGATAAAGTCGATCTCCTTTCCAAAGTTCCTCGCTAAATCCCGCACCATCCGAGGAAACCGATTAAAGACCTCGGCAAGAGGGAGCATCCGAGCCTTCATAATCTCCATCTGGAGCTCGTTCGTGACCCGGCCGATATGCGTTGTGGTGTCGGCAAGAAGTGTCCTGAGGTGGGCAACCTCTTTGCTCTCCTGAAGCTTCCTGATGATATCCTCAAGACGAGCCCGGTCAATCACCAACTCTCCTACGAGATTCATAAGGGCATCCAGGCGCTCCACATCGACCCGGACAGTTTTCTTAAGTCCACCGGCGACCTTCTTCTTCTCCTGAGAAGGTGCTTTTGGCCGGACTTCGTCCTTTCTCTCCTCTTTGACAATTTCTTCTGTGGTTTCCCTCTCCTGCATGGTAACCTCTGCTCTTTCCACCTCGGCAACAGACTCAACAATCTTTGTGATTTCCTCGGGCGTAAGCTCTGACCGTACGAAAATCTCAAAACTCTGGCCAAAACGCTCGCTCTCAAGGTCGGTAAGCGAAGGATTTGTGCTCACAACCTCAACCCCACTCTCCTGGAGGCGGTTAATCACAAGGTATGCTCTGACTCCTTTCATGGAACAGTCAAGGGTGAGGAACACTCGTACAATGTACTCTCTCTCCTCCTTGGGAGTCTCCAAGCGGTGCTCCTTTTCTTCAAGCTCTCTTTTGGCAGCTTCCTTCTCCTCAACCTTTTCCCGCTTCCCGAGGAAATTCTGGAGCATGCTGACAATTTCCCCGATTTCCACCTCAGGTTCCTTGCCTTCAAGGGCGATACCATTCCGCATGAACTTCAAAAGATCCACGCCCCGAAGGAGCGTGTCCACGAGCTCAGGAGTAACCGCAATGGTCTTTTTCCGAACCCCATCAAGGAGGTTCTCCATAAGATGGGCGAGCTCCATCATTTTCTGGAAACCCATAGAGCTTGAGGAGCCTTTAATGGTATGGAACGAGCGAAATATAGCCTGAACGAGGCTCTCGTCATCGGGGCTTTTCTCAAGCTGGACAAGATTTTCCTCAAGACGCTCAATGTGTTCCTCAACCTCTTCGAGAAAGACCCCAAGGTATCGTTCCATGTCAAAAGTTTCCACCAATTTCGCCACCCTCCTCCCCTCTACCTAAACCTTTCCCGGTGAAGGACGCGTAAGCGTCACATGCACTACAGTAACCGCAAGATGAGCGATATCGATTTCCTCCACATATGGAACAAAGCCCTCTTTCTCTACCACAAGCACTACTTTCCCCACAGGGAGATTGTCAAGGACAAAGCTCCCGTCTCTGCCAGTCGTTGTAGTGTACGTACCATCCACGGTCACTGTAGCCCCAGAAAGAGGATTCCCTTCTTCACCCCACACATATCCTACCAGTTTTCCCAAAAGCGGTGCAAGTTCAATGGTGAGCGAAAAGGAAGAAGTGGCTGCAGGAACATCCACGGCTTCGCTTTTTTGGGCATACCCCGTGGAGGAAACAATGAAAACTTGCCGCCCTGAGGGAACACGGGGCAAGAAAAACGACCCATCCGAGGCAGTAAGGTCAAAACACTCTGGGAAATCTCGAAGCCGCACCTGTGCGCCCTCAACACCCTCGCGAGTCACCGCATCGATGACCTTCCCCCGTACCGCAACCAGGGAATGGACCGAGGGTAAGGGATCCAGGTTCCCAAAGCAGCCCGAAACAAGGAAAAGGCAAAGCAGGAAAACGGCAACCTCCCGCACCTCAACCCCCCTCACGAGCAAGGTAGTACACGTACCGACCAGGAGTGAGCTCAAGAGTGTAAATCGTGATGGTATCGGTAATGGAAAGGTACCCTTCCTTCGTTATGGAAACCACGTACGTTCCAGGAGGAAGCTGGAAATGAGCCCTCCCATTTGCGTCGGTGTAGCGGACTGCGGTAACGTTTCCCTCCACCGAAACCCGAGCAAGGGGGACAGGCAGGACAGAACCCCCCGGTGAGTCGAGACGCATTTCGTAGACGAAAATGTACGTGTCCTTCATCTGCCAGCGGACCCCACAACCAGAAACGAAAAGAAAAAGAAGGAGTACGACCCCAAGATATTTCCCCATTGCCAGACCTCCTCAAAAGCTGCACAACTTTTGGATAAAAAACCCTGCCACTTTTTCCCTGTGGTATGATAAAGAGGGCGCGCGGGAGGTGTTCTTTCTTGAGCGTTGTTCTCTCTACCTTAGAGGGCATCACAAGAGAAATTCTGGAAATCCATTGCTCCAGGTACTCTCCATTTTTCCCTCCTGAAAGCAGCCTAAAGCGGGTTTTTGATCCTCCTAGCCTCAAGACCGACCCCTCCACCTTAAAAAGGCCTAAGGTGCAGACTTTTTCGAATTCCCGCAAGCATCTTTGTCCTCTCCTTGCACCACAAAGACCAAAAAGGTCCAGTGGAAACACCTCCCTTACCCCAAGGGGCACCAACACGTGGTTTGTTCATTTCCCTTGCCTCCTGCGGGATGAAGGGCCGAATTGCCATCATAGGAGGTTCTTTTCAGTGCGCTCAACAGAAAAGCCTCCTAAAACCACAGAGGTTTGGTGATGCAACCGTGGACAGGGTGCGCTTTCTCTCCTTCACGATCCTCGCAGTCCTCTCTTTTGTTCTCCCTGGTCCTCGAACCACCAGTAAAGAAAACCAGAGTCTGGGTACCTTAGAAATCTCTTTCGATTTCACTAGGCAGCGGACGATTGCCTCAAACCAGTACGCCGTATGGATTGAGGATGCCAAGGGGAACGTGGTGAAGACACTCTCCGTTACAGCATTCACTGGGCGAGGAGGATACAGACGCCGACCCGATTGCCTCCCAACCTGGGTGCAGAAGGCAAGACCTCAAGAGCTCCCTAAGATTGATGCCATAACGAGTGCCACTCCAAAGAGTGGACCCCAAGTGTACACCTGGGATGGACAGGATGAGGAGGGAAATTTCGTAACTCCTGGGGTGTACCGCTTCATCATCGAAGCAACGCTTTACTGGTCGAATCGAGTGATTTTCACAGGAACTTTCACGTACGGTGGAGAAAGCACGGATACCATTCCCATTACGGTAGAACGCTTCGGTGGAAGAGAAAACGAGGATATGATTACCAACGTGAAAGCACGGTACGTCAAGAGAGGATAAAAGTGTATCGCAAAGCCACAGAGTGGAGAAGGTAGCAAGCATGTTTTGAAGTTGCCGAAACCAAGACAAACACTGCGCTTCTGTGTCCTTATAGCCTCAGGATTGAGCCACAAGTTCCACAATACCTGTACCACTTTAGCGTCTGAGAGTAAACAAGGGTACCCAGACGGTTACGGACGGAGAGATACCCCTTGGAGTGGTAGGTCGCTCTCAGAGCGGCGCAAAGCGGAATCAGAAGAATCTACCATTCCCCCACAGAAAATAAATGGGAAAGGCTATTGCTTGTTATTTTGCCCCTTTTAAGAGAGGGTGAGCTTGCCAAGTCCACACCCTCACCCCAAAAACCGTAAGCCCTCATCAAGCATGATGAGATACTGCTTGAGGGGAACGTAATTGGCGATGGAATTCCCAGAACCCAAAGCAAAACCACCGTGTGGAGCAAGTTCCTCGAGGATACCACGCACGTATCGGCGAAGTTCCTCCTCTGGAAGGCGGATGAGCTTATCCAAATCAACCCCACCAAGGATACCCACCCGATTCCCATAACGTTTCCCAAACTCCGTTACAGGGAGAATTTCGTCTTGGAAAGAGTGGAACGCATCGACAGGAACCTCATCGAGGAAGGCGTCAAAAACCCGGTAGATATTCCCACAGGAGTGGAGGAAGTAGTACTTTCCTTTCTCATGAGCAAGACTACAGAGCCTCTTGTGCCAGGGGAAGACGAATTCCTCAAGATCTCGAGGAGAGAGGAATGTGGCACTCCTGTACCCCCAATCGTCTCCTTGGAAAATCCCGCCCACAATATCTAAATCGATGAGTTGCTGGTAAAACGAAAGAATAATTGCTCCTACTCGCTCGAAAACCGCCCGAACAAGAGCTCTATTCTCGTAAAGGAGCAGGGAAAGGCCTTCAAAACCAAGAAGCGTCTCGCTCACCACCTCAAAAATCCCTCCACAGGCGTTGAGAAGAAGCTTCATGCCCTCCGGCAGGATACGGGAAAGTTCTTCATAGGGAGAAAAATCAAAGCCTTCCACACTTGGCCAGGGATAGCACTCAAAATCCGTAAAGGAGGTAATGACCCCAGAAGATTCTTCCACCCATTCCCGTACTCCTCGCGAGAGAAGAGCAGGATCCTCTCCTCTGCGAACTTTTCCTGGGAAATGGAGTCCCATGCCTGGGACGTCAACAAAAATACAGTAATCGTACCCCAGGCGTTTGAAGAAACGCACATACTGGGAGAGAAGGCAAGGCATGACTTCCCGTGTCGGTGATGCAAGGGTCTCCCCGAAAAAAGAACGCGTAACCTCTCCAATAACCTCAGGGTCGATAAGGAGTTCGGCAAAGTGAACCCTCTTTGGTTTCTTTTTTCCCACCACAACTGCCACAAATTCGGCAAAATCCGGAACAAAGGTGTCCTTTACGATGCATTCGACGATACGCATGCTACTCTCCAATAACCTGCACCCAGACGCGACGTTGCCTTGGGCCGTCGAACTCACAGAGGAAGATTCCCTGCCAAGTCCCAAGGAGAATTTTGCCATCTTCAAAGATAACGTTCACCGAAGGACCCACCAGGGAAGCCTTCACATGGGCAGGGGCATTCCCCTCAACGTGCTCATAGGGAAGGTGCTCAGGAACAACATGGCGGAGACCCCGGAGGATGTCCAAAACCACGTCCGGATCGGCACTCTCATTAATGGTCACCCCTGCAGTCGTGTGAGGAACGTATACCGTGCAGATACCCCGCTTCTTCCCTGACTCCTGCACTGCCTGACGAACAAGAGAGGTGATATTCACCATCTCTTCCTTTTGCCGCGTAGCCACATTGAATTCCCGCATAGTATCACCCTCACTCAAAGAGTTTTTGGAATTCCTCCTCAGAAAGTGGCGCAACATTTTTCCCACACCGCAACGTGCGTTTCTCTTCCGAAGTTGCCCAGGGTGTCAACGGGAAACGGACGGTGAGGGGAAGGCGGAAGAACGGTTGATCGACGATGACCTCTCCTGGAAGAAGGGATGCGGCTTTCTCTCGCAGGATACCCTGGAGGTGGGCATACTCTTCTTTATGGAGCTCTGCGTGCTTTTGTCGTCCCACAACGGTTGTCGCTGCCTGAGTGATAACTCGATAGTCGACTTGCGATGCGGTCTGTTCTGCTCCGATAAGCACAATCCGGAATGACCGTCCTCGCTCAGCCACGTCCCGGAAAATCTGCCCAAGAAATCCACCCCCTTCCCGGGGAGCGTATTTATTGAGTTCATCAAGGTACACGAAAACCGGTTCCTTCAAGAGATCCTGTTCCTTGACCCAGAGCACCTCTCGAAGCACTGCCCCAACAACGAACGCCTGTCCTCGAGGGGGGAGCTTGGCGATGTCCACGACCGTTACCCCTCCCGGACGGTTCCAAGCGAGCGCATACGCAGGCACCGGAGGAGCATCAAGAACCCTCTTCGGGGAAGGGAGAATGCTCCGCCAAAGTCTCCCCAGGCCACTGCGCTCAGCAAGACGCAATCTCCGGGAAATAGCCAGCACCGTCCGTTCATCAACACGTTCTTCCTCAAGCCTTTTTGCTAAGGCTTGAGTCCCTTCTCCCTCTGCACAACCATGGAGGAGATCCACAAGGTCTCGAAGGGAGTTAGGTAACGCAAAACGGTGAAGCATCCAGGAAGGATCTTCGCCACATACCGCAAGATACACCCGAACAAGAGTTCGGTTGTCACAGCCCTCTAAGGAAAAACGGAGATTCTCCTCGCGGTAAGGCGTATCCCTGGCCAAAAGCTCAGACTTTGCCTCATGAACGAGGCATTCGTACTGGTCCTGAAGGAATTCCTCAACAACCGAAACCACAAGCGAGAAGTTTGCGTTCCTCTCGAGCTCTTCGGGGTCAAAAAAGAGGGGCAAAAGCCCAAGTTCAGCGATGTCAAGAACGTCCCATCCATAGACTTGAACGTTCCCGCGCGAGTGAACAAGGTGAGGTTGACCATTGGGTTTTGGAGGGACAGCGACCATGACGTTATCAAAAGGCTTTGGTTCGACGCCGAAACGCCGGAACATCCCTCTCCAGAGTTCAGCTTGCTTCGCATCTTCTGCATTTTCCCACTCGCTGTTCCAGTGGTCGAGAAAAAGGAGGCTCTCCCCTTTCACGTTGAACACCAGAGCCCGACTGTCTCGGAGAAAGGTAGCAACATCATGAGCCAGGCAACACCCCGAAGCTTTCGGGTAGTTGAGCATCATCCAAAGGAGGAACGTGGCATACGAGGTCTTCGCAGCCACACCCGATTGCCCGCTGACGTTCACGTGCGCTCCGTTGTCACCAAGAAGGTACCGGACATCGAGGTAGGCGACCTCACTGTTTGAGAGCACCCCACAGGGGAGAGCTCGACGGGCTCTTTTCACCTCGTCAAACCCAAGAGCGATGTCAGTTTCTTCGGGAGCAGCAAGGAACACCCGTTCACCCACCGGGGGAGGAACGAGGGAGGGAATAGTGACAAAATGCTCCCCCTCCTTTTTGAGCGTCCGGGTCACCACAACCTGTCCAAGGTAGATGGTGACACCACTGTACTGCCCCTGGGCATATGCCTCTTCCTGGTATCCAGTACTTACCGTTCCATCCCAGGAAGCCACTACCTCACTCACCACTCCATAGAGACGGAATGTCTCATCCCCCCAGGAGAAATCCACTCGCACAATGGTTTCAAGCCGAATGCCTGAAGAGAAGGCTGGATGCATCCGTACCCAGAAGGTATACGGGGTGACCTCCCGAAGGCCTGTCACAGTCCCAATAGCTTCCACACCTTTCACCTCTTCCCTTTCCAAAGTGCCTGCCGAAGGAGTTCTTGTACAAGATGAGAAGGAGCAAAGTGTTGACTGAGACGCTCCTCAAGGGCAATGATGGGAAAGAGATTCTCCGGAAGCCGCTTCCATGGGTAATCCCCTGTAAGTCCAGGAAGGACCTGCGCAAGGCCATCGAAGAACCTGGTGATTTCTCCGCGAAGGGTTGAAAACTCCACTGCCGGAACAACGACCTCAAGGCGAACAAGGCCTTTCCAAGGAAAGTCGGGATCTTGAAGGAGGCGAAGGTACGAGAAAATCCGCAAAATATCCGTACGATCCTCTCTGAGAAACCCCGCCACAAAAGGCGTCCTCCGCCCTTGGGGGAGTTGCCAAAGCTTCTCAAGCCACTCCCGAGGACACCGGAGCTCTTCAACCCTCTTCACAAGACCACAGGGACCGACACCAGGGATAAAAGAGGGAGGATCGATAAAGTGAATAGTGCCGTCCTTAACGACTGGGGCACGATTCACAAGAAGGTCTCGCACCACCTCTTGCTCCAGACACTGCATGACGTTGAGAATCGCCTGCCGAGCCACCTCCGTATCAGGTAGGACTTGAGCACGCCGGCTCGTCTCCGCAAGGGAAAAAGTCATGTCCATGCCAAGGTTGAGTTCTGGGCGCTCCACAGTAGCACCCAAAGCAAGGTCCTTTCCCGCACCAAGAACACGTCGATACCGAGGCAGAGAAGAAGGGGAAAAACCGAAGGAAAGTCCTTTTCCTTTTTCCCATAAAACCCAAGAGGCGGCTACCTCAGCAAGGAGGAGCACCGCGGTACGGAAGAGAATGCGAGCGTGAATGCGTACCTTCCCATCGACAAAGAACACCTGTTCGAAAGTCGGAAAGGAGGTGGTTCCATCGGGAAACTCTCGCCAGACCTTACTCTCCCAGAACTCTTCTGGAGCAAGGGGAAAGACATCGCCAACTTCACGATGGAGGAAGACGTCCTCGCCACCGTGCCAGTGATCCACCTGGGCGAAGTTGTTCCGAAGGAGTTCGGTTATATCGCGAGGTTCTCGTTTCTCCTCCATCGCACCATCCCTTCTCGGACCTCAAGTTGCATCGGGAAGTATCCGGCAAAATCCGGGTCATGGGTCACAATACCCACCATCTTGCCTTCCCGACTCAAACGGAATATCGCGTCAGCCACAAGGTCAAGATGCTCTCGATCAAGGGTTGAAAATCCTTCATCGATGAAAAGGCACTCAGTCCTTTTGGCGTATCGTTCCTCAAGTCGCAGACCCGACAAAGCCAAAGCAAGAGCAAGAGCAATAAGGGTTTTCTCTCCTCCTGAACACTCTTCAAGCAAACGCTCCCCTCCGCCGAATTTCCGATCAAGAACCACAATATCCGCTACATCACGATTCACCTGCATCCGCAAAGCGTACCGTCCTCCAGAGAGCCCAAGGAGAATACGAGAACTCTCCTTCTCAAGACGGGCAAAAAGCAGTTGGAGGAGGTAATTCTTGAAGCCCCCAACCTCCAAGGCCCGCTGCAGTTCAGCGTGGACCTCATACCTTTTTGACTTCTCACCTACCGTCACCCTCAGGCGTTCCCACTCTCTTTGCTTCTCCGCGTTCTGTCGAAGTCCTTCCCGAACCTCTCCAAGGCGCTTGTGGAGGGTGCTCACCCTGCTCTCAAGGTCCAGGAGGTCCTTCTCAAGCTTCAAGAGCTCTCCTTCCACAGCGTCCTCGGAAAGCCCTAAGGCTTTTTCAAAGGCCTCTTTCTCCCTTACCTTCTTAGCCTTATGCTTCACAAGCCCTTCGAGTTCCCCCTCGAGGCGATGGAGTTCCACTCGACTCGTTCCAGGCGTTCGCCCAAGGAAGCTCAAATACACCTCTTCGCTCCATCGCCGTTTCTCAAGCTCAGCAAGGAAGAGATTCCGAAGGCGAACCTCCTCTCGAACCAACGCTTCCTTTTCTTCCCGACGCCCCTTTATGCTCTCCACAAGACGCGTTTGCTCAAGCGCAAGGACATCAAGACGTTCCTTTTTTGCTTTTGCCTCCGCCCCAAGACGCAGCACTTCTTGTTCAGCTTTCCGGAGCCTCGCCTTAAGGTCCTCTGCAAACTCTCCGAAGACATCACTTGGAATCCCTAAGGAGGCACAATACTCGGCAAAGAGCGCTTCCTTAGGTTTGAGCGCTGCACAGAGTTTCTCCTTTTCGGAAGAGATGCCAAGAAGGCGCGCCTCTTCCTCTTTTCTCCTCTCCTCTAGGAAACGGAGCCGTTCCTGCAAGGTGAGGAGCCTTCGGCGCTGTACTTCCACCTCCTGCTGCAGCGCTTCCCTCTCCCGCCCTTTCAAGCGCACCCACTCGCGGAACCGAGAGGGGGAGAATTTCTCCCTTTCAGGGTATCCGGAAAGGGCTAAAGCTTCCCGAATACGGTCACGGAGCTCCTGCCACTCCCGGAAGAGAATTTCACTAGCGTTTTTGATGCCCTCAAGCTCCTTCCGCTTCATCTCGTATTCCCGCGACACCTCTTCTATTTCCCGCACCAGGTGCTCCTTCCGGGTAAGGAGAGAGGTTCGCTCTTCATGGAAACTTCGGTACTCCCGCTCCAGAACTACGATATCCACCCGTTCCCGTTCTCCCTCCGGGAAAGGGACTTGGCTTCCGCACACCGGACACGTCCCTTGACGGCGCCATTCTTCTTCAAGCTCTCCAACGACGAAAATCCTCACACCCTGATGGTACCGCGCTTCGTACTCGTCTTTCTTTGCCTCAAGAACTACAAGACGAGCCTCAAGACGCTCTCTCTCTTCAACGAGCCTTCGCAGGTGAGTATCACCCTTGGCCACTTCCTCCCGGAGCCTTTGCCATTCCCCTTTCAATCTTTCCAACTCCTGGGCTTTCCTTTGCTCTTCAGGAAGGAGTTCATCAAGAAGGCGCAAGGCCTCTTCAATCCTTGCGTGTGCCTCGTCAACTTGGGCAAGAAGAAGCTCCTTCTCACGCAGGAGTTCCTCTTCTCTTTTTCCTTCCTCCCGAAGACGCTCCTCTTCCTTGAGAAATTCGGCAATCTTTGCTTTGAGTTCTGTTTCCTTCTCCTCCCAGAGTGACAACTCCTTTTGACCCTGCGAGAGGGCTTCAAAAAGGGGTCTTCCCCGCTCCTCGACTTCCTGGACGAGTCGTCGAAGCTTCTCCTCTTCTTCCCTCCAGCGCGCTTCCTCCTCAAGGAGCCTCGCGTGTTCCCTCTCCGTCTCTGCAAGAGCTCGCACCGTTTCCTCAAAAAGCTCCTGCTCTTTTTCCTCTTCTCTGGCCACCCGAGCCACAAGTTCCACTACCTGCCTCCACGGTCTCTCAAAGGTCTCGTGGATACGGTGGGCAAGCTCAATCGTCTCGTCCTCCTCAACAAGGCGGAGGAGCTCTTCGCGTCTCCTCATGAGGCTTTCAACACGTTCGGTACATTCCCGGATTTCCCCAAGAACCTCTCGAAACTTCCGCAGTTTCTCAAGGCGCTCCCGAAGTACAACCACACTTTTTTGAACCACCGCAAGCTCCCTCTCGAGAGCCTCCTCTTCCCTCTGGAGTCGAATCTCTTCCCTTTCTAAGTCTTCAGCTTCGAGAATACGGAGCTTCTCCCGAAGCGGTCCAAGCTCTCCTTCAAGCACTTTCACCGTGTCGCGTACCTTCTCCCGTACCTTATCAATGACGCCAAGGTCAAAGAGGCTGCTCAAAGTCCTGAAGCGATCCGCTGAGGATGCTTCGACAAAGGCAAGCGTTTCCCCCTGAGGGAGAAAGACCGAAGAGCGAAACGTCAGCGCATCACACCCAAGAAGCTCCTCAATATGGGCATTGACGATTTGCTCCCCCGAGGCAAGCGGCTTCCACCGCTCCCCCTCACGCTGCTCCAGGTACGCCACACCGCCCTGTTTCACCGAGTACTCTCGGGTGACCCGAAATCGCCTCCCCGCCACAAGGAACTCAAACTGCACCCGCAGGGCTTTGTCAGGACTCCCTCGATGGATGAGCTCCCTCTTGCTTCGCTCCACGCGTATCCCCCGACCGTACAAAGCAAAGTACATGGCTTCAAGAAGGGATGACTTCCCCGCTCCATTTGGGCCAACAATGACGAAAAGATCCGAGGGAAAATCGAGCTCCACCTTCTCAATGCCCAAAAAGCGCTCTAATTTCAAAGAGAGTGGTCTCACGGTTTTTCCCCCTCAAGAACCTGCCGATAATACGTCGCAAAGCATTGCACCACTTCTCCTGAGAACCCCTTTTCTTGGGCAAACTGAGCAAAGAGTTCTGGCAAAGCGGCAACATCAAAAGAGGAAGCCATTGCTTCTTCTTGTCGTTCCTCTTCATCCCATAGAGTCTCAACCACAACCACTTCGAAACGCTCCCCTCGAAGGTTTTTGAGCTCACCCATCCACTCTGGAGAGAGAATGTCACCCCGAACACGAAATCGGATGTAATTGCGCCGACTATTCCGAAGCTGTTCCTCCACGAGGCGGCGCACTTCAAGCATTCCCAAGGGCTTCTCAAGGTCGATGCTCACCAAAGACGAGGTTTCAAGAAACACTGGATTGACCCTCGGCTTCTCCCCTGGAACAAGCTCAACGAGGAGAAACGCGCCTTTCTCCCCCGGATTTCGGAAGTTATCCGGAACAAGAGACGAAGGGTAACAAAGGACAAAAGGGTCCTGGAGGCAGGTATATCCATGGAGATGCCCTAAGGCACCATAAGAAAACCCGTGGGGGAAATCGGCTCTCCTCACAAAAATCTCTCGAGAGGCATTAGCCTCAGCGTAAAAGGCCAACTCTTCCACCGTCAAGTGCCCAAGGAGGACGTGGAAATGACGGGGGTTGAAAGCAGCTGTCCATTTGCGCATCGCCTCTCTCAAGTACATCTTCGCCCGTTCCTGAATCGCCTCCCCGGGATACTCGGCAAGGAATCGCGAAAGAGGGAGATAGGGAACTGGGAAAACGGTTACCTCGATGTCTGGGAAGTCCCGCGGCATCATGTCTCGGATAATCACGACCTTTGGAGGAAAGACCTTCTGCAGGGCCTCCACAGCATACCAATCATGGTTGCCAATGACCCAGACAAAAGGGGCAACGCGGGAGAGCTCGATGACCGCCTCTACCGCAAGCTGGATGGCTTCCCTGGGAGGATGGTAGTACTGATGGAAGAGGTCTCCCGCGTGGAGGATGAGATCAACGTGTTCCTGTTGCGCTACCTCAAGGAGCCTCGTAAGGCACTCCTTTTGCTCCTCAAGACGGTTCACTTCCCGATGACTTCTCCAGGACACAAGTCCCAGGTGCCAGTCAGCCGTATGGAGGATTTTAAGCGGCCTCATGTTCGTCCCACCGGAATATTGTACCAAAATCGTGGAGGCTCTGTATAATAAAGACATGCAGAGCGTCCGTGCCTATCTCCCTATCTTTGGCGTGCTCCTCTTTTGGGGGCTTTCTTGGCCTTTCTCAAAGGCAGCCCTGCAGTACATGTCTCCTTACGTCCTTTCTCTCTTCCGATTTGCCATGGGAGCAGTCTTTTTCCTCTGTTTCACCCGAAAGCTCCTCGTGAACCCAAAAATCCTTCTTGGAGCACTCATGAATGGTGTGTGCTTCGTCACCCTGGTGAACTTCGCCGTTCAAGCTTCCCAACACCCCGCTTTAGCTTCAAGCCTCGTGTACACGCAACCGCTTTTCGTCGCTCTCCTTGCAACCCTCTGTGGTGAAGAAAGGCTTTCCCTACACCAGGGAGTTGGCATACTCCTCGCCTTCTTTGGCATTCTCGTCTCGGCACAAAGTGTCCACTTTGACCGGGGGGCAACGCTTGCCATTGCCTCAGGCTTCCTCTGGTCCTTAGGCATCCTCTACTACCGGAGGTACCTCAAAGAGGTTGACCTGGTCCATTTCAACGCTTCCTTGAACTTCTTCTCTACCATTGCTCTTGTCCCCTTCCTCCTCCACAAGGCGTACTTTGTCCCCTCCAAAGAAGCACTCTTTTGGGGGTTTTGCACCGCTTGCTCTGCACAGGTTGCAGGTTTCTTCTTCTGGTTCTTAAGCCTTAAAACCCTTGGAGCGGTCACCTCAAGCACCTTCTCACTCCTTGTGCCTGCCTTTGCATACCTCTTCACCTATTTCATCATGGGCCAGGTGCCAACCTCCCGACAGGTTCTGGGATCCTCTCTCACACTCCTTGGGGTTCTCCTTGCCCAGTGGAAAAAGAGGAAACATTTATGGAAACCTTCTTCTGGGTCGTAGTTGCGCTCTGGCTCATCCTTGACCTCTACGTGCTCTTTGCCCGTAACCGTGACCTCCGAAATATTGCCGATTGGAAGAGCAAATTCGTTATCATCGCCTCCGTAAGCAGCGGGGTCACCTTGGCGGTGATTCCGGAAGACTTTCGTCTTTCGTGGCTTGTACGAGAACGATTCACTGCAGTGCACCACGTCGGGGTTGTCCTCATGGTGGGTGGTATAACGCTCCGTCTTCTTGCGATTCGAACTCTGGGGAAGTACTTCACTCCAGATATCGCCCTTGTTGAAGGACAGCGAATCGTCACCACAGGGGTTTACCGTTTCCTGCGTCACCCAAGCTATACAGGGGAGCTCCTTGCCTTTGGTGGTGTGGCTTTGGTTTTCTGGCACTTCCCCTCATCCCTGTACATCTTCCTTTTCCCCCTTCTTGGATTTCTCTACCGAGCTCTCCTTGAGGAACGGAAGCTCCTTGAGTTCTTTGGAGAAGAGTACAGGGAATACATGAGGAGAACCCGCCGGTTCATATAGTAAAAAGGAATCGATTGGCAGAAAGTGGGAAAAGACCATGGCAAAGGGACTTCCTTTCTTTGGACTCTTTCTCCTTTTCGCCCTCCTCAACCCCTCTCCAAGTGGTGCTATTGCACCGGGAGATACAATCCCACCCTTCACAGTGGTTTTCCCTGGCAAGGATGGGGACAAGTTGCTCACTGCGAACGACCTTCTCGGCTACGTCACTGTCCTCTTCTACGATACCCGACACACTGCCCCTACAAACAACGACCTCAAGTACGCCATTCGCGACTTCCAAAAGGCAAATCTCCCTGTCTCTGCCTCCCTCATGGTTGTGCAAATCATCGATGCCTCGAGTGCCAACGTGTTCACCCGTACGATTTGGAAACGGAAAATCCGAGAGAACGCTAAGCGATATGGAATCCCCATTTACGCCGACTGGACCGGGGCAATGCGTCGCGATTTTGACTTCTCTCCAAAGGAGAGCAACATCCTCATCGTCGACCCCAAGGGTGTTGTGCGCTTCGCCTTTCAAGGGAATCCCCAAGGGGAAGATTGGGAAAGGCTTTTCAAAGTTCTGCATTCCCTGATAGAAGCCACGTAATCCGTAGTGCTTATCAAAAGTCTTGATCCCCAAAGAACTCGCTTTTCTTTGGGATACTCGAGGGTTGCGCAAACCCTCTGAAAGGGCACAAGGAAAGAGGGTCTATGCCGACTTTTCCTCACAATGCTTGCCCAAAACCACGTTTGGAAAAGTTCCAGAAAAAGAAGCATCCATCCACACCAGCAGAGGGATTGACAGGAGGAGGGTTTTTAGGTATAAAGAGGACGAGATTCTTTTTTCACTCAAAGAATTATGACGCCGGTATACCAACGACGGGTTCGGGAAGAAAACCTGAAAAAGGTGCTCCGGCTCATCCACCGAGTGGGGAGCACAAGCCGTCCGGCCATCGCTCGAGAATTCCGCTTGAGCCCTGCTACGGTAACAAGCCTTGTTGCCGAGCTCAAAAGACGTGGTCTGGTGCGAGAGAATGGATTTGGTGAATCCACCGGGGGAAGGAAACCAGCAATTCTTGAGTTCAATACCGAGTGGGCTTGGGTTGTGGCGGCAAAAATCGGGGTCAAAAGGGTTCGAGTAGGTCTTGCAAACCTCAAGGGAGAGCTCAAAAGCAAAACTGTTGAGCCCCTCGTCTCATCCCATTTCCAAGATGTGATTGCACAAATCCTCCGTATGGTGCAGGCACTCCTTGTAGCGACTCCGCATCCGCGTATCCTTGGCATGGGGGTGTGTTGCCCCGGGGTGATTGACCGAGAAACGGGTGAGGTTGTCAAGGCCGTAAATCTTGGATGGTACAACGTTCCTCTCCAGAAGCTCCTTTCTGAGCACTTCGAATGGCCAGTCTTCGTTGAAGATGGTGCTGACGCTGGTGCCTTAGGGGAGAAGTGGTTTGGGAACGGGAAAGATGTGAAAAACCTCATCTACGTCGTTGTTGGGAATGGCATCGGCTCGGGAGTAATCGTCAACGGCGAGCTGTACACGGGTCATCAACATGCCGCAGGAGAATTTGGCCACACGAGCATCGATTTCTCCGGTCCTCCGTGCCCTTGTGGCAATCGCGGGTGTCTTGAGCTCTACGCCTCAGCCTTAGCCATCGTGCGCAAGGCGCAAGAGGCTATCGCCAAAGGGGAACCAACCATCATCCGTGACCTTGCAGAAGAGGAAGGCGAGCTCTCTGGGGAACTCATAAGCGAAGCAGCATTCCTTGGAGACGCCGTTGCCCTCCGCATTTTCCAAGAAACAGGAGAACTCCTGGGCAAGGCCATAGGGAATCTTGTGAACATCTTTGACCCAGAGATGGTTATCCTCGGAGGAGGGTTGTCGCTTGCCCACCCAATATTTTTCGAGACCATAGCCACAACCGTAAAGCACTATTCCCTTTTCCTCCACCGTGAACCCGTGGAGGTCCGTAGAGCTTTCTTTGGAGGCGATTCGGAACTTGTAGGAGCGGCAGCGTTAACCGTCGAGCGGGTTTTCGGAGAGCGTGTTCCAGGAGCATGAAAGGAGGGAAACTATGAAAAAAGGCATTAATCAGTGGGCTTTTCCTGCTAATGCTACCTTTCGGGAGATTTTTGAGCTCGCGAAAAAACATGGCTTCCAGGGCCTTGAGCTCTGCCCTGATGAGGAGGGATTACTTCCTCTCAGACCAAAAAAGGATGTGCTCCACGAACTCTCTTCCCTCTCTCAGGACACAGGAATCGCCATCCGGAGCTTTGCCACTGGGCTCTTTTGGAAGTACAACTTAGCCTCCCCTGACGCCTCCTGTCGCGAAAAGGCAAAGGATGTCGTGAAAGCCCTTATTGACCTTGCCTACGAGCTCTCCGTACCCTCGGTTCTCGTCATTCCAGGTTATGTCCATGTCCCTTGGGACCCCTCTTCAGAGCTTGTGCCTTATGACGATGTTCTCAAAAGGGCAAGAGAAAGTCTCCAAGAAGTCTTGCCCTATGCCCAGAGTGCCGGGGTTGTCCTTGCCCTTGAGAACGTCTGGAACGAGTGTTTCCTCTCTCCTCTTGAGTTCGCTTCTTTCATCGATGTGTTCGCAAGCCCTTTCATCAAAGCCCACTTCGATACTGGAAATGTCGTTCTTTTCGGGTACCCAGAGCACTGGATTGCCATTCTTGGGAAACGTATTGCCACGGTCCATGTGAAAGACTTTAAGAAAGCCGTGGGAACTCTTGCAGGATTCTGTCTCCCCCTTGAGGGAGATGTTCACTGGCCTGAGGTGATGCAGGCTCTACAGAGCATCCCCTACAATGACTACCTCATTGCCGAGTTCATTCCTCCGTACCGCTACAGCACCGAGGCCCTCCTTTCAAACCTCTCGTACAACATGGATATCCTTATAGAACTGGCTCAAGGAGGTGGTGTGAAAGCGTAAAAACTGAAGACAAGACCCCTTTTCCCCTTCTCAAAATCTTCACGAAGGAGGGAAAACCATGAAGCGGTGGGTTGCGGTGTTTAGCGTGTTCTTGGTGCTTGTGCTTGCCCTCTCCTTTGGAGCTCTTGCGCAGAAGAAGGTGAGCATTCTCTGGATGGAGTACGATGGCCTCACCCCTGACTATGCCCTAAATCTCGAAAAGGCCTTCGAAGAAGCCAATCCTGGTGTAGATCTCGAAATCATCTCTACTCCGTGGAACTTGGGGCATGACCGGCTCATTTCCCTTCTTGCCGGCAAAGAACCTCCAGACCTTGCCGTTATTGGAACTCGCTGGCTTTTGGAACTCCTTGATATGGATGTTGTGGAACCAATCGAGAAGTGGGTGAGCAAAGCGCTCCTTGATAACATCGACCCAGCCTTGATGGAAGGGAAAGTGAAAGGCGTCCTCTATGGGCTCCCCGTTGCTGCAGGGACACGGCTCATGTACTACCGCTCTGACATCATCGACAAAGCCCCGGAGACTTTTGAAGAGATGCTCATCATTGCCCAGAAAATCAACAAACCCGAGGAGAAGTTCTACGCTGTGGGTATGGCTGGGAAAAAATTTGTGGAACTCACCGAACACGCCTACTATCTTTTTGGCAACGGTGGGTACTACTTTGAAATACTCCCCGATGGTAGCTACGGGAAGTGCACGGTGAACGATGAAGCAGGCGTTGGTGCTCTGACCTTCATGAACGACTTAGTGAACAAGTACAAGGTTACACAACCTGGTGTCACTGCATACACCCGTGATGAAGTCCAGGATCTTTTTGTTGCTGGAAACCTTGGCATTTTCCTGAGTGGCGGATTCACAGCAACCCTTCTTGAGCAGCGGGGTGTAACCTTCAAATGGGACGTTGCTCCCATGCCCCACTTTGAAGGAAAGCCTCAAAGCACCCTCATCGTGACCGACTCCATAGTCCTCTTTAAGACCTCCGATGCCAAAGAAGAAGCAGGCAAATTCCTCGACTTCTTCTACTCTGACCCTTGGAGGATTCAGTTCGACAAGCTCGTTGGCTTCCCACCAGTCACGAAATCCCTCGCTAACGACCCATTCTTCCAGAAACCCGTGTACAAAGTCATGATTGAGCAGATTCCAAATGCCAAGGGTTGGCCTCTCATCCCTGAATGGCCAGAGTGCAACGACATCATCTGGGACAACATTGTAGCGACCTTCCTCGGCGAGAAAGACCCCAAGACCGCCATGGACGACGCCGCTCGGGAAATCGACGCCCTGCGGGGCATGTGAAAGTACGGGGAGGGGTGCCCACCCCTCCCTTCCTCCTGAAAGGAGGAGGTGAGCTTGCGGAAAGGGAAATTCTGGAGGACCGAATCAGGTCTTGCCTTCTTCTTTCTACTTCCAGCCTGTGTTTTCCTCCTCCTTTTCATGTTCTACCCCATCGTCTACGTCATCCTCATGTCCTTTTTCCGAGTCAACAAACTCGGGGACTTAGTGAGCTTCTCCGGCCTTGCCAACTTCCGCTTCATGTTTGACCGTCCCGAATTTTGGCAAATCATCATCCGCTCGTGCGTGTGGACGGCTTTGGCTGTGGCGGTGAAAACTGGAATAGGTCTCGTCATCGCTCTCCTTCTCAACGTGGATTTCCGGGGACGAAAAGTTGCCCGAGGC
This sequence comes from Candidatus Caldatribacterium sp., assembly GCA_025060675.1. GTDB lineage: Bacteria > Atribacterota > Atribacteria > Atribacterales > Caldatribacteriaceae > Caldatribacterium. The sequence goes on from JANXBI010000003.1 coordinate 87,399, forward strand.
CTTGTCATCATTCCCTGGGCAAGCTCTGTACCCATAAGCGCCATGATTTGGCAGTGGACGTACAACAACGACTTTGGGCTCTTGAACCACACCCTCCGGACCTTGCGCATTTTCGGAGAACCCCCTATATGGCTTGCTGAACCTCGTCCAGCATTCTTTGCCAATCTCTGGGTAGACATCTGGTGTGGCATCCCCTTCATGGCACTCGTTTTCCTCGCTGGGCTTCAGGCTATCCCTCAGGAACTCTACGAAGCCGCCGAAGTCGACGGGGCAACACCTTTTGCCAAATTCCGCTTTGTGACCTTGCCACTTCTGAGCAATGTCCTTACGGTGGCAACACTCCTTTCGATTCTCTGGACCTTCAACGACTTCAACGTCATCTACGTCCTTACCGGTGGTGGACCAGGAACGTCAACCGATATCCTCATCACTTACATCTACAAGTATGCTTTCCAGTACCTCCGCTTTGGTCCAGCCGCCGCCATGGCCGTCATTACCTTTGTGATTCTCCTCACCGTGAGCATTCTCTACGCCCGGAGCTACTTCAAGGGAGGGGGGGTGTACTAAAATGCGAAGCCGTAACCTCTACCTCGTGTACCCCCTCGTCGTTTTCATCCTCCTTGTGCTCCTTTTCCCGTTTTTCGTCATGGTATCTACGGCGCTGAAACCCTTAGAGGAGGTCTATGCCACTCCACCCCATTGGATTCCCCGCACCATCCGCTGGGCAAACTTTGCCGAAATTTGGGCAAAGTACCCTATGGGGGCCTATTTCAAAAACAGCTTCATCGTTGCCTTGGGAGCAACTCTTGTGAACATGGCTTTCTGCATCCCTGCCGCATATGCAGTAGCAAGGTTGCGTTTTCGTTCTAAAAGTTTCATCATGTACCTCATCCTTGTCGTCCAGATGTTCTCCCCAATCATCGTGGTCATTTCCCTTTTCAAAATTGTGGCACGCCTTGGGCTTTTGAACACCCTCCTTTCTCTCGTTCTAACAAACAGTGTCTTCACCCTCACCTTCTCCATTTGGCTCCTTGGAGGGTACTTCCGTAACGTTCCAAAGGAAATCGAAGAGGCTGCTCTCATCGATGGATGTACAAGGCTTCAGGCTATCGTCCGGGTACTTCTGCCTGTAGCCATGCCCGGGGTTGTAACCACCATCATTTACACCTTCATCACCGCTTGGAACGAATTCATGTTTGCCCTCACCTTTATCCAGTCTATGGATAAAAGACCTTTAACCCTGGGGCTTTACAACTTCATTGGCCGCTGGACGGTCCAGTGGCAGTACCTTATGGCTGCAGCACTTCTTGCTCTTCTTCCGGTGGTCATCCTTTTCTTCTTCATCGAACGGGAACTCGTACACGGTTTGGCAGGCGGTGCAGTAAAAGGATGAAAAGGAGGGATGGTCTGTATGAGCTTTACCTATTCCCTTGCGAAATTCATCCCTTTCCAGGACAGGGAAGCGTGTGAGCGGGTACGGAAAATCACCAAAGAGGACATCGTAAAGCACCCAAACCCCGACTTTCACATCCGTATCATTGAGGAAAAGAGCGACTTCTACTTCCAGTTTGCCTTAGACCTTGTCACACGGATTGTGGAGGCTCGGGAAAAAGGTGAAAAACTCGTCCTCATTCTCCCCGTTGGCCCTGTGCCCCAGTATCCTATTGCCGCAGAGATGATAAACAAGCTTCGCATCCCCATGGACCATGTGCACACCTTCAACATGGATGAGTACGCTGACGAAGAGGGGAATACCGCTCCCTTCGACTGGCCAGGGTCCTTCCAGCGGGCCATGTGGGAGAACTTCTTCGGACGGATTGACCCCAAGCTCCGTCCTCCTGAGAGGAACATCCACTTCCCCACAAAGGACATTCTCCCCGATTACGGGAAAATGATTGCCGATTTAGGTGGAGCCGACTGTTGCTACGGTGGTGTTGGCTGGTGTGGACACATTGCTTTTTGGGAAGCGCACCTTGGTTTTGAATTTGGAGATGACCTTGAGGCCTTCAAACAGGCAGGACCAAGAATCGTTGAGCTCCATCCCATGACCATCATGCAGAATGCGCTCCATTCCTTTAGCGGTGACTGGTCCCTTGTTCCCCCAAAGGCAGCTACCATCGGTCCAGCGCAGATTGTGAGTGCCAAGTGGCGGAGCTTCTGGCTCGATGGGTACATTGGAGGTGGAGTGAGTTGGCAACGTTTCATTGCCCGTCTTGCCGCTCACGGACCAGTTACCCCTCTTGTTCCTGCATCCATTCTCCAAACCCTTCCGGGAGACTACACACTTCTTGGGGGTGTGGCGGAGAATGTGGAAATTCACATGGCGTAAGGAGGGGAAAGAGTGGCGGATCTTGCAATTTTTGGGGGACCCCCCTAAATCGTGACCCCTTTCCCATGTGGTCCTCTTTTTCGGAGAAAACGAAGAAGGAAGTCCTCAAACCCTTGGAAACTGGACTCGTGAACTACTGGACAGGAACAAAGGGTGTGGAGTTTGAGGAAAAGTGGGCAGCGTACTGTAGATGCAAGTTCGGGGTTTCCACAACAAACGGGACGTCCGCACTCCATACTGCTTTAGTGGCCTGTGAAATTGGTCCAGGGGATGAGGTCATCGTTCCTTCGTACTTCCTTCATCGCCTCGGCGCTCTGCGTCTTGCAAGCCGGAGCTATCCCTGTTTTTGCCGATGTCCATAGGGAAACCCACACCCTTGACCCGAGGGATGTGGAGCGGAAGATCACCTCTCGAACCCGAGCGATTCTCCCCGTACACCTCTATGGTATCCCTTGCGATATGGATGAAATCATGGCTCTTGCTCGGGCCCACAACCTTTTCATCATTGAGGACTGTGCCCAAGCTCATGGGAGTGAGTACAAGGGAAAGAAGGTAGGAAGCATCGGTCACGCAGGAGCATTCAGTTTTTGCCAGCCGAAACATTGCACCACCGGCGGCGAAGGAGGTTGTGTGGTCACAAACGATGCAGAGATTTTTCTGGCGAGCAAAATCCTTCCGAGACCATGGATTCAACGTGAAAGAAAGTACAGCCAAAACGCCCTACCTATTTGGAAATCCCTCTATGATGATCCAGAGCTCATCGCCCAGCAACCCGAGCTTATCAAAGTCGCCAAAGAACAAATTCACTACATCTTTGACCGCCCTCAAGTCCCTTGGTACTCGCAGTTTTCTATCATTCTCAGTGAAGAGCTCCAAGCAGCCCTCACCGGAGCAAAGACGCCAAAGCAAGCCATGGATGACGCTGTAGCACGAACTCAAGAGGTTATGGAACGATATGGGAAGTAGAGTAAGCTTCTCCCCCTCTGGGAGACGCATTTCTCCCCGAGGGGGGTCCTTGCAGAGAAGAGAGACGCTCTTTGCCCTTCTCCTTATTCTCCCGGCCTTTGCCTTCATTGGCATCATCATTTTCTACCCCATGGTGCTCTCCTTTCGCCTTAGCCTCTTCCAGGTCGACCTTACAAGAAAAGGCACAGGCACCCCCTTCGTTGGTCTTGCAAATTACATCGATATCTTCACGAGCAACTACTTCTGGAGTTCTATAGGACGTACAACGTACTTTACGGTTGTCTCTATCGCCATAGAGATGGTTCTTGGGCTTTTCGTGGCCCTTCTCCTTAACGAAAAGTTTTGGGGACGGGGAATCCTGCGGAGTCTTCTCCTTCTCCCCTGGGCCCTGCCGATTACCGTTGACGCCATCATGTGGAAATGGATTTTCAATGCGAATTACGGGGCTTTCAACGCCCTTCTCACGCAACTTGGCATCTTAGCGAGGTACCAGCCTTGGCTTACCCGGCCCTGGAGTGCCATGCACTGCGTCATCATAGCCGATGTGTGGAAGGTGACCCCCCTTGTGGCACTTCTCCTCCTTGCTGGATTACAGACTATTCCTCGCGAACTCTACGAAGCCGCATATGTCGACGGTGCCGGCTGGTTCCGAAGTTTTTGGAAAATCACCATTCCCCTCCTCAAACCGACAATGACTGTGGTTTTGGTCCTTCGAACCCTCGATGCTTTCCGGGTCTTCGACATTGTCTACGTCATGACTCAAGGAGGACCAGCCAACGCTACAAAGGTCATTTCCTTTCTCACTTACCAGGAAGCCTTCAAATTCCTCCACTTCAGCAGAGGTGCTGCACTCTCATACATTATCACCCTTATCGTGGCACTCCTGGCATACCTCTACACCCAGACCATGAAAAGACAAATTGAGTACTAAGGGGGAGAGACATATGGGACTTCGGAGAGTACGGAGTATTCGGAGGGCTATCATTGGAGGAGCCTCAATCCTCCTTGCTGGAGTTCTTCTTGCCCCACCACTTTGGCTTTTCATCTCAAGTATTGCTGACCTCAAAGACCTCTTACGGATACCACTGCGTTGGATTCCCGAAAACCCTTCTCTTTTCCGTTACCAGGAAATTCTTTTCGGTTCAGGACCAGAAAGTGAATTCCGTACCATCATGCTCAACAGCATCTATGTTGCAGCCTTTGTCACGATTATCTGCGTAACTTTGGGGGTTCTCGCCGCTTACGCCTTTTCCCGCCTTCGATTTCCTGGAAAGGAGAAAATCCTTTTCATCCTTCTTTTCTCCTATATGTTGCCACCCATCGCCATTATTATCCCGCTCTACCAGATTTTCAGCGGTCTCAAAATGCTTGATACCAGGGAGGCTCTCATTCTCGTGTACTCAGCTATTCTCGTGCCTTTCGTTATCTGGATGATGCGAACGTACTTTGACACCATTCCTCGAGACCTGGAAGATGCTGCCAAAATCGATGGATGCACTTCTCTCCAGACCCTCTTTCGGGTTATTTTGCCTCTTTCCCTTCCTGGCATTGTAGCTACACTCCTTTTTGCCTTCCTCATGTCCTGGGAGGAATTCTTCATCGCCCTTATCCTCACTTCGACTCCCCGGGCAAAAACCATCCCCGTGGCCATAGCAGAGTTCTCTGGCAGGCACTCTATCGATTTTGGCATGATGGCAACCGGAGGAGTTTTGGCAAGCCTTCCACCGGTCTTCATTGCCCTATTCTTCCAGAAATACATTATCGGAGGGCTCCTTTCGGGAGCGGTGAAGGGGTAAGGAGAAACCAGCAAACCCTAAGGGAAATCTCCAGGAGAAGGTAATACAAACGCATCCTCTTGCACAAAGACAGGTCATACCCCATGTAACTCGGATTAAAACGGCAAAGGTCTTCCAGCCGTCAATTCTTACGTGTAGTTTACATCCCACGTAGTTCATAAACTTTTTGGAGACTCAAAAGAGCACCCTCAAGAGGAGTACCCGCGAACTGCTCGAGCACGCCAAGAAGAACAAAGAGGGAAAGGACTTCCCCTCCAGTAAGTTCGGGAAAAGGGAAGTCCCGGGGTTCCGTAAAGTAGTACCCCCCTCTTTTCCAGTCAAAAACAAGGGGAGCACTAAAATTATCGCGGAGCAGACTAAGGTAACGGCATACTGTGCGAAGACTAACCTCAAGAAAACTGGCAAGATACCTCGCGTCGGGGAACGTACCTCGCTAAATCTCTCGAGAAAGGCGATACAGCCTGAAAAGCAGTGAACGCCTTGTTAAAGCAGCATCGTCCTGAAAAATACAATCCCTCCATTCCTGTGTTTTACCTTATTATACCTCTACTATTACGTACTCCTTTTCTCCTAAGCCGATTTCCGCCGCGTAATCTATCTGACGCTGCCACAGGGCTTCTGGATGCACAGCAAGGAGTTTATCATCTCCCGGGGGAAGAGCACTCCCAAGCTTTGAACGCGCTAGGCCTTCGGCTTCCCTTATGAGGTCTCCTGAAGCCTGGTCTATAGCAACGATATCTGTGGAAGCAAGGATGCCAATGTCAGGAACAATACTTGCATCATGCCACGGGGCACAGTCACAGTCGGGGCTAATGTCAAGGAGGAAATTCACAAAAGCCGTTTTACCCTTTTTATCCTTAAGCGCCCCGTAAGCATATTCCACCATTCGTTCCTGCAAGAGCTCGCTCTTCGCCGACCAGGTGGCATCAATTGCCCCTGTAGGGCAGTAAAGAAGGCACTCAGCGCAACCAATACAGAGCTCTGCCCTGACCTTCGCTTTACCACTTGCATCAAGGTAGAGAGCTTTTGGGGGGCAATGGACAATACACCGCTCGCAACCGATGCATTTGTCTTCTTTTGGCTCAGGAAGGAACGTCCCACCATGTTGCATTTGCTTCCCTACCCGTGAAGCACAACCCATACCAACGTTCTTCAGAGCACCACCAAGACCTGCTTCAATGTGACCTTTGACATGGGTAAGCACAAAAAGGAAATCAGCCTCAAGGATGGCTGAGGCGATAGAGACCCTGCTAAAATGCTTAAGGTTAACCTCAACCCACTCGTGGTCTTTTCCTCGAAGCCCGTCGGCAATGATAACTGGCGCAGGAACAGAAGGATAGCAAAACCCATGGAACAGAGCCGTTTCAACATGGTCTACAGCGTTGTGCCGAAACCCTGTATACAACGTGTTCGTATCGGTGAGGAAAGGCTTGCCACCCATATCCCGAACAACCTCAACAACAGTTCGGACAAAGACCGGACGTATGAAACCGTGGTTACCCCGCTCTCCAAAGTGGAGCTTTACAGCAACCAGGTCCCCAGAGGAGACTTTTCCCTCAAGGAGTTTTTGAACACATTTTTTCAAACGGTTGATAACCGTACTCTGCTCGTTCTCTGCTCGGAGGCTTACCAAGTACACTGTAGAAGCCATACAAGAACCCCCTTTCTGTTTCTCCAAATCATGGGAGAAAATTCTAGGGAAATCAACACATCATTATACTCAATACTCCATCCAACCAAAAACATCTTCTCTCCCTATGTGACGCGTGGTATGTTCCAATCGCACTATAGTGGGATTAAAGGTTTTAGAGTCGGTCATTTTCGCGAAAGAAAAAGCAAAGGCGTGAGAAGTTTTCTCCCGCTTCGGAGCAACACAAAAGTTCCCTAAAGGTACTTTGCCTTAACGAGAATGCAAGGCTTGCGAGGAAATGGAGATAAAAACATATGGTTGAGGGGTGCCCGAAGTAACTCCCTCAAGGTTACTTCAGGCACCGGAAGCAATTCCTGTAACAAGCTGCTGCGGAGTATTTCGAAGAGTGAACTTCCTCTGAGTTGCTCTGCCAGGAGGTATCGTGAAATCCCACTTCCTACTCGATAAAGGTAATATCTCCGAGTTCTTCCCCATGAACGCACAAAACAGCTTCATTGGTTGATCCTACAACTGTTTCGTAGGTGGTTACCCCAAAAACAATGCAACGCAACCGCAACCTGTCGCCCTCAACTGGCACTCTCCCAGCTTCTACGATCCCCATAACGTAGGCAACTCCTAACGTACTCCCATCACTCAAAAGAGCTTCCCAAAGCGTTTTTCCATTAATTATTTCTTTGTGCACTATCTGGATAACCTTCCCTTGCAGCACAACCTCTTTCATGAGGTAGTGGGAGGGATTCCCCAGGATTTGTGCAACCTTTACAGAAACTTCTTCAGCGGCATGCCCAGAAACCCCGAAAAGAAGGAAAAAACAGAGCAAAAACGCCCACACACGTATCAACATAGCGGCTTTCACCCCTTGGGACCTTTGCGAGAATGGTACCGCTATCGAGACCAAAACGCATGAGGCAAAAACCTCAGAAGGGATAGGAAACAGACCCCACTCTTCGAGAAAGGATTTACAACTTGAGGCATGAAAATGCCAAGATCTGCAAAGCTTAAAAGAACACCTAAGGGGAGTCAGGCTATCCTGACTCCCCTTAGGTGCAAGGAGGGGAAAGACTTCTATGTAAGGAGGTGCTAGTGGGGTACTCTATTCACTTTTCGTTGAAGGATTATAAAAGTCTTCTCCTTTCTCGTCAAGGGGTGAGAGAGATTTTTCTGTGCCTTCCCAGAGGCCAAGAAGATAAGCAATACCCAGAGCTCGGTCGTAAAGCCCATACCCTGGCCGACCCTTCTCTCCCCAAATCATACGCCCATGGTCTGGACGCATATACCCACTGTATCGCATGCGAACGAGTTCCTTAACAATGGCAAACATATTCAAAGACCCGCAGAAGGAGGGATGGGCAACCTCGTAAATTTTTGCGCCATCTCTTAAAATATTTCGAAGATGCACAAAGTGGAGTCGTCCCATTGCTCCGAAGGTTCGCACCATGTCGGGGAGATCATTGTCCTCTCGCACCCCTAAAGACCCCGTACACAGGGTAACACCGTTACAAGGACTATCGTACACGTTCAGGATACGCAGAATGTCCTCTTTGGTTTTCACAATCCTGGGAAGTCCAAAAATGCTGAATGGTGGATCATCAGGATGGATGGCAAGCTTTATCCCAATCTTCTCGCAATAAGGAACTACAGCTTTGAGAAAGTAAGCAAGGTTGGTAAAAAGTTCCTCTTCGGTCATCCCTTCGTAAAGCGCAAAGAGGCGCTCAATGGCGGTTAACCTCTCCCACTCCCAACCAGGAAGCGCAAAGGACCCTCCTTCTTGTTTCATCCGGGCAATCACATCCTGGGGGGAGAGCAAGGATACCATACTGTGGTCGTACGCCATAGTCTTTGAGCCGTCAGGGAGTGTTGCCCAAAGCTCGGTACGGAACCAGTCGAAGATGGGCATGAAATTGTAGACGACGACTTTTACCCCCGCTTCGGCAAGGTGTTCAAGAGTTTTCAGGTAATTCTCGATGTACCGATCTCGAGAGGGAAGACCAAGTTTGATGTCTTCGTGAACGTTCACGCTCTCGACGACTTCGAAGGTAAGGCCATGTTCTTCTATCGTTCTCTTCAACGCAAAAACCTGTTCCTTGGGCCAGACTTCCCCCGTGGGAACATCCATGAGCATACCCACAATACCTGAAACCCCTGGAATCTGACGGATGTACTCAAGAGGTATAGGATCGTGGTTTTCTCCATACCATCGGAAAACGACTTTCCACATATGTTCGACCTCCTATCGCTCAACTTTGGGATGAAGTGCACCCCGAGCAAGTCGCTCAATCTCTTCAAAGCGCAGTACTCCAAAATCCCCCAAAACGGTGTGTTTGAGACATAAAGCCGCAAGGGCAAAAGCAAGTCGCTCCTTCAAAGGGAAACCCCTGAGCGTACCCAGAATAAACCCTCCAGTGAAGCAATCTCCTGCACCGATACTCTCAACAATCTCCACTTCCTGTACTTCTTCAGAAAAGATCTCCCCTCCTTCATACACCATGGCACCGAGACGATTCACATGGGTCATGGTTCCCTCTCGACGGGTAATAACTACCGTCCGTATCCCGTAATGTTCTGAGAACGATTCGGCTATAGTTGGGAGCTCGTTCTGCGTAAAACCGAAAATACTCCTCAGGTGAGACTCATTGCCAAAAAGCACATCAATGTAAGGAAGCAAAGAGGTAATGGTCTTCTGCGCTTCCTCTGGACTCCAGAGGGTTTCTCGGTAATTCACATCGAAGCTTGTGGTAATACGCATTGCCTTAGCGGTACGAAGTGCTTCCTCAAGAATCGCAGGAAGTTCGCCACCTAAAGCAGGGGTAATCCCAGAGGTGTGGAACCAAATTGCTTCTTTAAAGATGCGCTGCCAGGAGAAATCTTCTCTCCTTGCTGTGGCAAAACTTGAGAACTTCCGGTCATACACCACTTTCCCAGGACGGCACCCCACACCCCGCTCAAAGAAGTACACCCCCAAGCGTTCTCCCCCACGCACAATGTGTTCCACACCCACACCGAAGCGGCGAAGATGCCACAAGGCCGCATCACCAAGAGGGTTTGAAGGGAGTTTCGTCACAAAAGACGTGACTATCCCCATCTGGGCAAGAAATGCACAGACATTGGCTTCTGCTCCACCGTAGGTGACCTCGAAGGTCTCCGCTTGGACAAGACGGGTGAATCCAGGTGGGGTGAGGCGAAGCATAATCTCTCCGAAAGCGACAACTTTCATGGCTCATCTCTCCTTTTGTATACTACCATGCTAAAGTACAAAAAGCAAGGAGGGTGAAGCATGTACCCCACAGAAAAGCAGCACCTCTCAAAGGGAGCAAAGGAATGGTTGTGAAACACCGCAAACTGGAACGTCCACAAAAGGTGAACCCCCTTGACATCACTTCCACTTTCCTTTACTCTGGAGAAAACAAACTTAGACGTCGAAATAAGCGGTGGCTACGATGAGCGGTGAACGAGAATCCTTGCACAATCTTTTCCTTCAGGTGCTCCGTTACCATTTTATCAGGTATCACCATCTCCTTGGGCGAATAGGACTCCACCAGGGACAGCCTCTCGTTCTCGCCCTCCTTTGGGAAAAGGATGGGAGAACGCAGGGAGAGATTGCTGAGGCCTTGCGCCTTCGTCCTGCAACGGTGACCGTCGTTCTACGTCGGATGGAAAAGGCAGGACTCCTAAGGCGTGAAAACGACCCCAAAGACCTTCGGGTTGTCCGGGTGTATCTCACAAAGCAGGGAAAAAGTCTCAAGAGGAAGGTCCGCACCATTCACTCGACCCTCGAAAAGGAGTGCTTTGCCCATTTTACCCCTGAGGAGAAGGCACTCTTGCAAGAGTTTTTCATCCGCATGCGGGAAAATCTGCGAAAGGTAACAGAAGAAGCAAACAACCCATGAGAAGGCTTTTGGCATATCTCAAACCTCATTGGAAAGTTGCCTTTTTTGCTCCATTGCTCATGGTCGTTGAGGTTATCTGCGATCTCTCGCAGCCTGTCCTTCTTGCCCGAATCGTGGACCAAGGTATCGCTAAGGGAAACCCATCTCTTGTTCTCCGGACTGGAGTCCTTATGGTTGTCCTGACATTAGTGGGCATGGTAGGCGGCATAGGGTGTACAATCTTTGCGAGTTCTGCAAGCCAGGGTTTTGGAAAAGACCTCCGTAAGGATCTCTTTCGGAAGGTGCTCAGCTTCTCTTTTGCCACCTTCGACCGGTTCTCTCCAGGAACCTTGATAACCCGTCTTACGAACGACGTGACACAACTGCAGAATGTCATCCTTGCCACCTTACGCATTGTCGTCCGTGCACCCCTTCTCTTCCTTGGGGGAATGGTCATGGCCATTATCGTCGCGCCCCAATTTGCCCCTTTCACTCTTGTTGCCATCGCCCTTGAGATTGCCATCTTTCTTGTCCTCTTCAGAAGGGGTGTTCCTCTTTTTACCCGTGTTCAAGAGCGAATTGACCGACTCAATACCATCATTCGAGAGAACCTTGCAGGGATAAGGGTCATACGTGCTTTCATGCAGTCATCAAGGGAAAAAGAGCGTTTCTTTAAAGCCTCACAAGATCTCGCCGAAGCCACAGTACAAGCGTTCCTCCCCATGGCCATCCTGTTCCCCATCACCATGCTCATCATGAATTTAACCACTGTTACTGTGCTTGAAGTTGGAGGGAGGCTTGTTATTACAGAAAACATGGAAATTGGGTCTGTCATGGCTCTCACAAACTACGTGTTTCAGATTCTTTTCTCCCTGCTCATGATTGGACACATGCTCACCTTCTTGAGCCGGGCAAGTGCTTCTGGAAAACGCATCATTGCTCTCCTTGAGCAGGAACAAAGCACCACAAACTCCAGAGATTTCGACACAACGCCCATAACCCGGGGCGAGGTAATTTTCACAAACGTATCCTTCGCCTACAATGGCGAACCAGTCCTTTTTGACATCTCTTTCGTGGTCCATCCTGGAGAAACCATCGCTGTCGTGGGAACGACGGGTTCGGGAAAGTCGACGCTTCTCTACCTCATTCCCCGATTCTTTGATCCAAGCTCTGGTAGCATTGTCATTGATGGCGTTGATATTCGAAAGCGGGACCTTCAGACTTTGCGAGAAGCGATAGGGTTTGTTTTCCAGGAACCTTTCCTCTTCTCGGGAACCATTGAAGAGAACATTCGTTTCGGAAAAGAGGACGCCTCCCTTGGAGAAGTGATGGAGGCAGCACGAATCGCCCAAATCCACGAGTTTATTATGAGCCTTCCGGAGGGGTACAGTACCCCTATTGGGGCGCGGGGCGTCACACTCTCCGGTGGGCAAAAACAGAGACTGACCCTTGCTCGGGCCATCCTGAGAAAACCCACCATCCTGCTCCTTGATAACTGCACCAGTGCAGTCGATGCAGTTACAGAACAACGAATCCTCGAAGAACTCAGGAAGCTCCGATGCACAAAGTTCATCGTTACGCAACGCATCACAACAGTCACTAAAGCCGACCACATTCTCCTCCTTGACAAGGGAAGACTCGCCGCCTTTGGCACACATGAGGAGCTTCTTGCAGCCTCCCCTCTCTACCGAGAAATGTGTTCCTTCCAGGTCGAAAGGGTGGAAAAAATCCATGCCTGAGAAGAGAGAACAAGAGATATCCTTCTTGCCTGGACGAGGACCAAGACATTTCCCCACACGTACTGAGCGACCAAAAGACCCGAAAAAGACCATACAGCAGCTCTGGCAGTATTTCAAGGGTCAACAATCGAAAGTCGTCCTTGTGACCCTCTGTGTAGGTGCTTCGTCTTTGTGCTTCCTCCTTGGGCCCTACCTCATTGGCAGGGTTATCGACGAAGCAATCATTCCCCGGAACGCCCTTGCTCTTGCCCGATTTTCATGCATCCTCGTTCTCCTCTACCTTGGAACATCCCTTTTTTCCTTTTTCCAAGAGCGTCTGGCCATTTCTCTCGCACAGCATGTTGCCTTTACCCTGCGAAACGAAGCATTTGCCTCCCTTCATGCTCTTCCCATGGGGTTTTTCGATTCCCATGAACACGGAGACATCATGAGTCGTCTCACCAACGACATCGATAACCTCAGTAACACCTTGGCCACAACGGCTACTCAACTCCTCTCAAGCCTTGTGACCTTTATAGGAACAGTGGTCTTCATGCTCATTCTCCATCATGAACTTACCTTCGTTGCGCTTTCTATCATTCCCTTAACCCTCCTTGCCACGCGCTTCGTGCTCAGAAAGACACGAGAGACGTTCTCTATGCAACAAGCCGTTCTTGGAAAACTCAATAGCATCTTCGAAGAGGACATCACAGGATTTCGGGTTATCAAAGCTTTTACCCAGGAAACGAGGGAGTTCGAGAGGTTTGAAGAGGTCAATGAGAGCTTTGCAAAAGTCGGAACTATAGCGCAAATCTACGCAGGCATCATGGGGCCACTGATGAACGCAATCAACAATGCAAGCCTTGCCCTGCTTGCCGGATTCGGCGGATGGTTCGCCCTCCGAGGCATGGCAAGCGTTGGTGCCATCGCAAGCTTCATCGCCTATTCCCGACAACTCATCCGTCCGGTGAGTGAACTCGCCACGCAGTTCAATATGCTCCAGTCAGCTCTGGCAAGCAGTGAACGAGTCTTTGCCCTCCTCGATGAGCCGCAAGAACCCCCTGATCCGCTTGACACCTGTTGTCCTCAGAGAATCCGCGGGGTAGTGGAGTTCCGTAACGTATCCTTCTCGTACCAGAAAGGAGTTCCTGTCCTCAAAAACGTGAGCTTCTCCGTGGAACCTGGACAAGTTGTGGCTCTCGTTGGACCAACGGGGGCTGGGAAGACAACCATCGTTAATCTCCTTGCCCGGTTCTACGAACCGGAAAGCGGTATTATCTCCATTGATGGCATTGACATCCGCCGCATGCGACGAGAGTCCCTGCGTTCGCTCCTTAGCATTGTCCTTCAAGATACCTACCTTTTTGCCACAACAGTTCTTGACAACATTCGTTACGGAAAGCCTCAGGCCTCGGACGACGAGGTGCGGCAAGCAGCACGTCTTGCTGGTGCTGAACACTTTATCCTTGGTCTTCCTCAGGGATACCACACGGTTCTCTCCGAAGGGGGAGAAAACCTGAGTCAAGGACAACGACAACTCTTAGCCATTGCTCGAGCCTTCCTCGTGAATCCTGTCATCCTTGTTCTCGATGAAGCTACAAGTAACGTTGACACCCATACTGAGCGCCTCGTGCAAGAGGCAATGCTCCGCCTTATGAAAGGGCGAACCACTTTCATCATCGCCCACCGCCTGAATACCATCCGTAAAGCTGATCTTATCCTCGTCCTCTCCAACGGAGAAATTGTAGAGAGAGGAACCCACGAAGAGCTCCTCAAGAAACAGGGATTGTATGCTCGCCTGTATGCGAGCCAGACTGGAGAGAGACTCATTGAGGGATAGTTTTGTTACTTCTAACTCTTTACATGTACAATTATTAACAGAATAAACCACGCTTAGAGCGTCGATAAAAGGGGGATAACCATGAGAACGTAGCTATAAAGCGTTGACATGTTCTCAACTAATTGATAGAATCATTACGAAAGATGTTACAAAAGAGGAGGGGAGAGGGGATTTTTGACATTGCTCACGTTCCCACAAGGTACCTTTCCAGGTGAGACCAAAACATGAGGCGAGACGAGCGCCTTGACTACATAGGAAGACAACTCGCTCTGAACGGTGTAGTCAGCATCAAAGAACTCGCCGAAAAGCTGGGCGTCTCCAGCATGACCATCCGCAGAGACTTGCGAAGACTCGCTGAAGAAGGCGTCCTCAAGCTCATTCCCGGAGGAGCCGTATTACGGAGAGAACCCAATCCTGTCAATGAGAAAGAGTACATAGTGACTAAAGCCCAGCTGCAAATGACCAAGGAAAAAATCAAAATTTGCAAAAAAGCTGCTTCGCTCATCCGGCCAGGAGACACTATTATCATCGATACCGGTTCAACCACCGAACACCTCCCCGGTTTTATCCCTCCCGATATGGACCTCACCATCATCTGTTATTGCTTGAACATTCTCCTCAACGTTTACAAGCACAACAAAGGGAGCAGAATCGTCTTCCCAGGAGGACATTTCCATGAAAATACCCTGATGTTTGAGAGTCCAGAGGGAATCTCCCTGATTCGGAAGATGCGAGCCAACAAAGCTTTTGTCTCCGCAGCAGGCATTGACGAAAAGCTTGGGGTCACCTGCGCGAACTTCTACGAAGTCGATACAAAAAGGGCTATTATCGAATCTTCGAACCAGCGGATCCTCCTTGTCGATTCAACGAAATTCGGTAAGGTCACTGCTGCATACTTTGCCGACCTCAAAGAGTTCGACGTAGTGATTACCGATACGGGTATTCCGGAAAAATACATAAAAGTCCTTAAAGAGATTGGCACAAAGGTCTACATCGTGTGACCCTCAGGAGAGTTTAAATCGTGCAAGACCAGCCTCAAGAGCCTGGACCCGTTCTGCCATTGTTGCAATCATTTTTTCAATCTCCTGAAGGGCTGCGCTCTGCTCTTCAGAAGAAGCAGCAACTTCCTGAGCAGCGGCGGCATTCTCCTCAGAAATCGACGCTACGTCTCCCAAGGCAACCGAAACTTCCTCCGCCGTTTTAGCAATTCGTCCGGTGCGTAGCTTATTCTCCTCAGAAATGGTCACGATACTCTGGATAAGGTTTGCAATAGACCGTGCGTACTGTTCTACCGAAAGAAAAGCATCTGCCATGGCCTGAGCTTGCTGCGTAACGGTGGTGTTCGCTTTGTAAATCTCCTCGAAAGAGTTTTGTGCCCGTACCACCGCCTGATTTCCCTCCGTTACCCGTCGTTGACTTTCCTCGACCGAATGCACTGCCTCTTTGACCTCTCGCTGCACGTCCTGGATGAGGGCAGCAATCTTCTGGGCTGCTTGGGCAGATTCCTCGGCGAGTTTGCGGACCTCTTCTGCCACCACGGCAAAGCCCCGTCCTGCTTCTCCTGCTCGGGCTGCTTCAATGGCAGCGTTCAGGGCAAGGAGATTCGTTTCTTCCGCAATACCAGTGATGAGATCCGTTATGCTCCCGATTTCCTGTGAGCTCTGGCCGAGTTTCCCCGCAATGTCTCGCACGGAAAACACCGACGCCTCAATAGCCTGCATTGAACGGACAACATCCTTGAGGGTTTCCTGACCCTCTTGGGTGGCCACAAAAGCAGACTGGGCAGCTTGCTGTACTTCCTCAAGATTCTTTCGCACAGAGGTCATTTGTTCCTCGACTTTTCGCACTCCCTGCAAGGCCTCGACAACTTTCTCAACCTGCACGGCGAGCTCCTGGTCGATGGTGCGTACTTCCTGAGCAAGTTCTCCCATGCGGTGAGCAATGCGGGTAAGGTTTTGATTTTGCTCCTCTGAACCTCGGGCAACCTGACTTACCGCCTGGGCCACCTGGTCCCCAAGACCTGCAATCTCCCGAGAGGTACGATGGAGGTTCTCTGCCGCCGCAATAACCTCGTTCGCCGTGGTAGCAACCTCCCGCAAGAACCGGCAAAGTGACAAGGAGGCCTGACTCAAGGAAGAGAGGAGGGTACCAACCTCATCTTTACGGGTCACCTCAATACATCCGGTGAGATCCCCTTGCTCAAGCGTCTGGGCCAAGGCAACCCCCTGACGGAGAGGCAACACAATACTCCGCGAAAGGAGTAAGCCCAACACAACCGCTACGATGACCACAAAGAGCGCGACAAGCTGGAGAATCCGTGTGAAAGTTCTCTGGATGCTCTCTACCTGTGCCATTCCTGACGCGAACAGATTGAGCACCTCCTGATGTACCGCATCGACAGCCTGTATCATACCGGTTCCAATTCCCTGTATCCGCTCTATCGCCGCAGCAAGCTTCTCCTCAAGCAGGGCAAGCTCCGCATCTGCCTGGAGCACTTCTTGCCATGAGGTTTCAAGAGGTTGGAAGCTCTCCGTCACGAAGGCCTGCACCGCCTGAGGGGCGTAGAGATTGGGGAAATCGCTTTCGAAGAAGCGTTTGACGCTTCCCAAGACACTGTCGGCAAGGGTCTTGGCACGATCTTTCTCTTCGCCGCTCAGAAGGAGGAAGTTCTTCCGTTCCCGGTCAAAAAGGGTTAATCGCTCAACCCACCGATCGATACGTAGACCCTGAAAAGCGTTGTGCACATCTTGGTGCGCTAGGTTGAACTCGAGGAAGAGGTTACTCCTCTCTGCAGCCTCAAGGGTATGCAAGGCGTCAAGAAAAGCCTCACACTTTCCCTGGAAATCGTTAATCTTCGCGAGGAGGGTTTCCTTGACCTGCTCGGAAAAAGCTGACTCTTGGATGTTCCGGCGAAAATCGTCGAAACGAGTACTCACGCTTTTGCGAATCTGTCCACGGGGATCCCCACAGAATGCAGCCTCGAATAGACTTCGATAAATCTCGTTGAGAGGCGTTGCATACGCTCCTATCTGCTCGCCTACACCCTTAACGAAATCAAAAACAGAGGCAGAAAGTTTATCCGTCGCTACAGCCTTCTCATTCCGAGTTTGGAGCCACTTCAAGCGCTCACGCCAGAGGGTTTTGACCGCATCAGCCTCCGTCTCGTAGGCGTTCTGCAAATCCCCAAGCTCGGCAATCCTCTTCTCTAAGGAAGTACCCGGAGGGAGAGGTGGCAGAGGATAGGGGAAGTTCTCCTTTTCCCAAAGTTCACCATGCTTCGCGAGGAACTCCGGCGACACACTACCCAGGCGAAAGGCATCAAGGTACATTCTGGCCCGCCTATGCAAAGCGTTGAAGGATGCCTCAAGTTCATCGAGCTGCTCAGGACGTTCCTCAAGGAGATACGCAGAAAGGAGGGCGTTCCCCTGAGAGACAATATCCTTCACCCGAGAAGTAGCAAGGAGGAAAGGGAAAGACGCCTCAACCTCCTCAAAGGATGCCCGTACCCTCTGAAAAGCCAAAAGCGACACAAGACCTACCATCCCTGCGACGATTGCAAGGACTAAAAAACCCAGATATATCCTCGTGCGCACAAGCACAGGAAATCACCCCCCTCGGGATTGCCCCTACAAAAGTCCTTCTCTCAAGCTTCTATTGGCCGAAGGAGAAGGATCAAAGCCATAGCGATGAATGCCACAATCTCAGAACCTGCTGGCCAGAAGCGACCAGTGATGGAGATGAGCATACCAAGGAGAAAAGAGGCAAAGAAGGTTCCCCGTAGGTTCCCAAGGCCTCCAGTCAATACGACAGCGAAACAGAGGAGGAGGATATGAGAACCCATGTACGGATGGACTGCCGTAATCGGTGCATACAGGACGCCCCCTAAGGCCGCCAGAGCGCTTCCCAAAACGAAGGCAATGGTAAAGTACTTGTCGACTTCTATACCAAGGCAACGAACGCCCTCTTTGTTGTCAAGCGCAGCAACGATGACCTTTCCAACCATGGTTTTTCTCATAAAGAGCTCAAGTCCGAAGAAGATGAGGATGGCAAGGATGATGACCAGGATGCGGTACACAGGGAAAATAAGACCCAGGAGATCCACTGCCCGCCCTATAGGGTCACTCACAGGCTTTGGATACACACCCCATATCCATTTAATGATGTCAACACCGATTAAAAACACCGCAAAAGTGGCGATGAAGGTGTAGTCAAGCGACTCTCCATAGAGCCGACGAATGACAAAGCGTTCAATGCAATACCCAACCAAGGCGGCAATGGCAACCCCCACGACACCGCCCCAGAAGAAGGGAACCCCAAGCCCCCTCAGAGAGGCAATAAGGAGGTAGGCTCCAACGGTGTACGTGATGGTATGGGCGAAGTTGATGACCCGCATGGTACCAAAGGTGAGCGAGAAACCTACGGAAATAAGGTAGAGTATCGCTCCAACAGTCAGACCATACATGATTGCAGAAATCATCGGGACACCCCTTCCTTCGAGGAACTAGCATGCATCCAAGAGGCAATTTTCCTCTGCAGCAATTCTATCCCACTCCAGATACCGCCACGGAACCGGAAAACGATAAGGAGCAACGCAATCCCAAGGACAAACTCCCAACGCTGGAAGTACACCGGGAGGAGGTTCGTAATGAGCATGTAGAGAATACCCCCAAGCAGTGCGCCGTAGAGTTTTCCTGCTCCTCCAATGAGGCAGGCAAACACAACTCCAGCGTTCGCGTGCACATCAAGCGTATTCGGGTTCACATACCCGTAATTTAGGGCGGTCAAGGTCCCTGCAAAACCCGCCACAGAGGCAGCAATAACAAAAGTCACCCACTTGTAGAATTGCGTGTTGTATCCGAGGAATCGCACTCTCCGTTCGTCTTCCTTGATGGAGCGGAGGAGAATACCATACGGGGAAGTCGTCAAAATCCGAAGGAGCAGGAAAATGCCAAGGAGCGACACGAGCACAAACCAAAAGCGGAACGAGGGATTCCGGAAATTCACTAACCAGAAGCTCAGGTTTCGAATGCTCAGGCCGTTCTCGCCCCCCGTGATCTCTTTAAGAGGCGACATCACAAGGAACCATCCTACACGGTTGAAGGCGAGATTGGACAGGGCGAAAGCCGCTCCCGACACACGAACCGTAATGGCGCCAACAAGCATTCCCGTAAGACACGCAGCAATAACCCCAAGCACAATAGCAAGTAAGGGGTTGGTGGTAACGTACCGAAGCGAGAGACCAACGGTGTACGCCCCCACCCCAAGGTACAGAAGATGCCCAAACGACAGTCTCCCCATGTACCCATAGAGAAGGTCAAAAGAGAGGGCAAAAATACAAAAAATGGCGAAGTCGGTCACCCGATGAGCCCCAAGGAAGGGAACAAGGACAAGGAAAACGACAGCGATGAGGACGAGTTCCAAAACCCGGTGTCCTCCCACAACCTGAACAGAAGGCCGTTCCACCGCTAAAGACGCCCTCAGTGAGATGTCACGTTCCTTCAGCACATTTCGCATATGCCCTGTACTCCTTTCTTACAGAGACTTCTCAATGAGGTCAGCGTTGCAGATTTCTGAGGCTTCCTTGAGTGTTGCGACAACTTTCCCTTCTTTCAATACCACAACTTGGTCGGCCAACTTCGACACAAGCGGCAAGTTCTGCTCCACGATGATGGCAGAGAGCTGACCTTTCAAGCGTTTCAGTATCCTGGTAATTTCGTTAATCACAACCGCGGCAAGACCCTGCGTAGGCTCGTCAACAAGAAGGAGGCGAGGGGTACCGACCAAAGCCTGCCCAATAAGGAGGATTTGCCGTTGCCCACCACTCAACTGACCAGCCTTCAAGTTGAGAAACTCTCGCATTTTGGGGTAAATTTCAAGAACCTTGTCCAAAGCCTTCGTAAGTGGTTCACCACTTGAATACGCCGCAATCTCAATGTTCTCGCGAACCGTAAGATTCCCAAAGACTTTCTTATCTTGAGCGACGTAACGAAGACCCCTGTGGTAGAGCTTCTCCGGGGGGAGACCGGCGATGTCGCCTCCGTCGAACTTGATTGACCCCTTCAAAGGGTGAAGCAAGCCTACTATGGTCTTGAGCAGGGTTGTCTTTCCCGCACCGTTTCGGCCAACGACAAAGAGCATCTTCCCTTCCTCAAGATTCAGCGACACATCATGTAGTACACGTGCGTGACCATAAGCCACATCGATGCCAGAGACCTGGAGCATGATTCCACCTCCCCTCTACGTTGCCTCGACAACCTCTTCTTTGCCCCAGTAACACTCGTTCACCAAGGGATCGGCGAGTACGTCTTTTGGTTTTCCCTCGCAAATAATGCGCCCTTCATTCATCACGCAGAGGCGATCGACAAAATCAACAATCATCGATATTTTGTGTTCAATAATGCCAATGGTGATTTTACCCTTCAGGGTCCGGAGCAGAGAAAGGACTTTCCCAATTTCCACGTCACTCAGGCCACTGAAAGGTTCATCAAGGAGAAGGAGTTTGGGTTTCAGAGAGAGCGCTAAGGCGATTTCAAGAAGTCTCCTATCTCCGTAGGAGAGTTCTGCAACCACCGATTCAGCGTAGTTCTCAAGCCCCACAAGCTTTAGTGCTTCCAGAGAGTCAGTCCATGTATCCCCCGCAGCAGTCGTCATGAACTTCCAAAGTGAACGCTGCATCCCGCTGTTCCAGGCTACACAAGGTACGAGGTTTTCCCATACCTTAAGAGAATTAAATACCGAGACAAGCTGAAAGGTGCGGACCATTCCCATCTTTACCCTGTCCTCAGGAGCAAGCCAGGTGACATCCTTCCCCTGAAAAACAACCCGACCCTTTGTGGGGGTGAAAAACCCTGAGAGGAGGTTGAAAAGCGTCGTCTTCCCCGAACCATTTGGACCGATGATTCCCAATGCCTCGTTCTCTTCAATGCGGAGGTTGACTTCATTAACCGCTACGAGCCCGCCGAAGCGTTTTGTCAGATCTTTCGTGACTAAAAGCTCCACTCTATAAGCCTCCTTTACCAAAGCTTTGAACAAAACTGGCCCTCCCTCTCTGGGAGGGCCAGCAAAGTGCCACCATTTTACTTGTAACCCATTTCCTCAAGTGGCAGACAGAGCGCTTCGGTCTCGAAGAACTCGATGATATCGGCAAAGTCGAACTTTTCGGCCCGCTTGTCTGCACCTTTGCCTACACCGACAAAGTATGCGTACTTATAGAATGGCCGACCATCCGGACGCCACCAGGCCGGTCCCTTGAAACTCATAAACTCTGGGTTCTCCATGAGTGCCTGGTACACCTTGGCAGGTTCAGTGGATTGGGCAAGCTGGATACCGCGCAGGAGTTCCTTCATGGCCGTGTATGCGTAAACGCCCATAACATCGGGAACTTCGCCATACTGCTCAAGCCAGGCCTTTCGAATACGTGCAGAGTTCTCGTATGTTTCTGGGTCCTTGTCCTTGAGGTTCTTGAGGTCGTGGTAGAGCCACATACCCATAGTAACACCATCAAGAGCCTCAGGAGGAATGCCCATAGCAAGGCTTGCAACGATGGCGTTAAAGAATATCTTGGTGTGCTTGCTCAAACCCAATTCATGCGCCTGCTTCAGAATCTCGATAGCGTCAGTACCCCACTGCCCCATCTGCACCACATCAGGCTTTGATTCGATAATCTTGAGGAGGTAAGAGGTAAAGTCGGGAGTTCCAACAGGAGTCCAGATGAACTCGAGCTTAATATCCGGGTGCTTCTCGTAAACCTGCTTCAGTCCAACGGCGACACCATGACCATAAGCGTAGTCTGGGAGACAGGCAATAACGTACTTAGGCTTAAAGGTCTTAATGACGTACTCTGCGGTCATTCGGCCGATAGCATCGACAGCACCCTGGGTGGTGAGGAAGTACGGTGCCTTATTCTCTTTGCGGAAGACCTTCTCTTCGACAGAGTTCCCCGCGATAACGAGGGCCTGCCCATCGAGCGCCTGCTCGTTCAGCGCCGTCGTAACATGAGCAAAGGTTCCAACGACCATAAGTCTGATGCCTTCTTCGATGAATTCTCTGTACCTTCGGACAGCCACATCAGGCTTTGTCTCATCATCGCGAACTACCGCTTCCACTTTGTACACCTTATCTCCAATCTTGATGCCTCCTGCATCGTTAACCTCTTTCACTGCAAGGAGCGCTCCGTCTTTCTGCACCTTTCCTGTGGGCGCCCCCACACCAGTAAGGCTGTACATAACGCCAACTTTAATAACATCTTCTGCAAAGACGGCACCCCACAGCAACACCACTGCCAACACAACACACCCAAAAACCCCAAGTCGCCACTTCCTCATTTACCCTCTCCTCCTTTACGAAATTCTCAGTCTCTCTTGAAAAAATCTCAAAAATGCCTCTTGTTGCTCCTTCTATAACATCGCCTCCCTTCTTTGTGGGAAACTAACACCAAAATATGATATCTTTTTAACAAACCTGACAGAATAATAACACTAAACACATTGCACGTCAAGAGCTACAAAGAATTTTACGAAGGTACAGAAAGGCTCAGAGGAAAGCCACGCCGCACAAACGTTGCTCAATCTTCTTGTAACTTTGTTGTCAATTACTGCTTTCCAAGAATCACCACTTCTATCCCCACCATAGCGCAGAACTCCGCAAGGCAGTCTACGTAATCTCCTGCAACTGTATGGAGGTGATTCGACCCAAGGGCCTCGATTAACGTCTGAGGGGCAATATCCAAGCGGGCAAAAGCCTGAGGCCATTCCAGCGTGGCTTCTTTGAGCTTCTCCAAGGGTCGTTCAACGAATTCACCTCGAAAAACGACCATTCGGTACTTCCCACTCTTCCTCGCAAGACGAGCAAAAGTCACCTCGCCAGGAGAAGCCATGTACTGAACTGCTGCTCCTCCCCCAGGGTAGTAAAAGGCGATTTGAGGATAGAGAGAGACCCGCTTTAAATTGTCCTCAGGGGTGTAAGACCTTCCCGCATAGAAGGTAGCCATAGAACCGCAGTTACTGAAAACGTATATTCCGTCTTGCGCATCGTAGTGTCGCAAGTCATAGAAAAGCACCGGCTGGCCAGTCATGAGTTTAAGAATCTGCATGGTCAGGGCGCCGTCAAGGTCTGCCTCACAAGCGCAGACAAAAGGCTCTTTTGGTCCATCCATATCGTATGGATCATTGAGAAAAGCCTGAGAGAGACACTGGGTTACGAAAGTATCGCTGAGTTCTGGCTGACATTTGACCGCCACAAAATCAAGCTCCTTCTCCTTGAGAATCTCCTTTGTAGCGTAGTAGGAGCGAATTTGGAGTTCAAGCTTTTCCCTGGTGAGGGTTTGCTCGTCCCAGTATATGTTCCCCACTCTGTCCTGTAGCCAACGAAACGCCCTGTCCACTTGCTCCTGAGGCACTTCTTTCGCCCGACGGACAATTTCAAGCTGATCCACGTGTTCAAGGTCAACCCCAAAAAGGGATTGCCACTGCGCAGGGTCAGCCGTTCCAACGTACATGCCCATGCTCCGACCACCTAAGAGGCCGCAGACTTGCCCCCGAAGACGGTGTACTGCCCGAGCTGCCCGGCCAAACTGGAGTATACGCGCCATACATTCAGGACAGGAAGGATCGCCCCATACACGGCCATGATGTACACCAATCTGATCAAGCGAGGCACCACTGGCAATCATACCAATGAGACTTGGGTAGCCAGGGTTGAAGCTGGCAAAGAGAAGAATAGGGACCTGTGCACGTCTTGCTGCTACCGTGGCCAAATGGGGGAAACTCCACCCCGCAAAGTGGAAGAGGAAACCATCGACACCCATCGCTTCGAGACTAGCGACTTCCGCCTCAGCCTGTTTTGGCGTCTGGATCACACTTCGCCCGACGAGAACTTCAACCTCATTCGTGCTTTTGAGGGCTTCCTCGAGTTTCCTTTGGAACTCGAGATTCACAGGGAGCATAGCTTGGTAGGCGGTGGATCGGCTGTCCGAAAAGGTGAGAAGGCCAAGACGTATCATACAACTCCCCTCCTCTCCAGGTTACCCATAGCATACCACCTTTTGGTAAAGACGTCTATACAGGAAGACAACAAAATATAAGCCTTCAGGAGCGCACTCCTGAAGGCTATCCTCATTCGCAAAACTTATTACTTTTCCTTCCCCGTATACGTGAGCTCGTAGTCAAGCATCTTCCATCCGGTGAGCTCAATCTTTTCAGTTACCTGCGGGGAGAAGTTGAACCACCGTACCAGGTAGCCTGCCTGCATGTGGTCCACTTTCCAGACTTTGAAGTTGTACCAGTTCTCGTAGAACATAATCTTGCGGTAGTTCCTGGCCATAGTGTTCATGTCGAGGTTCACATGCATGTCGTACTGGATGCATCCAGGTTCGGTGTGGGTGAGAGGGACAAGAGCCAGCATTTCTTTGAATGCCCGATCCTCAAATCCCTCTTTCACATCCACAAGAGCAAGGAGAGTGTATTGCTCCTTGGGGTCGGTGAGCTCTCCGCCACGGAAGACCGGGTTGGTAGGAAGGTTGACCTTCTCCCAGATGTAAAGCTCCCAGCTCTCACATACTTCCTTGGCTACCTCAGCCCAGTGTTTGATGTAAGGCATCTCCATGTGCTTGTCCCAGTCCGCGCGGCTTCGCCAAATCTCGTAGAACATGTAGAAGCGAGGGTTCTCCACCATGTAGTTGTGTTCCTCAGTCCCCACGTTTACGTGCATCCGGTAGAAAATGCACCCTGGTTCTCTGTTCGTGAGGGGGATGAGCTTCATGAGCTCTTCCCTGGCTACCTGCTCGTACCCTGCCTTGATACGATTCAAAGCCAGAACAACGAGCTCCCGGTTGTCACCCGCAGGGTAAATTTGTCCCATTGTTTTCCGCCTCCTCTTCCAGCAGAGACTTTCTCCCCGTATCTGGTACCACTTCCTGGGCACCAGAGATACGGGGTGTTTCCAAAAAACTAAGAAGCTAAATCATTGACAGCCCGCCGTCGACGACAATCATCTGACCAGTCATCCAGTCAGACTCGTCAGAGGCAAGAAAGAGCACCGAGCCTATGTGGTCCTCAGGTTGACCGAGCCTCCCCAGAGGAATGCCACTCTCAAGGGCCCTTCGGAGTTCTGGATCAGCAAGGGCCGATTGTCCAAGAGGAGTTAAGGTGGTTCCTGGGCAAAGGGCATTCACACGAATACCGTACTGGGCTAACTCCGCAGCCATAGCTCTTGTGAGGGAAAGCACAGCACCTTTTGAAGCCGAGTACGCAGCATGGTACGGTTCGCCAACAATGGCTGCCTTTGAGGACACGTTAATAATCTTCCCCTTCCCCTGTTTCATCATGATGGGCACAACAAGCTGTGAGCAATGGACTACACCCATGACATTCACTTCGAACATGCGCCGCCAGATGTCCTCGCTCTCTTCCCAGAACTTCCCTCCAGCGTGAACCCCTGCGTTGTTGATGAGCACGTCGATTCTCCCAAAGCGCTTCATCACCTCATCCACCATCGCTTGGACCTGTGGTCGCGAGGCGACATCGGTGCGAATAAACACTGCATTCTCGCCAATTTCCTTCTCAACCTTTTTCCCTGTTTCCTCGTTCACGTCGACAATAACCACCTTTGCCCCTTCCCGAGCACACCCTTTTGCGAAAGCCTCCCCAAGTCCTTGACCACCGCCAGTGACAATGACCACTTTGTCCTTCAGCCTCATAAACGCTCCTCCCGTATCATTTTTTGATAAAAATTAAACTTTTCGACAACAGGATAAAGTCCCACAGCGAATTTGTCAATACGGACCAAACGAAATGCCAGGGGAAAGGCGCCCAGAACTGGGCTTCGGCTTCAGTACAGGTATTCAAGCGGAAAAAATGCAGCTCCAAGCGTCAATAAAATAACAGAATGCGTTATGTAAAGACCAAAAACTCTCCTAAACTATGTAGTACTGAATCCCCAGTTTAGCAAGAATTTTTCGGTACTTTTCTGGAATTCCTGCATCGGTAATGACAACATCAAACTCCTTGAGGTCTGCAAAATAGGCTGTCGTCACCTTACCAAATTTTGAAGAGTCCACGAGGAGGAATTTCGTATCCGACGATTCGATCACCGCCCTCTTGACATCGACCTCGTAGAGGTTGGCGCAGGTAACACCAAGTTCTTCTTCAACACCTGCTGCGGAGATGAAAGCTTTGTTCGCCCTGACTTTCCGGATGAGCGAAATACCCTCCGGACTCTCAAACATCAGCGTGTTATCATGGAAATACCCACCAGGAAAGATAATTTGGCTCCCCTTGCTGTGGGTATACACGCTCAGAAGGGTATTCAAGCAGTAGCAAATGATGGTCAACCTCGTATTCTGGGGAATAAACTTCGGGAGATGCTCCGTCGTCGAACCAGTATCGATAACAATTGTGTCCCCTTCTTGTACAAAAGAAGCAGCTTTTTGACAAATTTTAATCTTCTCTTTCGTCATGTACGTTTGAGCCTTCGTTATGGCATACTCTTGCTCATTAATCATGTTCGATTCCCGCTTCAAAACCGCGCCTCCAGGAATGAGGGTCAAAACGCCCTCTCGTGCGAGGTCTTGCAGGTCTCTTCGAATAGTCATGGTGGATACGCCAAGCTGCTCAGCGAGGTCTTTAATGGTGACCACGCCAGTAAGTACGACCTGTTTGCCTATGTAGTTTAGCCTATCTCGTTTCTTCATCGTTCCATTCCACCTCAATTCGGGGTACCCTTCACTGGGCAAAGCTCTTTGGAATATTGTAATGGAATTTCCGCCAAAGAAAAGAGGGAAGCTAAGACCGATGGAAGTATCGTTGACAAGAACCCGTAGGAATTATATAATGTCTACGCAAATGACATTTTTTTATCAAAAAATGAAACTTAAAAAACACAAAACGAGCTGAGAAGGGAGTTGCTTCACGTGGCTGCAACGATGAAAGCGGTCCGGCTTCATGCCCCAGGGGACCTTCGGGTTGAAGAAGTCCCTATACCTCGCATCGGTGACCACCAGGTTCTCGTCCGAGTCCGCGCTGTAGGAGTGTGCGGGTCAGACCCAGGAAGGGTTATGAAAAAGGGGACATACTCGTATCCCATGACCATCGGCCATGAGTTCTCTGGAGAGGTCGTGGATGTCGGTTCCAAAGTCACCGCATGTAAACCAGGAGACAGGGTCACGGTGGCACCTCTTATCCCCTGTGGAACCTGTGATTACTGCAAAGTCGGAAAATTCAATCTCTGCGACCACTATAGCTACTACGGTTCTCGTGTCGATGGAGCTATGGCAGAGTATGTGGCAGTCGAAGAGTGCGATATTCTTCTGCTTCCTGAAGAGCTCGATTTTGAGTCTGGCGCGTGCACTGACCCCGTAGCTATCGCGTTTCATGCGATGCGTCAGGGGGACATGAAGGCGGGGAAATCCGTTGTCGTCCTTGGTGTTGGGCCCATTGGACTTTTTGCCATTCAATGGGCAAGAGTCATGGGTGCAAAGGATGTATTCGCCATCGATATTTTTGACGAGAAACTCCGCATCGCAAAGGAACTCGGTGCCGACTACACCGTAAATGCCAAGAAAGAGGATCCAGTAGCTTTCGTGCTTGAAAAAACCCACGGCGCTGGTGTGGAGTGCGTCGTAGAGATTGCGGGATCCAAAATTACCCAGGAACAAGGGCTCCGTATGGCGAAAAAAGAAGGGACTGTGGTATTCTGTGGCATTTCCTATGATGACCTCGTCATTCCCAGCACAACACTTGATGGAATCCTGCGTAAAGAAATCCACATCGTAGGTGCATGGAACTCGGTCTTCTCACCCCTTCCAGTCAACGAGTGGGCAGTTTCACTCCACTTTATGGCCAAGGGACACATCAAGTGCCATCCGGTTATTAGCCACCGTTTCCGTCTCGATGATGCTCCCCAAGTCTTTGAACGTCTCTGGAAGAAGGAAGAGTTCTTCAACAAAGTTCTCTTCCTCCCCTGATCGCGAAGGAGGAACGCTATGAAAGCTGCGGTTATGAAAGACATCGGGCAAATCGTAGTGGAAGAAGTTCCTAATCCGAAACCTGAACCTGGGGGACTGATTATCGAAGTACGAGCCTGTGCCATATGCGGTTCCGATGTTCGTACCTTCTTCCACGGAAGCGCTCACGTGCAACCCCCACGGATTCTGGGACATGAAGTCGCCGGTATTATCAGAGAAATAGGACCTGGACTTTCGGACTACAGCGTGGGAGAGGCGGTGACCGTTGCTCCAGCCATAGGCTGCGGAACGTGTGAGTATTGCCGCATGGGCGCAACCAACATGTGTCCAAAACTTGAGACTATTGGTTTTGAATTCGATGGAGGCTTTGCTGAATTCATGGCAGTGCCAGCAAAAGCAGTACGCCAGGGCCACGTCAACCGCATCCCCCCAGGACTCAGCTTTGCCGAAGCAACCCTGGCGGAACCCTTGGCCTGCTGTGTCAACGGACAAAGTTTCCTGAACATAGGTCTTGGACACACGGTAGCTATCATTGGAGCAGGAGTCATAGGGCTGTTCCATGCAGAGCTTGCCTTTCTCAAAGGTGCAAGCGCTGTTTTCCTTGTTGATGTTGTCCCAGAACGACTTGCGTACGCTAAAAGCCTTCGAGAGAACATCATCACCATCAACGCCAAAGAGACTGATCCCGTACAGGAAGTGCTGGCCCAAACTGGGGGACGAGGCGTTGACGTAGCCATTGTGGCCTGTCCAGTGGGTGAAGCACAGAACCAGGCTCTCCAAATGGTCGCCCGAAGGGGTCGAGTGAGCCTCTTTGGGGGTCTGCCCCAAGGGAAATCCACGGGTTATATCGATAGCAACCTCATCCACTACAAAGAGGTTGGCGTCTTCGGAGCCCATGCATCCACAGCCTTGCAAAACCGCTTAGCCCTCAAAATTCTGGCGGAAAAGAAGATCATCCCGGAGAAGTACATAACCCACATCTACCCCCTTTCTCAAATTCTTGAGGGAATTACCATGGTACGCGAGGGAAAGGCCCTAAAGGCCATTATTACACCAAGTGGAGGGGACGTATGATGGGAAAGGATTACATCATGGCTATTGACCAGGGGACAACGGGGACAAGGGTCATCCTCGTTGACCAGGGGGGCAACGTTGTCTCCAGTGCTTACCGGGAAATCAGCCAAATTTATCCCCATCCCGGATGGGTAGAGCACAATCCCCGCGAGCATTGGGAAACCACCTTGACCTGCATGAGGGAAGCTTTAGAGAAAGCCAAAGCCCAGCCATCTCAGGTTGCAGGTATTGGCATCACCAATCAGCGGGAAACAACCATTATATGGGATAAGGACACGGGAGAACCAATCTACAATGCCATTGTCTGGCAGTGCCGGAGAACTGCCCCTATATGTGAAGACTTGAAAGCTCGAGGCTTTGAGGAAAAAGTGCGGGAAAAGACGGGACTCACCATCGATGCATACTTCTCGGCCACGAAAATCAAGTGGATCCTTGAAAATGTTCCTGGCGCGAAAGACCTTGCCCGCAAAGGGAAACTCCTTATGGGATGCATCGATTCGTGGCTTATGTGGAACCTTAGTGGCGGAAAAGCCCACGTAACGGACTATTCCAATGCATCCCGCACTATGCTCTTCAATGTCCGGACCCTCGACTGGGACCAGGAACTCCTCGATGCCTTAGAAATCCCTCGTGAAATCCTCCCGTCCCCAAAACCATCAAGCGGAGTCATGGCCGTAGCCACGAATAGAGAAATCCTGGGTGGTGAAGAGATTCCCATCTCTGGCGTAGCTGGAGACCAGCACGCTGCACTCTTTGGTCAGACCTGTTTTAAACCTGGCATGGCCAAAAACACGTACGGAACCGCCCTCGCCCTTATGATGAACATTGGGGAGCAATTCATCCTCTCCCAGAATGGTCTTACTACTGATCTTGCCTGGGGAATTAACGGAAAAATTGAGTACGCTCTCGAGGGAGTGGTGTTCATCGGAGGTGCAGCAGTGCAATGGCTTCGGGATGGGCTCAAAATCATCGAAAATGCCGCCCAAACTGAGGCTATGGCTCAGGCAGTCCCAGATACTGCTGGAGTCTACGTTGTCCCTGCTTTCACAGGACTTTGCGCCCCTTACTGGGATATGTACGCTCGGGGCCTCATCATCGGCATCACCCGGGGTACAACCCGAGAGCACATCGTCCGAGCAACCCTCGAATCTATGGCGTACCAAACCCGGGATGTCCTCGAGGCAATGGTTGCCGATTCCGGCCAGGTCCTTGAGTCCCTCCGAGTTGATGGCGGTGCGGTGAAGAACAACTTCCTCATGCAGTTCCAGGCGGATATTCTTGGAGTTCCCGTTATCCGACCAGTCGTCACCGAAATGGCAGCCATGGGTGCAGCATACCTTGCAGGATTAGGAGTGGGATTCTGGAAGAGTAAGGAGGAAATCGCTAGGCAGTGGAAAGTAGATAGGGTCTTTGAACCCCGAATGGATGCAGCACGCCGAGAGGAGCTCTACGCAGGATGGAAGAGGGCTGTTGAACGAGCTCGGCGATGGGCCGTTTGAAATTTCTCATGATGTGTGAATACAAGCAAGGTAGAGGGACAATGGGCGAATGTCACCTTTAGATTTTTGTAAGGCACTCCCTTGGGAGTCTTGACACCACACTGAGGGAGTGCTATTATTTCTGCCGGAGTTGTGTTAAAAAAATATCATAATTTGAAGCTTATATCCCAAAGAATGGAGGTGATGTTACAAGAATAGCAAAGAAGATGATAACTCTTGGGTTTTTCTGGAATACCAATTCATGAGAGGAGGGAAAGTGCATGCGTAGGCTGTGGTTAGGGATGCTTATTGGCGTGATGCTTGTTGGGATGCTGGGCCTTGGAGTGGCATTTGCTGGTGACAATCGGAATTTTGTCGTTCTAGCCATCGTCCATGTGAAGGAGGGATACGAGCAGGTAGCCAGGGAAGAGCTCATGAAACTCATCCCCCTCACGAACAGAGAGCCAGGATGCATTTTCTACCAGATGCACATAAACGTAGGGACTGAAGAGAACAACTACATGGTGGAGAACCCCCGGCTCTACATGTTCTACGAGATTTGGCGAAGCCGTGAGGACTGGGACAAGCATATGGAGATGCCCTACCTCAAGGCCTGGTTTGAGAAGTCCAAGGAGGTTTGTGAAAAGATTGACCTTACCATCTGGGAGAAGGTCGACCTTCCCACCAACCCGGTCTTCCGTGGCGGAGAGAATCCCAATCCAAAAGACAGGTACACCCTCCTTGCCATCGTAGACGTAAAAGAGGGATTTGAGGATCGGGCATTCAAAGAAATGATGGCTCTTGTCCCTCTCACCCACACCGAACCTGGATGCATCCAGTACGACATGCATGTGAACCTCGACATGAACACTATGGCCAGGAACTACCGCAAGATTATGTTCTACGAGAACTGGTACGATTTTAAGGCCTGGAAAGTGGACCACATGCAGGCAGACTACCTGGTACGGTGGTTCAACTTCTCCCCGCAGGTAACTGAAAAGATTGAGCTCACCGGATGGAAGATGATCGACTTTGAGTACGCCCCAACGGGAAAGGAGAAATAACCACCCCATCCCTCGGGGTTACCAAACACTAAGGGGAGCCTTCGTGGCTCCCCTTAGTGTTTTCTGCACCTAGAAATGCACTCATGAAAAACGCCCACTATCGCACAATCCGTCCCACGCCCTGTCGTTTGATGCCTGCAGCGTTGGCCTCATCTGTGTCAATGTGGAGAGCGAGGCGTCCGTTGGGGGAAACCCGGACAACAACGTTGCGGAAAACAACCCCAATAGGGCCAGCGACCTCTATAGCTATTCGGTCCCCATCCTTGAGACCGAGTTTTTTCGCCTCCTCAGGACTCGCATGGAGGTGGCGCATCGCTCGGATAGCTCCCTCCTTAAGCGTCACCGAACCCTTGGGACCAACGATGGTGATAGGAGCAGAGCCCGCCACATCCCCACTCAGCCGAACTGGGAGTTCCATCCCCAGGTAAAAGCCGTCGGTGAAAGAAAGCTCCACCTGGTCAAATTTCCGAAAAGGACCAAGGACACGCACACCTTCGATAGCACGCATATTTGGGCCAACGAGGGTCACCGTCTCTTGAGCGGCGAACTCCCCCCTCTGGGAAAGCTCCCGAAGAAGCGTCAACTCCTTCCCCTTCCCGTAGAGGATTTCGAAGGTCTCCCTCGTGAGATGACAGTGTCGGTTTGAAACCTCAACAGGGACAGAAAAATCTTCCTGCGGTGTCTTAGGAGTGCTCCCAAGTTCCCGAACCACAATTTCAGCAATGTACGTTACAAGCTCGCTGACATCTTGCGTCTTCCGATCCGCCATCTCCTCTACCCCTCACTCACCACCAGTAACAATTTTGACAGAAGAACTCGTCCCAAGGCGCGTAGCTCCAGAGAGAATCATGAGACGCGCATCTTCAAAGGTCCGGATACCCCCCGAAGCCTTAATGCCCATCTTGGGACCAACCGTTCGTCGAATAAGAGCTACATCGCGAGCAGTAGCACCACCGGTTGAGAAACCTGTTGAGGTCTTGACGAAATCGTATCCCACCTTTTTCACGATTTCTGATGCCAGGACCTTCTCCTCATCCGTGAGGAGGCAGGTCTCGATGATAGCCTTTGTGACCGTGGTTGGGCGACACGCCCGTTTCACCGCCCAGAGGTCTTCCTCAAAAGTCTTGAGGTCTCGGGACTTCAACGCTCCGACGTTGATGACCATGTCAATTTCGTCCGCCCCATTTTCAATAGCATTGCGGGTCTCAAAGGCCTTTGTACGACTATCCGTTGCCCCAAGGGGGAATCCAACAACTGTGGCAACCTTCACCCCTGTTCCCCGCAACCTCCGAGCACAAAGCGCAACCCAGCAAGGGTTAACACACACGGCAAAGAATCCATACTGTACCGCTTCGTCACACAGTTTCTCAATCATCGATCGCGTCGCGTCAGGGCGCAAAAGAGTGTGGTCGATGTAGCGGGCGATATCCCGTGGGGTAAGAAGAAGCCCACCCCCTTGCGCCTCAGGACACGTACACACCTCTTTTCCCCGCTGGTCACCACGAAGCCGCGCCAAAACCTCTTTGGTCACTCGTTCAATGAGTTCTTCCCTGTTCATGACCCGAAGTTACTCCTCTCCACTGCCATGATTTTATTCACTCGAGACCAGTGCCGTCCTCCGGCAAATCGCGTCTCAAGCCAGAGTTTCACAAGCTCACAAAGCTCCTCCGGAGAATGTCGGGCCCCCAAAGTGAGAACATTAGCGTTGTTGTGTTCGCGGCTGTTGATGATACTGTCTCGATCGTAGCAAAGGGCCGCCCGAATACCCCTCACCTTGTTGCACACCATGCAGGAACCAATACCCATTCCATCAATCATAATGCCCCGTTCACACTCCCCAGAGGCTACTTTCTGGGCCACCTTTACGGCAAAGTCCGGGTAATCCACGCTTTGCTCACTACTAAATGTTCCCACATCGTACACCCGATATCCAAGCTGCGTCAAATACCGCTTCAGGATCTCTTTTGCCTCAAAGCCTCGGTGATCTGAACCAATAGCGACTCGCACCACATGGTCTTTCTGGTTCACCGGGTCCGGCTCCTGCTTTGGGGGAGTCCCCAGCGCATGGAGCCCTCCGACCACATTCTGGATTACCCGAGGAAAGCTCCGTTCCATCTATGCTCGACCCCTTTACGTTTCAATCTCATCGACAATACCCACAATGAGCATCCGAATGGGCGCCTGAGGGTCGCCAAGAATCGTCCGACAGGAATTCCCCTCATCGATGACAAGCACCGTATCCCCAACCCCTGCCTGGACCATGTCGAAGGCAAGGAGCGTCTGCCCCTTAGGCTTTCCCTCTTTGTCAATAGGTTGCACAACCAGGATTTTCAATCCTCGAAGGATGGGGAGCTTAGCCGTTGACACCACATGACCCACAACTTTTCCCAGCATCATGAAGACATGCCCCCCTCAACTTCTACCGCATCGATAATCCCAAGAATGGTACAATCGGAGGGGTTGAACCAATTTGGCAAAGCTAAAGCTGCCTCCCGCCCTCCTTCGTAGAAGACAATGTCGCCAACGCCTGCTTGTACCGTATCACAGGCAACCATTGGGGACCCCACAGGGCGCAAGTGTTCATCAAGGGGTTGGATGAGGAGGAGCTTCACCCCTTCAAAAGAAGGTACTTTCTGCGTTGCCACTACCGTTCCAACGACTTTGGCAATCTTCACGGCCTTCCCCCTCACACAATCCGGAAATAATCGACAAGGGTACAGCGTCGCTCCCGAGTGAACGTTCGTGGCCTTGTGAGACCCTCCCCGGTAGGAGTAGCGATGGTGAAACTCGTAAACCCCGCTCCTCCTTTCCCAAGACCACTATACGCTGGACCATTCTTCACAAAAATAGAGCAGTCCATAAGTTTAGCCATTTTCGAGAGGTTCGCGATATTACGAGAATGCATAACTGCGGTATGCCGGAAGTAGTGCTCACACTCGACAGCGAATTCCATAGCCTCTTCCACATCATGGAAACGCACTACAGGAATCACCGGAAGCAATTGCTCTGTCCAGATGAGAGGATTGTCCCGGTCAACTTCCCCAAAGAGGATCCTCGTGTTCTCAGGAACTCGCACCCCAATCTCTCGAGCGATGAGGTAGGCATCCTTTCCTACCCATTCCCTTTTCGGTTTCCCGGGTTTTCCCGGACCCCCTGGCTCGTCGATAACAAGGCGCGTTACCTCTTCCATCTGGCGCCGGTTAAGGCGGAACCCACCGTTGAACTCCATGGCTTTTTGGAGGTCTTCCGCGACCTCGTTCACCACAAGGATTTCTTTCTCACAGACGCACACAATGTTGTTGTCAAATCCCGCACCGAGGACGATATCCCGGCCAGCTTTAGCAATATCTGCAGTTTCGTCCACCACACAAGGGGGATTCCCAGGACCAGCAGCGATCACCTTCTTGCCGCTTGCCATAGCTGCCTGGACAACTCCTCCTCCACCGGTAACCACAAGGAGACGAATAGCAGGATGCTTCATGAGCGTTTGGGCGGACTCAAGGGTAGGATTACCGATGGCACAGATGAGGTTCTCTGGACCTCCGGCTTCAACAATAGCTTGGTTGAGAAGGGTCACGGTGTAACACGATGAGCGCTTTGCTCCAGGATGGGGATGGAAAACGACGGCATTTCCCGCTGCCACCATACTGATGGTGTTGTTGATAACGGTTGAGGTGGGGTTTGTGGAAGGTGTAATGGAAGCAATGACCCCATACGGGGCTCGTTCCACAAGCGTAAGCCCATGTTCATCCGTAAAGGCCATAGGCTCAAGGTCTTCAACGCCTGGGGTCTTCAAAGCAGCCAGGCGGTTTTTCTCAACCTTATCCGCCACACGACCCATACCCGTTTCCTCGTGGGCCATCTGGGCAAGGGTTTCGGCTTCCCGCACTGCAACCCTCCGGATAGCACGGATGATATTCCGCCGGGTCTCTAAGGGGAGTTCCATGAGCTTTTCATGGGCCTTCCTTGCTGCCTTCACCGCTTCATCCACATTCTCGAAAATCCCTTCACTTCGAAGCGGGGATCTTTCCGGAGCTTCAGAAACCCGAGGAAGCACACCACTTTTCTCGAGTCTATCGATAACCTGCTCTACAATCGAGCGGATATCAGCTTCCTTGATTTCCATATCCTTACCCCACCTTTAAAAGAGGAAGTACGGCCGAATGTCGGGATGGGGACTGGGAATGATGATGTCCTTGCAGAGTAAACCTCGGCGGGAGACGACCATTCTTGCCGCCGCAACCGCAGCCTCAATCTCGTGAATATCCCCTATCATCTTCACGTAAGACTTCCCTCCCATCCCTACCGCAAGACGCACCTCCGTAATGAGGACATCAGCCATTTTCGCCGCTGCATCTGCCGCTTCGATGCTCGCTATGGCTGAAAGCGACTCAACCACAGCCACCGCATCCCATATTTCGCACACCACCGTGCCCAGGATGGCCGGGATAACCTGGGGGTGGAGGTTGGGAATGAAAAGCTCATCAACTAAGTATCCCTCTCCTGTTTCTTTTCCTGCCGTGAGAGAGGCATCAACTTCGGCAACCTCACCACTGACCACGATAATGAACTTCCCTGGACAGATGGTCTTGGCATCAACAATTCGCACTGGTGCCGCTTTCACCATGGCATCCAGAGCCTTGATGCCCACCGCAATGGAATTCAACTCCAGCGCCCCAAGGACAGTGAGTTCCATCATCCACCTCAGTTCCTGCTCTCAATCACGACCCGCTCTTCGTCGACAAAGACAACACGCCCTGCAATGCTTGCATGCACTCGAGCGCTAACCTCCCCACTGATTTCCCCCACAACATCACCTTCCTGGACCACATCACCTACCCGGACAACCGGTCGGGCCGGCACACCGGCGTGTTGCTTCAAGAGGAGCTCAACCCGCGAAGGCACCAAAACGTCCTCAAGATACGTCAGAGGACGCTTTTTGTACCGTTCAATTTGCAATCGCCCCTCAATTCGGGCAACCGGAACCTTCCGGTACGGGAAATCGCTCCGGACTTCGAGCTTCCTCTTGGGGAAGGTTGGTCGGTATTGCATGGCGAGAAAACGCTCTTTAATAACATGATTCACCACACGGGGTGAGAGCTCCATTGGACAGGCGAAAACCTCACACAACCCACACTCACTGCAGAGGACTGCCCCTTCAATCACTTCGGGAGGCACATCAAGCCCAAGGTTAATCTGGCGCATAATCTTATGCGGAGCAAGATTGTGTCCAAGGAGGTACCGGGGGCAGAGCTCTGTACAGTATGTACACTGACAACACGCGGCTTTACTCTGCTTGATGATATAAGGAAGCGGTAGCGTCCTTTTCCGGATTAGGTTGTGATCCCGAGGAAGGACAAAAACGCCAGTCGTCGTTTTCGTTACCGGAGCCTTTGCATCGGTGGTGACCCAACCCATCATGGGGCCGCCAACGACGATGACGTACTCGTCAACGGTTACTCCACCGCAACGGGCAAAGACTTCTTCGAAGGGTGTACCAATTCGCACTCGGAGAACTGAGGGTCTTCGTACCTCTCCATGGCACGTGAGGGTTCGCTCGATAACTGGCCTTCCCCGTGCTGCCTGAGCAATATTCCGCAACGTTTCAACGTTGAGCACCACAACCCCTACATGTAAGGGGATACCTCCTTCTGGAACGATGCGGCCCGTAACCTCTCGAACAAGGAGGAACTCATCACCCGCCGGATAATAATCGCCAAGGAGGAAAACGTGGATATTCTCTTTCCCCTGTGCAGCATCGCGAAGAGCTGTTTCCGCCCGGGGGTGTTTCGCTTTCAAGGCGATAAAGCCCTTTCTGGCCCCTGTTGCCTCCATGGCCAGAGAAAGACCGAGAACAACATCTGCCGCTTCCCTCTCCATGACAAAGGTATCGTTGCCAAGGAGAGGCTCGCACTCTGCTCCGTTGGCTATGACAACTTCACAAGGGTGGGAGAGTTTCCGATGCGTAGGGAACCCTCCCCCTCCTGCTCCCACAACCCCCATGGCTTGGACAGTTGCCACAACGTCCATTACCTTTCCCATTCCTTCCAAAAGACGACTTGACCATTCTCTTCAACGCGGTCCACAATACCAACGATGACACAATCAACTGCCTTCTGGTACGTGAACTCCGTCTGGCGAGCTGAGCTCCCCTGAGAAATCAGAACGACCTCCCCCCGACCGCATCCCACAAGGTCCAAAGCGACGAGGCATTCCCCTTTTGCTTTTCCCCGAGTATCGCAGGTCTGCACGAGGAGGTATTTCCCACCCCGGATGCCATCGTTTTTCTGGCTTGCGACAACAGTTCCGACGACTCTTGCAAGGAGCATACCAATCCCTTTCTACGTCGACACGGGAACAGCATCCTTCTGGTATACAACTTTTCCCTCGACCTCGATTTCGTCCACGATGGCGACAATGGCGGCATCACTTGGTTTTCCCTCAGTTATTGCGGTCATACGAGCACTGCTTCCAGAAACGTAAAAGACAATTTCACCTTTCCCGGCACCTACGCAGTCCATAGCTACAAGGTAATCGCCTTTCCCCTGGAGCGTGACAGGATCGATCTTCTCAAGGAGCAAAAACTTGATACCCTTGATTTTCTCTTCCTTTCGGGTGGAAACGACCGTTCCCACCACCCGGGCAAGAATCATGGACAAACTCCTTCCGTTAATCTTTCTCGCCGATAGGGATGTCCTTTTTCTTTCCTCCCCGGCCCAGAGGGAGAACCTCGTCCACGTTGGGGTGAGGCCGTGGGATAATATGGACGGAAACAACCTCTCCAACCTTCGCCGCAGCAACTTGCCCAGCATCTAAAGCTGCTCGTACTGCGGCAACGTCTCCCCGCACAATAGCAGTAACATACCCCCCACCGATTTTCTCATATCCCACAAGCTCGACCTTCGCTGCCTTAACCATGGCGTCAGCTGCCTCAACCATTGCCGCAAAACCCCGCGTCTCAATCATGCCCAAAGCATCCGAGTAGATTTCGCCCACCTGCTCCACTGCTCCTTTCTTCCCAGAGGCAATGTTGTTACTATTTACACAGTTTCTGTCAGTTATATAACATATTGGGGCTTCCCTGTCAACAAGGACACCGAAAAATTGTGGTACAATAGGCGTGTGGTGTGGCTTTAGACCACAAAAAAGGGTTGGAAAGAATGCCAGTCACGCACGCATTTAGGAATAAACACCACATCCTCTTTTACCGAAGAGGGCACACACCGACAGAAAAAGGAGGGTGACCCAATGGGATGGATTGTTCTTGGCGTTGTCATCATCGTCCTTGTGTACCTCATGACCCTCTACAACCGCCTTATCACCTTCCGTAACCGTGTGGACAACGCCTGGGCGCAAGTCGAAGTCCAGCTCAAACGCCGTTATGACCTTATCCCAAACCTTGTGGAAACGGTAAAAGGATACGCTGTCCACGAAAAGGAGGTTTTCGAAACTGTAGCCCGAGCCCGTCAGGCAGCCATTGCTGCTCAAGGGCCTGAAGAGAAAGGGCGTGCAGAAAACACCTTAACCCAAGCCTTGCGACAGCTTTTTGCCGTTGCCGAAGCGTATCCAGTGCTCCGGGCAAGCGAGAACTTCCAGAGCCTTCAGGGAGAACTCGCCGAGACGGAGAACAAAATTGCCTATGCCCGCCAATTCTACAACGACACTGTCTACCGATACAACACAACCATCGAGAAATTTCCAGCCCTCCTCCTTGCTCGCGCCTTTGGCTTCACAAAACGAGCGTACTTTGAGGCTGAAGAGGAGGCTCGACAAAGAGTCGAGGTACGATTTTCGTAACCTCTGAAAGTCCTCTTTGCACCTCACTTAAAACCACCTCGCAGCCTCGAAAATTGTGAGAACCTTCAAAGGGGACAGAGAAATAGAGGTGCCTTCTGCAACAACCTGCCAAAGGCGATTCATCTACACACTACACTCCCCAACCGACACACAGCACTTGCCCTTGACATGGCTCGGCGCTCATAGTATATTAACCCTGTCCGGTGGGCCGTTAGCTCAGTAGGTAGAGCACCGGACTTTTAATCCGGGTGTCGCAGGTTCGATTCCTGCACGGCTCACCAGGTCATGTCTGTTTCCTCATGTTGTCACCCCCCTAAAAGGTCCCTCTCTAAACCTGTATCAGTGGCACCTTTCCAACTTCAAAGAGTCAAAAGACCATATTCTCCTTTTGCGTCCTCAGACAGCGTTAACCCCAAGCTGAGGTCAACCTTCCTCACCTGAGGGATAAGCTGTGGGCAAGCGGGAGATACTTGGGCTTATGCACAAGTACAGAGCTTACCATCTCTCCTCAGGACGATTTCTGTGAACGCAGTAGAACCTTCCCTGCCTCTGAATCCTCATTGGACAAAGCCTGTACATCACGCCACGCCTAAGCATCCTGGGATGGTGAGCCCTTAGCGCTTTCGGCGCCCTAACCCCTTGGCTGTTTCCTTTCGGTTCCCCGAGGCTTAGTGACCGAGAAATGGCCGCCGCAGGACTCGCCCTTTAGGGCCAGAGATAACGCGGCCAAAATTTTTGTGTGTCGTATATTGTCCTGTGGCGCGACAATGGCATGAAGCGTCAATTTAAGCCCAACCACAATGGGGCATACTTGTGCAAGTACCATGTAGTCTAGTGCCCGAAGTACCGCCCTTCTGTCCTGAAAGACAGAGTGGATGCACGACTCAGAGAAACTTGTGGCAACTGCTTAGGGCACTCCCCTTGTGACCTTACGCGAATACATCAAGCAGCAACGTTTGAAACACCAAGTTTCGCATGTGAAGTTCCCTTTTTCCGGGTCTTCCTCTTCAGGAGAAGACTTTGCTGGCTCACCTGGGGGCAACCTGCAAGCTCCACAATGCCTACTTGGGAGCAGCCGTGAAATGGGCAAAGCTCACCCAACAGTTCAAGCCGTAGCAGAAAGCTTGGAGAGTAGGGGACAAAGACCCAAGCAACACCCTCATCCAGGAAACTTACTCCAAACACGGTCTTACAGATACCGCGCTGCAACACGATGTGTGGAAAGAAAGTGCGCTTTAAGCGCAAAAACGAGATGGACACTGTGGAGGGGAAGGGCAACAATGCAGACACCCGGTGGTGGAACGGCTGTGTGGTATAGAAGAGTCTCATCTTGCCGCTACCATCGACCTGAAGGATCCGTAGTCTGCCACGCTTTTTCCTGCCGGGTCAAGGACGTCCACCTGGTGAGGTGCAAGGTAAACGGATACAACAAGTTTTACGCCCAGCTTATCTGTGAGGTCATGCCCTACCAGAAGCCGAAAAATGCTCTTGGAAGAGGTGTTATTGGCATCGACGCCGGTTCCTCTATCATTGCCCGCGTTGGTAGGAAAAAGATGCACCTCGATCGCCTTTGCAAGGAGCTTACAGAGGAGGAAGCAGAAAAACACAGGCTCCAGCGCAAGCTCAACCGCTCCCACAGGACTAACAGGGAAAGAGCTGAGGCAACGGAAGAAGGGCAAGGTGTGCCTCAGGACCCAGGCCCGTCTTGCCGAAATATGGCGCAAATTGAGCGCCCACCGCAGGAACCTCATCGGCAGGATGGTTAACGAGACCCTGCACATGGGCAACGTGTTCAAATTGGAAGAGCTTTCCTACCGTGTTCTGCAGGGGATGTTCGGCAAGTCTATCGCCACCCGAGTGTCGGGGAAGTACTTCTAGGAATTCACCCGCAAGGCTGAGAGTACTGGCGGGAAAATCCTAAATTCCCCACTCAGCTTAAAGTCACGTTGGCCTTTTTTCAGCTATTGCATCTGTGGGAACACAAAAGGAAGTCTTTGTCTGAGCGTTGGCCCACATGCTCCTTAAGGGTGAGGTGCCGGTGGACCTCTACAGCACTACAGGCACGTTTTATGGAACAGGGTGGACAGAGGGACTTCAAGCTCGATGCGGGTACTGCCGCGTGGCAGTGCCCCAGTACAGAGCCACTCCTGCAAGCGGCGTCAAGCCCCCGTTTCCAGCCTCCGAGTGTCCAGCTTCGCTAGACACCCTGCAAGGGGACAAAGGGGTCGTTGCAGAAGAGGGGATAGCCAAGGCTTGGGATATTGTAGCACCGTCTCCTGGCGGCGAGAGCTCGGGAGAGGTCGCAGTAGTTTCCCTTAGAACCCCATAGCTTCGGGGGAGGCTCGGTTCTCAAGATAGGCAGGAAACTCTTGTGGGCCAGTCTCACCCAAGGGCTTCGGAGGGACACTCACAACACACAGAGCTTAGAACAATTCTGCGTTTTCTGTCATTCCTTGGTCTCTCCCCACCTTTCAATCCCACTATGGTGCGATTGGAACAAAATCTGATCTTGTAGCTACTGATTGCACTACCGAGCTTTCAATCCCACTATGGTGCGATTGGAACTGTTCGAGACCTCACCACACTCCACCTCAACCTCAACTTTCAATCCCACTATGGTGCGATTGGAACTGCTCCAAGTCTCAAACACCAACACAACAACCGATTACCTTTCAATCCCACTATGGTGCGATTGGAACCATTATGACAAAAATGGTATACCACGCGTCACACAAGGAAGAGAGGGCATTTTCTAGCCAAAATGGAAGATAGAAGTTGCAAATTGTTGGACCAGGAACCTTCAGGATACGCATTCTGAATCCCTGGGTCCCAGCCCAGTTGAGGAAGTAAACAGCAAAAGACTGTGCTTGTAACTGGGTCAAAAACGGAAGACCCAATGGATAAGCACTGTCTTGGTTCCCCAGCAATGCTTCGCAAAGGAGAAGGGAAATGAAACGCTCTCCCGAAATAACAGGTGTTGTGAGAAAAAGAGCGCTTAATCTTTTGGCAGTCCTGCCACCCTCTACACAAACTCTCAAAAGGTGAGCTTCTGGAGGAGTGGAATACAGCTCTGGTTCAGCTCCTGAATCGCTTCGAGTAAAGCTTTGAGGTTTTCTACGGGACAATCAGAGCTAATTTCGTGGGAAGCAGCGACGATATACCCACCCTTCCTGCCCAGAACCTCGACACAGGTTCGCACTTCTTCTCTAACTTCCTCCGGCGTGCCAAAGGGAAGGGTTTTCTGGGTGCTAATCCCACCCATAAAAGAAAGTCGATCCCCAAAACGTTCTGCAAGAAGCCTTATGTCCATAGCCTGAGGTTGTATGGGGAGTAAAACATCAAGACCTATCGCAATCATGTCCTCGACAATCTCTAGAACATTACCACAGGAGTGGTGGAAGACCGGTAAACCTTCGTCTTTGGCTACCTTCCATATCCGTGCAAGACGAGGTTGAATCAGGTGTTGCCAGGTTTTTCGAGCCACAAGCAGACCTCGCTGACTGCCGTAGTCATCACCAGTGTAAAGGCCATCAACACCGAGCTTGATAAGGTTTTTAGCCACTGCAATCTGGTATTCGGTTATTTCATCGAGGAGCCTCTCGACCCTCTTAGGGTTATCAACAAGGTCAATCATAAAATTTTCAAAGCCCCTGAGCAACCAAGCCCTCTCCAAGAGCACCCACCCCTGGCAACCAAGGATAAACATCCCCTCACTCCGCGCACGGTCTATCTTTTGGGCATCACAGTAGAGGACTGGAGAGGCTGGATCGGGGAAATGGTACTTCTCCCACTTACTCCAGGTATCGAGCGGGTGCTCAACAGGGAGGTACCCTTCAGAACGCACGATATCCCAGCCAACACCAAAAAGGTCATAATCGACACCCTTTTCTTCGTCCCTACGGACCTTCTTGT
The DNA here is from genome assembly GCA_025060675.1 of Candidatus Caldatribacterium sp. Taxonomy (GTDB): domain Bacteria; phylum Atribacterota; class Atribacteria; order Atribacterales; family Caldatribacteriaceae; genus Caldatribacterium. The sequence goes on from JANXBI010000003.1 coordinate 130,850, forward strand.
GGGTATCGATGTAGAAAATATGGTTGTCGAGGAGGAAGGGCAGTTCTTCTTCTGGGACCCCCGTCATCTCGGCAACCTGTTTTCTCATCCTCCAGGTAAAGTCAATCTGATGGGGGAAACGGTCAAGAGCATCCTTTCGCCTTGCAATCGCCCATTGAACTCTTGCTTTCCGGGTCATAACTCTCCCCCCTAATTAAACCCCTGGAACCTAGGAGACACGTGGCAACTTCACTGTCTTGGGAGCCCAGCGATACCCTGTCACCACCTGTGGTGCACGTCGGCACGGATGTAGGTATTGTAAATGCGTCCCACTTCTTTCATGACATCCTCAGAGAGTGGGGGAAGGCTTGAGGCTCGAGCATTTTCTTCGGCCTGGCGAGCATTTTTGGCTCCGGGAATGACAGTGGTGACTTCCGGAAACATGAGAATCCACTTCAAGGCAAACTGAGCCATGGTGTATCCCTCAGGAACAAGCTTTTTGAGTTCCTCAAGAGCCTGGAAAGCGCGCTCCAAGTTGACCCCCGCGAAAGTTTCTCCCCGGTCGAAAGCTTGTCCCTCACGGTTGAAGTTCCGGTGGTCATCGGGTGGAAAGGTTGTCTCGGGGGTAATTTTCCCGGTGAGGAGACCGCTGGCTAAGGGTACTCGGGCGATAATGGCTACTCGACGTTTTCGAGCTTCGTGGAAAAAGAGTTCCGCAGGACGTTGACGAAAGATGTTGAAGATAATCTGGACGCTCCGCACCCCAGGATACTCTATGGCCTTCAAAGCTTCTTCCACCTTCTCAACGCTCACCCCGTAGAAACGAATCTTCCCTTGTTCCACAAGGCGATCCAACGCCTCGAAAACTTCAGGCATATAGTACACTGGGGTGGGTGGGCAGTGGAGTTGCAAAAGGTCGATGGTATCAACTCCAAGGTTTTTGAGGCTTCGCTCCACGAACCGAGCAAGGTTCTCCTCGGTGTACCCCTCAGGAACATGGGGAGAAAGACGGCGCCCCGCTTTGGTCGCCACAAAAACACGTTCCCGACGTTCTTTCAAAACTTGGCCAATGAGGCGTTCACTACGGCCATCGCCGTAGACATCAGCTGTATCAATGAAGTTCACCCCAAGGTCAATAGCTCGATGCAAAGCCTCAATGGCATCCTTTTCGTCAACGTACCCCCAACTCCCTCCGATGGCCCAGGCACCAAAACCTATTTCGCTCACGCTTACCCCACATCGCCCAAAAACTCGCTCGTTCACAAGACCACCCCCCTGTCCCCACTATATATTCACATATTCACATCCAAATCCCAAGATACCAGGCAATAACTTCTTCACCGAAGAGGAAGCTCAAAGCAGCACCAAAGGCGAGAAAAGGTCCAAAGGGCAAGGGGTCCTTCATGGTCTTTCTCCGCAGGAGGACAAGGAGGGCACCCACAAAGCCCCCGGCAAAGAAGGAAAGGAGTGTGGCGAGAAGCCCAAGCCTCCACCCAAGAAAAAAGCCGATAGCTCCAGCAAACTTCACATCCCCAAAACCCATGCCTTCTGGGGAAAGAAGATGCAAGAGGAGGAAAACGCCAAAAAGGAGGAGAGCACCAAAAAGAGGGGAAAAGAAGTCCCTCGTAGAAAGCATTCTGAAACCACCAAGACCGGCAATGGCCAGAATGAGGGAATCGGGAATCATGTAGTGACGGAGGTCAAAGAGGGAGATAAGAAGGAGGAAAACAAGAAAAGGAATACATAAAAACCACAGGACAAAGACGCTATCCATACACTCCTTGTGTAAACTTGCTGAAAACAGGAGAGCTTACGAACATACGGTAAACTAGCGGTTGGGCTCATCCCAAAGAAGAGCCTAGGATGAGCCCAATGTCTGCACTACGCGATGTTACTTTTACTATCACGGCTGTTGCTCCCGCTCTTCAATAACCCCGCCTTCTTTAACTGAATACTTGTACTGCTTCCCTCCTACTGTGTAGGTTGTGGCTGCTGTTGCTCTTCGACAATAACCCCGCCTTCTTTAACTGAATACTTGTACCGACTCCCTCCTACGGTGTAGATATCAGGGTCCGAGATGGTGTAAGTCAAACCCGAACCGCGAGCATATGTATAGTTATTCCCCTTTGGCGTTTTTGGAATACCTCCGATATACCCAGCAGCTACAAGGTCATTAAGGCTACCAGGCAAGTCAGACTTTTCCGTAAGGTAAAGCTCTATGGCAGCTGCAAGATTGTGAAGGTTCGCTTTTGTTGCGTTTGCCGCTGCAGTTTCCCTTGCCGCCATATACCGGGGAATTCCTATTGCTACGAGGAACCCAAGAATCGCCACAACCACAACGAGCTCAATGAGTGTAAACCCCGCATTTTTTCTCCTCTGAGGACGCATTGCGCTCACCCCCAAACACGCATCATGCATTTCGGATAAAAACCTATACCAAACTTTGGGTTTCTCTTGCACCTCCTTTTTTATCCATTATACCATGACCTACATCCCTCCCATACCCTTAGACGCCATCTCAAATATCGGCATGAAGAACGCTAAAGCCACGAAGAAAACCCCAACACCAATGATGAGCGTGAGAACAGGTTCAATAATTGAGGAGAGGCGAGAGA